>DASTJE010000171.1:0-4359 GCA_035716845.1 Burkholderiaceae bacterium
GCCGCCGAGGTCGAGGCGCTGTATGCGGGCGGGCCTGGCGTGATCGAGGCGGCCTGAGCAGGCTCAGGTCGCTGCGGCGGCGCTCAGCGCCTCGGCGAGCTGGCGCGTCGCGGCCGAGACGCTGCCGTCGGCGCGCAGGCACAGGCGGAAGCGCCGCTCGGCCCAGGTGTCGGTCAGCGGCACCAGCGCGAGCCGGTGGCGCGCCTCGTAGCTCTCGACCGCCTCGCGCGGCAGGATGGCCGGCCCGAGCCCGGCGGCCACCGTGCGGGCGGCCGCATCCATGCCCGAGACCTGGATGCGGTGCACCAGCGTCGTGCCCAGGCGCGCGGCCTCGCGCTGCAGCAGGCGGTCCATCATGCCGCCGGGCGCCACGGCCACGCTGACGTGCGGCAGCGCGTCAGCAAACGCGATGCGGCGACGCCGCGCAAGCGGATGCCCGCGTGGTGCCACCACGCACAGCCGGTCGCGGCGGTAGGGCAGGGTGGCCAGCCCGGACAGGTCCGACAGGTCCCACAGCACGCCGAGGTCGGCGCTGCCTTCGCGCACCGCCTTGACGATCTCGGGGCTGACGCGCTCGTCGAGGCTGACGCGCACGCCGGGGTGGCGCTGCAGGAAGGTGCCCAGGTCGTCGGCGAGCTGCTCGGCCAGCACCGAGGGCGCCGCGACGATGCGCACGCTGCCCTGCGCGCCGGTGGCGAAATCCGACAGCTCGGCGTGCATGCGCGCCATCGTCGACAGCACCTCGCGCGCCTGGCGCAGCAGGGCCTCGCCGGCGGCGGTGGGCTCGATGCCGCGCCGGCCGCGCACCAGCAGCGCGGCGCCGACCTCGGCCTCGATGGCGGCGATGCGCTTGCTCACTGCCGAGGCGACGATGGCCTCGCGCTCGGCGGCGCGCGCGATGCTGCGCTCCTCGCAGACGGCGACGAACAGGCGCAGGGTGACGGGGTCGAAGGTGCGTGCCATGCCGGTCCGGAACGCCGGAGGTTCCGAAATACCGCCGACGATACCGCACGGCATGGCTACAGTGAGGTCCATGTCCGTTTCCGAACCGGTGGTCGTGCGCGAGGTGGGTCTGCGCGACGGCCTGCAGATCCTGCCGCGCGTGCTGTCCACGCCGCACAAGCTCGAGTGGCTGCGCGCCGCGCATGGCGCGGGCCTGCGCGAGATCGAGGTCGGCTCCTTCGTGCCGGCGCGCCTGATGCCGCAACTGGCCGACACCGCCGAACTGGTGGCCTTCGCGCGCACGTTGCCGGGCTGCGTGCCCTCGGTGCTGGTGCCCAACCTGAAGGGGGCCGAGCGTGCGATCGAGGCCCGGGCGTACGCGATGCTGGTGCCGCTGTCGGCCAGCCACGCGCACAGCCTGGCCAACATGAAGCGTACGCCCGACGAGGTGGTGGCCGACATCGCGCGCATCGTCGACCTGCGCGACGCGAAGGGCTCCGATTGCCTCGTCGAGGTGGGCCTGTCCACCGCCTTCGGCTGCACGCTCCAGGGCCGCGTCGAACCGGCCGAGGTGCTGCGCCTGGTGCGCGCCGCGCTGGACATCGGCGTCGACCGCATCGGCCTGGCCGATACCGTGGGCTATGCCGACCCGCTGCAGGTCAAGACACTGTTCGAGCAGGCCTTCGCGGTGGCCGGCGAGCGCCTGCACTGCGCCCATTTCCACGACACGCGCGGCCTCGGCGCAGCCAACGCCTTCGCGGCCTGGCAGGCCGGTATCCGCCGCTTTGACGCCTGCACCGGCGGCCTGGGCGGCTGCCCGCACGCCCCCGGGGCGAGCGGCAACGTGGCCACCGAGGACCTGGCCTACCTGTTCGTGAGCATGGGCGTGTCCACCGGCCTGGACTTCGACGCGCTGATGGCCCTGCGCCGCCAGGTCGGCGAGTGGCTGGCCGGCGAGCCGCTGCATGGAGCGGTCTGGCGCGCCGGGTTGCCGAAGACGCTGCGGGCGGCCTGACGAGGACGGACCATGAAGCACCAACCCCTGAAGGGCCTGAAGGTCGTCGAGTTCACCCACATGGTGATGGGGCCGACCTGCGGCATGGTCCTGGCCGACCTGGGCGCCGACGTGGTCAAGGTCGAGCCGATCGACGGCGACCGCACGCGCACGCTGCTGGGCGCGGGCATCGGCTTCTTCCCGATGTTCAACCGCAACAAGAAGAGCATCCAGATCGACCTGCACCATCCGGAGGGCGCTGCGGTGGCGCGGCGACTGTGCGCGGCGGCCGACGTGGTGGCCGAGAACTTCAAGCCCGGCACGATGGTCAAGTACGGGCTCGACTACGCGTCGCTCGCCCAGGGCAACGAGCGCCTCATCTACGCCAGCCTGAAGGGCTTCCTGCCCGGCCCCTACGACCACCGCACCGCGCTCGACGAGGTGGTGCAGATGATGGGCGGCCTGGCCTACATGACCGGCCGGCCGGGCGACCCGCTGCGCGCCGGCTCGTCGGTCAACGACATCATGGGCGGCATGTTCGGCGCCATCGCCATCCTGGGCGCGCTGATCGAGCGCGGCATCACCGGTCGCGGCATGGAAGTGCAGTCGGCGCTGTACGAGAACAACATCTTCCTGGTCGGCCAGCACATGCTGCAGTTCGCCATCACCGGCCGGCCGGCCGCGCCGATGCCCGCGCGCATCAGCCCGTGGGCCATCTACGACGTGTTCACCGTCAAGGACGGCGAGCAGATCTTCCTGGCCGCGGTGAGCGACGCCCAGTGGGCGACCTTCTGCGATGCGCTGGGGCTGGACGACCTCAAGGCCGACCCGCGCTTCGGCAGCAACAACGAGCGGGTCAAGCTGCGCGGCGAACTGCTGCCGGCGCTGGCGGTGCGGCTGGCCGACCGCAGCGCGGCCGAGCTGGCGCGGATCATGGAGGACGCCGGCCTGCCGTTCGCGCCGATCATGCGCCCCGAGCAGCTGCTCGACGACCCACACCTGGTGTCGACCGGCGGGCTGGCCGACATCCAGCTCACCGACGGCGAGCGCGCCGGCGCCACCGTCAAGACCACGCTGTTCCCGTTCACCCTCGGTGGCGAGCGCCCCGGCGTGCGCCTGAACCCGCCGCGGCGCGGCGAGCACACGCGCAGCGTGCTGGCCGGCCTGGGCTTCGGGCCGGCCGAGATCGAAGCCCTGTTCGCCGCGCGCTGCGTGGCGTAATCGCATCCCACGACCATGAAGGAGACACCGATGTTCACGACTTCCGCTTCGCGCCGCGTCCTGCTCGCCGCCGCCGCCACGCTGGCGCTCGCCGGGCCCGCCGCGGCCCAGGTGGGCGACAAGAGCGTGCGCTTCATCCTGCCCAACGCCACCGGCTCCGGAGTCGACGCGATCACGCGCGCGGCGCAGCCGGCACTGGCCAGGGCGCTGGGCTTCCCGGTGGTGGTGGACAACCAGGCCGGCGCCGGCGGCATCCTCGGCCTGCAGGCGCTCACGAAGGCCGCGCCCGACGGCATGACGCTGTCGGTGGTGTCGAACAACGTGGTGATCTTCCCCAGCGTCTACAAGACGATCCCCTTCGACATGCCGGGCGACTTCACGCCGATCGCGGTGGTCGGCGCCACGCCGATCGTGCTGGTCGTCAACCCGACCAAGGTGCCGGCCAAGGACCACAAGGAGTTCGCCGCGCTGCTCAAGAGCAGGCCCGGCCAGCTCAACTACGGCTCGGGCGGCAACGGCACCATCCTGCACCTGACGGGCGAGCAGTATGTCGACGAGGTCGGCGCCAAGGCCAACCACATCCCCTACAAGGGCGTCGGCCCGATGGTCACCGACCTGATCGGCGGCCAGATCGACTTCGCCACCGTGGCGCTGCCCAGCGTGCAGCAGCACATCAAGAGCGGCGCGCTGCGCGCCATCGGCATGGGCGGCGCGCAGCGCACGCCCGCCGCGCCGGAGATCCCGACCTTCGCCGAGCAGGGCCTCACGGGCTACGTGGTGGAGGCCTGGTTCGGCGTGCTGGGCCCCAAGGGCATGGCCGCGGCCGACGTCAAGCGCGTGCACGATGCCATCGTCGCCGCGTTCAACGACCCGGCCACCAAGGACGCGATGGCCCGGCAGGGCAACGTGATCGGCGTCAGCACGGTCGAGTTCGCGCAGCAGTACTTCCGCAGCGAGAAGGACAAGTACGCCAAGCTGGTCAAGAAGGCCGGCATCGAGGCGCAGTAGCCAAATCCGGGACAATCCGCGCTCGCCATGACTGCACGCACCCTCTACGACAAGCTCTGGGACGAGCACGCCGTCCACACCGAGGACGACGGCACCACGGTCCTGTACATCGACCGCCACCTGGTGCACGAGGTGACGAGCCCGCAGGCCTTCGAGGGCCTGCGCCTGGCGGGCCGCAAGGTCTGGCGCACCAG
>DASTJE010000172.1:0-23713 GCA_035716845.1 Burkholderiaceae bacterium
CTCCGATACCAAGAACCTTGATGCCGCCGCCGCCCGTGCCTTTGCTTGCCTCCTCCACCGTGAGAGCGATATCGAAGTCAACGATGGTTGATTTGATTCTGGCACTTGATGAGACGCGAGGGTGCTTGGCGTAGTCATGCCCGCCATCAGACGCAGGAACGATGAAGGCACCGCCTCTAGCCTCTTGGGCGCTTCGAATGCCGGAAACGATCTCCGTTAGAACCTCTTTGATGAACTCCTCGAGTTTCATTTCCGTCCCCGCAAGCTAGTTGCCCAACGTTCGACATGAGCGGCGACCGAAGGCATGCGAAGCATGCCGTAGGGCGTCCGCTCGATGGAGGGGTTAGGTCGCATACGCACCTACTTCACCCTTGTGGCAATTGACCTATTGCCAGTGCTTTGCTCAACCATCTCCCACGCCTTGTCCGTGACCGAGACAATTTGATCGGAGAACGTCTCGCCGTTCGGATAGAGCTCCGCAGGGTTTGAGTACGTTGTGGTGTAGATGAACTTGCGCTGCACAACACGCCACGTGCCACGCCAGACAAACGCAGACAGCGCGTTGCACCTGCCGACGAACCCAGCCACCTCGAAGGTTCCATCTGCTCGAAGCTGCATGCGTTGGCGGTGTTCCTCACACTCAAGTTGACGGGTCTCCTGCCAAACGCCGACCAGCTTAGCCCTGAGCTGCGCATCAGACTGCGCGAATGCTCCGTGCGCAGCAAAGGCCAGGCACAACGCCGCAAGGAACTTCGCGGTCGAACCCAAAACGTGCCTCACCATGCGACCTAACGTTGTTGTATGTCGATTGTTAATGATTCCTGCCTAACATTCGAGCATGCGACGCTACCGATATGCAAGCAGCGCCGAGCGCGACGCGCGCAAGGAACGGCGCCTGGCCGTCGCAACTGAGCTAGGCATAAATCACCCGTTCGACGCCCAGGAGGACCGACGGCAGCCGTTCGACTGGACGTTCTCTTGTGGCGGCGTGTCATGGTCACTTCACTTCGAGCCGAACCACAGGGACGTGAGGCAATGGCGAGTGTTCCGAGATGGACAGCCATGGATGTGCGCGGGCCTCGAACGGGTATGGCGCGCCATGCAGCGGGAGATGAGCCCCGCGCTGGGTCGACGGCACTGGCGCTAACCAATTGCGCTAAACGTGACAGCTCTGGCGGGTTTCAGCGCAGCGTGACGAGCGAAGGCGAGCCAAAGTCGTTGAAAAGTGCGGGCTAACTGCCGCTCATAATCCTTTGGTCGTTGGTTCGATCCCAACACGGCCTACCATCCGCCGCCGGCTTGCCCGGCGCCGCGCTTGGTGCGAGCATCGGGCGTCCCCCCTACGCAAGGAGCCCACCATGGCCAAGCCCGGCTTCGATGCCGATGCCCTGATCTCGATGTTCGAAGGCGCCAGCGCGAAGCAGGCCGCGCGCCTGCAGCAGGCGGTGACCGAGGCCACGCTGGGTGCGCTGCGCGGACGCGAGCTCACCCTGGCCAACATCCGCAGCAGCCTGGGCGCGGTGACCCAGGCGGTCAACTCGGGCCTGGCGCAGAACCCGCTGGCCGGTGCCGACGCGGCGGCCCTGGTCGATCGCGCGGTGGCCGGCATGGACGAGGCGCTCGTCAAGGCGGTGCAGGCCAATCAGGCCGCGCTGCAGCAGCTGGTGGACCGCGGCGTCGACCTGCGCGAGAAGCATCTGAAGAAGGCGCTCGACGACCTCGACAAGTTCGACGACCTGCTGATCGGTGCCGTGCGCAAGGCCGCGGAGGCGGCGGGGCCGCTGGCGGCACCGTGGGCGGCGATGGCCGAGAAGCTCGATGCCGGCGGCACGCTCGCCGGCATGACCGCGGCCAGCACCGCGGAGGGCTTCGCCGCACAGATGCAGGCGGCACTCAAGGGCGGCCGCAGCGCCGGCCTGCGCGCGGCGCAGGTGCTGGCGGAGAGCTACGTGGCGATGGCCAGCGGCGTGCTCACCGGCATGACGGCGGCGCTGCAGGTCCAGCCCGCGGCGCCCCAGAAGGCGGCACAGCGCAAGAAGGGCTGAAGCGGGCGCGCCTCAGCGCACCGGCACGACCTTCTGCTCGATGGCGCCGAACACCGACTGGCCGTCGGCGCCCTTCATCTCGATGCGCACCGTGTCGCCGAAGGCCATGAAGGGCGTCTTGGGCGCGCCGTCCTGGATGGTCTCGATGGCGCGCTTCTCGGCGATGCACGAGTAGCCCTTGGCCCAGTCCTTGTTGCTCACGGTGCCCGAGCCGATGATCGAGCCGGCCCGCACGTTGCGCGTCTTGCAGACGTGGGCGATCAACTGGCCGAAGTGGAAGGTCATCTCGGGGCCGGCGTCGCACAGGCCCACCTTCCTGCCGTTCCAGCTCACGTGCATCGGCAGGTGCAGGCGGCCGCCCTGCCAGGCGTCGCCCAGCTCGTCGGGCGTCACCGCGACCGGGCTGAAGGCGGTGGCCGGCTTGCTCTGGAAGAAGCCGAAACCCTTGGCCAGCTCGGCGGGGATCAGGTTGCGCAGGCTCCAGTCGTTGGCCAGCATCACCAGGCGGATGCCTTCGAGCGCCTGCTCCGGCGTCGCGCCGTTGGGCACGTCGCCGGTGACCACCGCCACTTCGGCCTCGAAGTCGATGCCCCAGTCCGTGCTGGCGAAGGGCGCGTCGTCGCAGGGCCCCAGCAGGTCGTCGCTGCCGCCCTGGTACATCAGCGGATCGGTGTAGAAGCTCTCGGGCACCTCGGCCTTGCGCGCCGCGCGCACCAGCTCGACGTGGTTGATGTAGGCCGAGCCGTCGGCCCACTGATAGGCGCGCGGCAGCGGGGCCATGCACATCTGCGGCACGAACTCGAAGGCGTGGCGCGCCTTGCCCTGGTTGAGCGTCACGTACAGGTCCTGCAGCTGCGGCGACAGGAAGTTCCAGTCGTCGAGCACCTGCTGCACACGCGTGGCGATGCCGGTCGCAAAATGGGCCGTCGTCAGGTCGCGCGAGACGACGACCAGTTGACCGTCGCGCGATCCGTCTTTCAGGGTGGCGAGCTTCATGCCGGGATTGTCCGTCGAATCCTTGCCTGCGCCGTGGCGCCGCCGGTTGCTCGCCGGTGGGCTCGCGCTCGGCGTGCTCGCCGCCCACTGGATGCTGCTGGCGTGGGGGCTGCCGGCGTGGTTCGATCTTGCCGAGGCTCCGCCTCAGTCCGCCCCGCATCGGGTCGTGTACCGCGTGGCGCTGGCGCCGCTGCCGCCCACGTCGCCACCGACGCGCGCGCCGGCCCCTGCGGCGCAGGCGCCGGCACCATCGACGCGACCGACGACCCCCATGCCAGAGCCGGACTCCACCCCCGCCGGGCGGGTGGCGCCGGCCGCTGCGCCCGCGCTCGATGCCGACGCCGTCGCCGAGACGGTCGCCGCGCCGCCGGCCGCGGACCTGCCGGTCTATGCGCCGCGGCTGCCGCAGGCGGCGACCTGGCGCTACCGGATGGAACGTGGACCGCTCAGCGGGCAGGCCACGTTGAACTGGTCGCCGCAGCCGGACGGGCGCTACGAGGCGCGTCTCGAGGGCCGTGCGGGCGGACTGACCCTGCTCGAGTGGGTCAGCCAGGGGGTCGTGGACGCGAGCGGCGCGGCGCCGGATCGTTTCGCGCTGCGGCGGCGTGGACGTGACCGCCAGGCGGCGAACTTCCAGCGCGATGCCGGCAAGATCACGTTCTCCGGGCCGACGCACGAACTGCCGCTGTGGCCCGGTGCGCAGGACCGGCTGAGCTGGCTGGTGCAACTCGCGGGCGTGCTCGAGGCCGAGCCGGCGCAGCGCCAGGCGGGCGCCCGCACGACTTTGATGGTGATCGGCGCGCGCGGCGGGGCCGAGCGCTGGTCCTTCGTCGTCCAGGGGGGCGAGCCGATCGCGGGGCGCCCGGCACTGCGCCTGTTGCGTGACACGGACCGGCGCCACGAGACGAAGGTCGAGGTCTGGCTCGACCCTGCGCAGGGCTACCGTCCGCTGCGCGCCGTGCTCGCCACCATCGAGGGCGGCCCGCCCCTCGTCCTGGAGGTCGACGCCGAGGCCGAGGCGGGCGCCGTGCCGGCGCGGCCTTGAAATTGCGGTCGCGGCGCTCAGCTTGGACCCAGGGGTAATGCCATGCTGATGCTCTACGACTCGGACAACTACACGGTGATGCAGATCGGCCCCACGGGGCCAGGGGTCGGCGTTGCGCGCGGCGGCTACGAGATCGTCGACAAGTTCGCGCGCAAGGAGATCTTCCTCGACGGCCTGCTGGCCGAGCATTTCCGCGCCGGCGTGCAGGCGCTGGTCGAGCAGGGCCCGAGCGAGGAGGAGCTCGACGCCTTCATCGGCCGTTACGGCGCCCTGGCGCAGCAGCCGGTCGTGTTGCACTGAGGCGCAAGCCCCCGCTCATGGGGGGCTCGTGGTCGTTATTCGACTGATTCGAGGCGCCCTGGGCGGGCAGAATCGTCACGTCCGCGCGCCATGGGTCTTGGGTGTGCGGTTGTTCGCGACGCATGCTGCCCGACGCCTGGACTCTTGCCGTTGCCCTCGGCCTGGCCGCGGGCTTCGCCACATTGCTTTCGCACAGCCTGCGCAAGGTTCGCTCGTCCGACTGGGTGGTGATGTCGGGTTGGGCCCTCGGTGGCGGCCTGGCCCTGGGCACCGCGCTGTGGTCGATCTGGTTGCTGGCGTGGATGCGCCTGCCGTCCAGCCCCGCAAGCTGGTTCCTGGCCGAGCGCCTGGCGTGGGCATGGACGCTGGCGGCCGCCGGCATGACCGGCGCGCTCCTGCTGGCGCGCCTCCTGGCGCGGTCCCGCATGGCCCATGCAGCGGTGGTCGCCACGACCGTGTGTGCCGGTGCCCTGGTGTACGTGGTCGTGGGCTCCGCTTTGTCGAATGCGCCCCAATGGGGCGCACTGGCGGCGCGTCCAGCGCTCGAGGCGCTCGCCTTGGCGATCGGTGGCCTGGTGCCGGGATTGCGTCTGACCAACGGCGGGCGAATGCCACGTTTCGAGCGTCACCGGGTTCAGCACGCCGCGGGCATCGCCTTCCTGATGGCCGCCGCCCTGGCGGCGCCCACCGTGGCCGTGCTGGCGGTGCCGATGTCCGAGGGGGCGGTGGCGCCGGCGTCGGCATTGCTCGTGGCTCCCGAACTGGCGGCCTTCTTCTCCTTGCTCGGCCTGGCCACCGTGGTGATGGGGTTGCTGTCGGCGATCGTCGATTCGCGCAGCGGTTACCGCGCGCAGGCGCTGGCCGGCTCGCTCAAGCGGGCCAACCGCCAATTGCGCGAACTCGCCTTCCGAGATGCCCTGTCGGGCCTGCCGAATCGGCTGCACTTCGAGGAGCGGCTCGACGAAACGCTCGACGCGGTCGGACGCCAGCCGTCTGCGATGGCCGTGCTCTTCATCGATCTCGACGGTTTCAAGGCGGTCAACGAGTCGTTCGGGCACGGTGCCGGCGACGAAGTGCTGCGCGAGGTCGGGCGCCGCCTCGCGGCGGTGGCGCGCGAACAGGACACGGCCGCGCGCATCGGCGGCGACGAGTTCCTGCTGCTGGTGGCCGCACCGGGCTCGCACGAAGCGGCCGCGGCGGTCGCCCAGCATGCCCTGTACACGCTGACGGCCCCCTATCGCGTGCCCGGCGGCAGCGAGGTGCGCCTGTCGTGCTCGATCGGCATCGCGATGTTCCCGGATCACGGTCCCACGAGCCGCCTGATCGCCCTGGCCGACGCGGCGATGTTTGCCGTCAAGCGCACCGGTGGCGCGACCTATGCGTTCTACGAGCCGCGCATGGAACTGGACAGCGCCGACCAGCTTGCGCTG
This sequence comes from Burkholderiaceae bacterium, assembly GCA_035716845.1. Taxonomy (GTDB): domain Bacteria; phylum Pseudomonadota; class Gammaproteobacteria; order Burkholderiales; family Burkholderiaceae_C; genus CADEEN01. Next base: position 5,817 of record DASTJE010000172.1, read on the forward strand.
CAGACCGACCTGCGCCGCGCGGTCGAGAATGGCGAGCTCGAACTCTTCTACCAGCCGAAGGTGGATGCCCGCACGCGCGAGCTGACCGGTGTCGAGGCGCTGGTGCGCTGGCAGCATCCGACACGCGGCGCCGTAGGGTCGACCGAGTTGATCGCGGTGGCCGAACGCTTCGGCCTCATCGGCCAGATCGGCCAGTGGGTGCTCGATGCCGCGTGCCGTCAGATGCGCGAATGGGAAACCTCCGGCCTGCGCATCCGCGTGGCCGTCAACCTGTCGGCGCAGCAGCTGCGCCAGGACGATCTGGTGCAGCGCATCCGCCGCACCCTCGCGGCCCATCGCGTCGACGCCTCCTTGATGACGTTCGAGATCACCGAGAGCGTGGCGATGGAGGACACGCAGGCGACGATGCGGGCGTTCGCGCAGCTGGCGCGCGCCGGCGTTTCGCTGGCCATCGACGACTTCGGCACCGGCCATTCCAGCCTCGCCTACCTGCGCTCGCTGCCGGCGCGCCAGCTCAAGATCGACCGCAGCTTCGTCGCCGACCTGGGCATCTCGGGCGATGCGATGGCGGTGGTGGACGCGGTGGTCCGGCTGGCGCACGCGCTCGGTCTGCGCGTGGTGGCCGAAGGCGTCGAGACCGAGGTGCAGCGCGACATCCTCAGCCACCTCGACTGCGACGAGTTCCAGGGCTATCTGTTCGCGCGGCCGATGAGCGCCGAGCGGCTCGCGATCTGGGCGTCCGGCGAGGCGGGTGCGCGCGTGGCCGCGGTGGCGGCGCCGGCGACCGGGCGCGAGCCGCGGCTGCTGCAGTAGCCCGGCCGGCGAACGGGGCCGGCGCGGGCTTCCTAGAATGCCGGCATGACAGTCCTGCGCCCCGAGCCACGCCCCTACACGCGCGCCGCCGATCTGCCGGCCCTGCTGGCGCGTCGCATCGTCGTCATCGACGGGGCGATGGGCACCATGATCCAGCGTTTCCGGCTGACGGAGGCCGATTTCCGGGGCGAACGCTTCAAGGACCATCCGAAGGACCTGAAGGGCAACAACGAATTGCTGCAGTTCACGCGGCCGGACGTGCTGCGGCAGATCCATGACCAGTACCTCGCGGCTGGCGCCGACATCATCGAGACCAACACCTTCGGCGCCACCTCGATCGCGCAGGACGATTACGGCCTGGCCCCGCTGGCGCGGGAGATGAACGTGGCCGCGGCGCGCATCGCCAAGGCCGCCGCGGTGGCGGCGAGCACACCCGAGATGCCGCGCTTCGTGGCCGGGGCGCTGGGCCCGACGCCGCGCACGGCGAGCATCAGCCCCGACGTCAACGATCCCGGTGCACGCAATGTCAGCTTCGCGCAGCTGCGCGCCGCGTACCGCGAGCAGGCCGAGGGCCTGCTCGAGGGCGGCGCCGACCTGTTCCTGGTCGAGACCATCTTCGACACGCTCAATGCCAAGGCGGCCATCTTTGCCCTCGACGAAGTGATGGAGGCCAGCGGCGAGCGCCTGCCGGTGATCCTCTCGGGCACCGTGACCGACGCCTCCGGGCGCATCCTTTCGGGGCAGACGGTCGGCGCCTTCTGGCACTCGGTGCGCCATGCGCGCCCGCTGGCCGTGGGTCTGAACTGCGCCCTGGGCGCCGCGTTGATGCGCCCGTACATCGAGGAGCTGGCCAAGGTGGCGGCCGACACCTACATCTCGTGCTACCCCAACGCCGGCCTGCCCAACCCGATGAGCGAGACCGGCTTCGACGAGACCCCCGACGTCACCGCGGGGTTGATGGAGGACTTCGCGAGGAGCGGCTTCCTCAACATCGTCGGCGGCTGTTGCGGCACCACGCCCGAGCACATTGCGGCCATCGCGCGCAAGGTGTCGGCGTATCGGCCGCGCGGTCGGCACGACCCGCTCTTCGCCAGGCTCGAGGCGGCCTGAGCCCCGGGCGGGCGTTCAGCGGTTGCGCGTGATCGCCGCGCTCGGCGGCAGCGTCGTGTCGTCCAGGCGCATGATCGGCGCCGCGACCAGCGTGATGAGCAGTTGCGCGCCCGCCGTCGGCGTGCCGGCGGGCTGCAGGACGACGCGCGTGGCGGCGACGCCGCGCGCGACCAGGTGCTCCCGCACCTTGGTCATGCGCGCCAGCGACTGGCTGGCGGCCGCGCCCGGGTCGGCCGCCGCCGTCACGCTGACGCGGGTGTTCGGCTGACGGCGCAGGCTTTCGGCCACGCGGTCCAGCACCGCGCCGAGGGCGGGCTTCGGCACCACGGACCCGCGGTCGAACGAATGCACCAGCGGGACCTCGACGACAAGCGGCCCGCTGCCCTGCAGCGCAATGACCACCGGCGTGCCCTTGAACCAGTCGTCCAGAAAGCGTTGCTCGGTCGCCAGCGGCGAGGGTGCGGCCCGACGTGGCGCGGAGGGCGTTTCGCCGGGCAGGGCCCCGGGTGCCGGGCCAGCACCGGGCGCGGTGGCGCAACCCGCCACCAGTGTCGCCAGCGCCACGAGCGACGCACGCGACGCAAGCGACACGACTCGGCGCGGGATCGAGGGCGGGGACGAAGGCATCGGGGAGCGCGACGAATGTGCGGATCGTGGCCGGCGATTGGAGCCCAGCCTGGCCGTGCCTGCTTGAAGCACCGCGTAAGGGGTGTGATCGTCGGTGACCGGCGTGCGCTCAGCGCGGCGCGGCGCGCTGGCCCGGGCGTTGTGCCACCGTCACGGTCACGTCGATCGGCTTGCCTCGGCGCTGCACGCCGATGTTCGCGCTGCGTCCCGGCGGCAGCGCCGCGACGGCATTGAGCAGTTCGGCGGTGTTGGCCACCGGTCGTCCGGCAATGTGCACCACCACGTCGCCGGGCTGGATGCCGCCACGGGCGGCCGGGCCGTCGCGCAGCACGCCGGTGATCAGCACGCCGGGGGACGCCTGCACGCCCAGTGCCTCGGCCAGGTCGGGCGTGAGGTCGCGCGGCTCGACGCCGATCCAGCCCCGCGTGACCCGGCCATCGCGGATCAAGCCTTCCATCACGCTGCGCGCGGTATCCGCCGGAATCGCGAAGCCGATGCCCAGGCTGCCGCCGGTGCGCGAGAAGATCGCAGTGTTGATGCCCACCAGCTGTCCGGCCGCGTCGACCAGCGCGCCGCCGGAGTTTCCGGGGTTGATGGCCGCGTCGGTCTGGATGAAGTTCTCGAAGGTCGACAGCCCGAGCTGATTGCGGCCCAGCGCGCTGACGATGCCCGCCGTCACCGTCTGGCCCACGCCGAAGGGGTTGCCGATGGCCAGCACCGTGTCGCCCACCTGCAGTTGGTCGAGCCGCCCGAAGGTGACGGCAGGCAGGCGCTGCAGCTCGATCTTGAGCACCGCGACGTCGGTCTCGGGGTCGGTGCCGACCACGCGCGCCGCGGCCGAACGGCCGTCGGCGAGCTGCACTTCGATCTCGTCGGCGCCCTCCACCACATGGTGGTTGGTCAGCAGATAACCCTCGGGCGAGACGATCACGCCCGAGCCGAGCCCGCGCTGCGGCTGCGCGTCCTGCGGCGTGCCGCGCTGCCCGAAGAAGAACTGGAACCACGGGTCGTCGCCGTGCGGGTTGCGCGCGGGCATCTTGCTCGCGGCGATGCTGACGACGGCCGGCGCGGCACGCTGCGCGGCGACGCGCAGCCCGGCGACGGAGGGTCCGCTGGCCGGTGCCGCCGGTGCCGGGGCCGTGGCGATCGACACGATCTCGGGCAACATGCGGCCTGGCGAGCGCCCCAGCCATTCCGGCTTGAGCGTCGCCACCACGAACAGCACGGCCAGCGCCACGGTGACGGCCTGCGAGAAGATCAACCAGAGTCTGCGCATGTGAAAAGGAACGGGCGACTGCCATGGCCACGCGCACCGAGATCGAGACCCACCTCGCCGAACTGCTCGCGCCGGACCGCTTCAAGGATTATGGGCCGAACGGCCTGCAGGTCGAGGGCCGTGCCGAGGTGCGCCGCCTCGTGTCGGGCGTGACCGCCAGCCTGGCGCTGATCGATGCAGCCATCGAGGCGCGTGCCGACGCGCTGCTGGTGCACCACGGCCTGTTCTGGCGTGGCCAGGATGGCCGCCTGACCGGCTGGCTGGCCGAGCGCGTGCGGCGCCTGATGGCGCACGGCATCAGCCTGTTCGCCTACCACTTGCCGCTGGACGCCCATCCCGAACTCGGCAACAACGCGCGCTTCGGCGCCTGCCTGGGCATGCAGGCGGACGGACGCTTCGGCGAGCAGGACCTCGGCTTCGCGGCCGCAGCGCCGGTGGCGACCGTGGACGAGCTCGCATGTGCCGTGCATCGTGCCCTCGGGCGCTCGCCGCTGGTGCTGGCGGGCGATGGGCGGGCATTGCGGCGCGTCGGCTGGTGCACCGGCGGGGCGCAGGGCTACTTCGACGCCGCGATCGCTGCCGGCGTCGACGCCTTCCTGACCGGGGAAGTCTCCGAGCCGCAGGCCCACCTGGCGCGCGAGACCGGCGTCGCCTTCCTCGCCTGCGGCCACCACGCCACCGAGCGTTTCGGCGCGCCGGCGGTCGGCGTCCACCTCGCCGAGCGGTTCGGGATCGAGCACCGGTTCATCGACGTGGAGAACCCGGCATGACGCGGCCTCTGCTGGTGACGATGGGCGATGCCGCGGGCATCGGCCCCGAGATCGTGCTGCGCGCCTTCACGCAGGGCGCTGCGGCGGGCTGCGTGGTGGTGGGCGATGCCGCGGTGTTGCGGCGCGCGGCCGCGCTGGTGCCGGGTGCGTGGCCGATCGCCGTCGTCGGAGCGCCTCGCGATGGCGCCGCCTGCCCGCCGCGCTGCGTGCCGCTGTGGCAGCCCGACGCGCTGCCCGAGGGGCTGGCCGCCTTGCCCTGGGGCCGGGTGGACGCGCGCGCCGGCGCCGCGGCGGCGCGGTGCGTGGAGGCGGCGGCACGGGCCGTCCTGGACGGGGACGCCGCGGGCCTGGTGACGGCACCCCTGCACAAGGAGGCCTTGGCCGCGGCGGGCGTCGACCACCCGGGCCACACCGAGATGCTGCAGGCGCTGGCCGGCGGCGTGCCCGTGCGCATGATGCTGGCCAACGAGGAACTGCGCGTCGTGCTGGTGACGATCCACCTCGCGCTGCGCCGCGCCATCGACGCGGTGACCTTCGAGGCCGTGCTGCAGACGCTGCGCATCGCGCACGCCGGCGCCTCGCTGTGGGGCCAGGCAGCGCCGCGCATCGCGGTGGCGGGCCTCAACCCGCATGCCGGCGAAGGCGGGCTGTTCGGCGACGAGGAGCAGCGCATCATCGCGCCGGCACTGGCCGCCGCGCGCGCCGAAGGCATCGATGCGCAGGGGCCGTTCGCACCCGACACCGTGTTCATGCGTGCGCGACGCGGCGCCTTCGACATCGTGGTGGCGATGACGCACGACCACGGCCTGATCCCCGTGAAATACCTGGGGGTCGAGCAGGGCGTGAACGTGACGCTCGGCTTGCCCTTCGTGCGCACGAGCCCCGACCACGGCACCGCCTTCGACATCGCGGGGCAGGGCGTGGCCGACGGCGCGAGCCTCGTCGCGGCAATCCGCTGGGCGCGCCGTGCGCTGGAACGCCGCGAGACGCCGAGCGGCGCTCAGTAGCGCGTCAGCGGCACGCCCGAGGTGCTTGTCGTCGTCGTGCCGCCGCGCAGCGCGGCCAGCTGCTTGCGTGCGCGCGCCGTGGCTCGCTCGAGCAGGTAGGCGTTCTCGTAGGCGCGCAGGCGGCCCGTCTCGCACAGGCGGTAGAGCATGCGCGCGGTCATCGAGATCGCGTGCTGGTGCTCCTTGCCGCGCGTGAAGACGAAGAAGGTGCGTCCCGGGCTGATGTGCGACAGGCGCACCTTGTGCCACTGTCCCTCGAAGTGCATGCGGTAGGAGAAGCCGATCTGCACATGGTCGGCCAGCGAGGCGCCCTTGCTCGGCTCGATCGGCTCGGGCGCGGGCAGGCCTTCGAGCTTGATGTCGACTTCCGACACCTCGGGTTCGTCGCCGTCGGACAGGTCGATGTCGACCTCGCCGTTCCAGTCGATCGCGCTTTCCTCGACGAGGCCGATGCGCTGGGCCTCCTCGCGCGTGAAGGGTTCGTGCACCACGTCCTCGAGCACCGGCAGCGCGCTCATGCCGCGTACGGCCTCGTCGGCCTGCGGCAGGGGGGTCGCCAGCACGGCGTCGAGCTGGCGCGACAGGAGGTTGTAGTCCAGTGTGCGCAACGTGGTGCCGCCCTTGAGCGAGGCGGCATGGGCCGGCAGCAGCTTGCCGAAGAAGTCCTTCTTGGCGGCCTCGGGCCAGCCGATCAGCGCAATGCCCTCGTTGAGGTCCTTCATCAGCTGCGGCAGCCTGACCAGGAAGGCCTTGCGGTCCGCCGGCGTGCTCTTGGCCTGCACGCTGAGCACCAGTTCGCGGCCGGCCGCGCGGAAGCGCTGCACCTTCTCGCCGGCGGGCCCCTGCTCGCCGGCCGCGCGCATCATGGCCTGGCTCCAGACCTGGGTCAGGAACTCGCGCATGAAGTCGTCCATCGGCACCGGGGTCAGCGCCGCGTGCAGCTGCTGCATGTAGCGTTGCTGCAGCAGCAGTTCGGTCTCGCGGTGGTCGAGCAGGGACGACGCCTGGCTCTTGGACTCCACGTCGCGCTTGGCCTGCTCGGCCACGAAGGATTCGAGCTTGTCCAGCGTCTGCTCGTAGACGCGGATCTGGTCGAAGTCGCCGTTGACGATCTCCTCGACCAGCTCGCGCACGTGCGCCAGGAACTGCTGGCCGGCCGGGCTCGTGAAGTCTTCGAAGGCCACCGCCATCGAGGCCATGCGATTGACCAGGCGCCGCACCGGGTGCCGGCGCGACGAGAAGAAGGTCGGGTCGCCCAGGGCGGCACGCAGGACGGGCAACTGCAGGCGCGCGAGGTGGCGCGCCATCTGGGGCGGCACCTTGGGATCGGACAGGATCTGGTCGAACAGGCTGCCGACCACGTCGATCACCATGTGGTCGAGCGAACCGGTGGCCGCGCGCCGCAACTCCTCGCGGTTGGACAGGATGACGTTGGGCAGCTGCCCGGCCGTCAGCGCACCCGGGCCGCTCGGGTGGCCCGCCCGCCCGCCATCGAGCACCGTGTCGCCGGCGAGGTTGCCGATCACGGCCAGGCGCCGGATCAGCGACATGAGGTCGGCGTCGACGCTGCCCATCGCGCCGGCCGCCGACGACGAGCCGGCCCCGTGTGCAGGGCCGGTGCCAACCGGCCCCGATCCAGCGTTGCCCTGGCCAGAGGCGGCACCGCCATGACCCTGACCCGCACCGCCATGCAGTCGACCCGGCCCGCTGTGCAGCCGCCCGGCTCCGCTGTCGTGGGCATCGATGCCCACCGGCCGGCCCAAGGTGTCGTAGCCGGTGTTCGTGAACTGGGCCATCTCGTTGCCCGGCCCTTGCGTCATGCGCACGTTCGGCTCGGGCGGGCGCACGCCAGCGGCCTTCAACTCTTCGGCGATGGTCCCGTACAGGGTGGGCATGGCGCTGGCCAGCGCACGCCCCATCTGCTCGGCCAGGACCTTTCGCACGTCGCTGCTGTCCACCACCGCGTCGCAGGCGCCGACCAGGGCCTTGCCGATGACTTCCGGGCGCACCGGATTGCGTGGCTCGACCTCGGGATGAGTGACGGGCCTGAGCAGGCCGAGCATCAGCGACTCGACCTCACGCAACTCCCACTCGCAGTCGTGCTGCAGCACCAGCGCGATGCGCTCGGCACTGACCTGGATCTCGACCTCCCGATCGTCCACCAGCGACAGGCTCTGCCAGGACGACTTGCCGAGCGAACTTCCCTTGGAGCCGCCGTCGAGACGTCGCATTTCTGCGGCGATGGACTCGTCGATGCGCTCGTTGAAGGCCATCGCATACGACGACTGCTTGCGGTTGATCTCGAATTGCGCGGCCAGCAGGTTCTCGCGCTCGCCCGACTTCGTGCTGGCGAGTGCGGCCACGCCCAGGGCGTCCACGCAGCGCTGCGCCGCATCGCGGGCGGCGACCTTGATGCGTTGGACGGCCGCGCCCAGCGCGGCGGGAATCTTGGGGGCGGACGGGATCATGCGTCGAAACTACGCCGCCAAGTATGCGGCCAATCGCGGCGGGCGCGCCGCAGCCAGCGGGCCGCGCGGCGTCACTTTCGCAAGGAATCGCGGATCTCGCGCAACAGCACGATGTCTTCCGGCGGCGCGGCGGGCGGCGCCGGGGGGGCGGCAGGCGCCTCGGCCTTGAGGCGGTTGATCTGCTTGACCATCACGAAGATGATGAAGGCCAGGATCACGAAGTTGATCGCCACGGTGATGAAGTTGCCGTAGGCGAACAGCGGCACGCCCGCCTTGCTCAGGGCCTCGTAGGTCATCGGGCCCTTGTAGTCCGCCGGCACGGCGCTCAGCGCGACGAAGTAGTTCGAGAAATCCAGGCCGCCAATGATGCGCCCGATCACCGGCATGATCAGATCCTTGACGGCCGAGTCGACGATCTTGCCGAAGGCGGCGCCGATGATCACGCCCACGGCGAGATCGACGACGTTGCCCTTCATCGCGAATTCCTTGAATTCCTTGCCGAAGCTCATGTTGGCCCTCCTTGGGGGGTGGTGTTCGATGGCACGGGCCAGTATTGCCCACCCGAGCGCGAAGTCAAGCCGGAGCGGGCCCGGGGGACGGGTCCGTTAGAATCATCGGTTGACCCGCAGACTTCGTCCGACGAGGAATCCCATGAGCCAAGATGCCATCGATCCGGGCCGACGCACCTGGATCGGTATCACGTGCGGTGCCGGCGCCCTGGGCGGCGTGGCCGCCGCCGTGCCCTTCGTGTCCAGCTTCGCGCCCTCCGAGCGCGCCAAGGCGGCCGGTGCGGCGGTCGAGGTGGACATCGGCAATCTCAAGCCGGGCGAGATGGCCACCGTCGAGTGGCGTGGCAAGCCGGTGTGGATCCTCAAGCGCACGCCCGAGCAGGTGGCGGCGCTGCCCAAGCACGACGACAAGCTCGCCGACCCGCAGAGCAAGCGCAAGCCCGACGAGCTGACGCCGCCCTACGCCCGCAACGAGGCACGCTCGATCAAGCCCGAGGTCCTGGTGGCCGTGGGCATCTGCTCGCACCTGGGGTGCTCGCCGACGGCCAAGCTGCAGGCCGGTGCCCAGCCCAGCCTGCCGAACGACTGGCCGGGCGGCTTCTTCTGCCCCTGCCACGGCTCGATTTTCGACCTGGCCGGGCGCGTGTTCAAGAACGTGCCGGCGCCGGACAACCTCGAGATCCCGCCGCACATGTACCTGTCCGAATCCAAGCTGCTGATCGGCGAGGACAAGAAGGCCTAAAGCGCCGCGCACCCCAGGCAACAAGAGGCAAGCACGATGGCTGAATTCAAGGAAGTCCCGGCCGACGCTCCGGTTTCCGTCAAGATGACGAACTGGTTCGAGAACCGGTTCCCGACCGCCTTCGCCGAGTACAAGAAGCACTTGTCGGAGTACTACGCGCCGAAGAACTTCAACTTCTGGTACTTCTTCGGATCGCTGGCGATCCTGGTGCTGGTGATCCAGATCGTCACCGGCATCTTCCTCGTCATGAACTACAAGCCCGACGCGAGCCTGGCGTTCGCCTCGGTCGAGTACATCATGCGCGACGTGCCGGGCGGCTGGATCATCCGCTACATGCACTCCACCGGGGCCTCGGCGTTCTTCGTCGTCGTCTACCTGCACATGTTCCGCGGCCTCATGTACGGCAGTTACCGCAAGCCGCGCGAACTGGTCTGGATCTTCGGCGTGGCGATCTTCCTGTGCCTGATGGGCGAGGCCTTCATGGGCTACCTGCTGCCGTGGGGCCAGATGAGCTACTGGGGCGCCCAGGTGATCATCAACCTGTTCGCGGCCATCCCCTTCGTCGGCCCGGACCTCGCGCTGCTGATCCGCGGCGACTACGTCGTCGGCGACGCGACGCTCAACCGCTTCTTCGCGTTCCACGTGATCGCGATCCCGCTGGTGCTGATCGGCCTGGTGGTGGCGCACCTTCTGGCGCTGCACGACGTCGGCTCCAACAATCCGGACGGTGTCGAGATCAAGGACAAGAAGGACGAGAAGGGCCGCCCGCTGGACGGCATTCCGTTCCACCCCTACTACACGGTGCACGACATCATGGGCGTGTCGGTGTTCCTGATGGTGTTCACGGCCGTCGTGTTCTTCGCACCCGAGCTCGGCGGCTACTTCCTCGAGTACAACAACTTCATCCCCGCCGACCCGCTGAAGACGCCCGCGCACATCGCACCGGTGTGGTACTTCACGCCCTTCTATTCGATGCTGCGCGCCACGACCGACCTGATGGTCAATGCGCTGTGCGTGATCGGCGCCGTCGCGGCGGTGCTCGCAGTGCTCAAGGGCGGTCTGTCGTCCAAGGGCAAGATCGCCACGCTGGTCGGCACCGTGGTGGCCATCGCGCTGCTCAAGACCTTCGACGCCAAGTTCTGGGGCGTCGTGGTGATGGGCCTGGCGGTGATCATCCTGTTCTTCCTGCCCTGGCTCGACCGCAGCCCGGTCAAGTCGATCCGCTACCGCCCGGGCTGGCACAAGTACGTCTACGGCGTGTTCGTCGCGTTCTTCCTGGTCCTGGGCTGGCTCGGCATCGAGCCGCCGTCGGACGGCAAGACCCTGCTGGCGCAGGTGGGCACGCTGTACTACTTCGGCTTCTTCCTGCTCATGCCCTGGTGGAGCCGCATGGGCGAGTTCAAGCCCGTGCCCGAGCGCGTGGTGTTCCAGGCCCATTGAGACACCGACGGGAAACGACGATGACCACGATCAAGCGACTTTTCGCGACCCTTCTGGCCTCCCTCGCCCTCGTCGGCACGGCCCACGCCGCCGGTGGCGGCATCGCCTGGGACAAGTTCCCCGCCGAGCGCCTGTCCGACAACGCGGCGCTGCAGAACGGTGCCAAGCTGTTCGTCAATCACTGCCTGAACTGCCACTCGGCGCAGTACATGCGGTTCAACCGCCTGCGCGACATCGGCCTGACCGACGAGCAGATCAAGGACAACCTGCTGTTCACCTCGGACAAGGTCGGCGACGTCATGAGGGCGACGCTCGACGCCAAGCAGGCCAAGGAGTGGTTCGGCGCCGCGCCGCCCGACCTGACAGTGATCGCACGTTCGCGCTCCGGTCCGGACGGCACCGGCGCGGATTACCTGTACACGCTGCTGCGCACCTACTACCGCGACCCGGGCAAGCAGACCGGCTGGAACAACCTGGCCTTCCCGAACATCGGCATGCCGCACCCGCTGTGGATGCTGCAGGGCGAGCGCGCACCGGTGTTCGAGAAGAAGACCGAGCATGGCCACGAAGTGGAAGTCTTCACCGGCCGCTGGGTGCAGGGCACGCCGGGCACGCTCGACGCACGGGCCTACGATGCGGCAGTGGCGGACCTGGTCGCGTTCCTCGCATGGATGGGCGAGCCGGCCCGGGCGCTGCGGATCCAGATTGGCGTGTGGGTGCTGCTGTTCCTGGCCGTGTTCACCGTGATTGCGTGGCGCTTGAATGCCGCGTTCTGGAAGGACGTCAAGTAGGCCGCCTTCCATATGTGCGGCGCAGCGGGTGCCCGGGCAGCCGCTGCGCCTTGTGTTTTAGTGCACTGACCCCGAATCACAGGAATCTGTAGCCATGATGGTGCTCTACTCCGGAACGACCGACCCCTACTCGCACCGCTGCCGATTCGTGCTGTTCGAGAAGGGCATGGATTTCGAGATCCGCGACGTCGACGTCTTCGCCAAGCCCGAGGACATCGCGTTGATGAACCCGTACAACGAGGTGCCCATCCTGGTGGAGCGCGACCTCATCCTGTACGAGTCGCACATCATCAACGAGTACATCGACGAGCGATTCCCGCACCCCCAGCTCATGCCTGGCGACCCGGTGGCACGCGCGCGCGTCCGCCTGTTCCTGTTCAATTTCGAGAAGGAACTGTTCGCCAACGTGAACATCCTCGAGGGCCGCGGCGGGATCAAGGCCACCGAGAAGCAGCTCGAGAGGGCGCGCGACCAGATCCGCGATCGCCTGACGCAGCTCGCGCCGATCTTCCTGAAGAACAAGTACATGCTCGGCGACGAGTTCTCGATGCTCGACGTGGCCATCGCCCCGCTGCTGTGGCGCCTCGACTACTACGGCATCGACCTGTCGAAGAACGCATTGCCGCTGCTCAAGTATGCCGAGCGCATCTTCTCGCGCCCGGCCTACATCGAGGCCTTGACGCCCTCCGAAAAGGTGATGCGCAAGTAGTCCCGTCATGGCGACCACTCCCTCGGCACCGGACGGTCAGGGCAGCTCGACGCGGCCCTATCTGATCCGTGCGCTGCACGACTGGTGCACCGACAACGGCTTCACGCCCTACATCGCGGTGTACGTGGACGCCCAGGTACAGGTGCCCAAGGAGTACGTGAAGAACAACGAGATCGTCCTCAACGTCGGCTTCGAGGCGACGTCCGGACTGAAGCTGGGCAACGAGTTCATCGAGTTCAAGGCCCGCTTCGGTGGCCAGTCGCGCGACATCGTCGTGCCGGTGGACCACGTGGTGGCGATCTACGCGCGCGAGAACGGCCAGGGCATGGCCTTCCCGATGCCCAGCTCGACGGCCGGCGCGGGCGCCACGGTGCTCGCCGCACCCGAGCCCTCGGCCGGACGCGCCGGCGGCCCCCATCTTTCGGCCGTCGACGTGCCCGCGCAGACGCGGCCCGACGATGCTCCTCCCGAGCCGCCGCCGCCAGGGGCGCCGCGGCCGGCGCTCAAGCGCATCAAGTAACGTGCCCTGGGCGGCCCCGCGCCTAGAATCGGCGCCCCGGCCCGGCGGCCGCGTGCCGACTTAGCTCAGCTGGTAGAGCAACCGCCTTGTAAGCGGTAGGTCATCCGTTCGATTCGGATAGTCGGCACCACCCAACGCAGCGCGGGCGCTCACGGGAGTCGACGAATGCGGATCCGGATGGGCGGGGCGGCCGCGCCCTGCGATCGAAGCACCGCCTCGAGGCGAGGCAGCAGGTGGCGCAGCTTGGACGCCACTGCCGCGTTGGCCGCGAGCAGGGTCCAGCCCGCGTCGTCGATCGGGCCGGGCTGCACGGCGTCGCGCAGGGCCTCGGGCAGTTCGCCGCGCAGGGCGTCGAAGCAGGCCCGGGAGCGCGCGAGCCGCGCGGTCAGATCGGCCAGGCCGCCGTGGCGCGCAAGCGCCCCGGCCAGCGGTTCGGGCAGCGGCACGGCGGTGGGGCGGGAAGTCGGTCGGTTCACGTCGGGTCGGGCGCTCGGCCAGACAGGAGTCTAGGCGTATGCAGATCATGATCACCCACGGCAGCATGGCGCGCACGCGTGTGCTGCAGTTCAGCCGCTGGCAGCTGGTGGCGCTTGCGGCCGTGCTCGCGGTGCTGCTGATGCTGCTGTCGGGCGCGGTGTACCACTTCATCTTCCTCAAGGCGGCGCGCGAGGGCTGGCCGGTGGTGAGCCAGGTGGTGCGCCTGGTCGTGCGCGACGAGTTCGCGCAGCGCGACCGCTATGTGCGCGAAAACCTGGACGCGATGGCGCAGAAGGTCGGCGAGATCCAGGCCAAGGTGCTCAAGCTCGAGGCGATGGGCGACCGCGTGTCCGGCCTCGCCGGCGTCAAGCCCGAGGAGTTCAGGGGCTTCCTCGGCAGCCCGGCGCCGGCTGCCTCTGCACCGGCGGCCACGCGTGCGGGCCAGGGCGGGCCGTTCATTCCCGCGCTGCTGGCCGCCTTCGCGCCGGCGCACCTGGCCACCGAGGAGCAACGTTCCTTCGGCGACATGACTGGTCGGCTGGCGGCCCTCGACGTGCGCGCCGACGTGACGACCGACCTGTTCACGCTGATCGAGTCGCGTCTGCTGGAGGGGCGGCTGGCGCAGCTGCTGGTGCCCAGCACGCAACCGGTCGAGGGGCCGGTGGGCTCGGGCTTCGGGTTCCGCATCGACCCCTTCTCCGGCCGCTCGGCCCTGCACACCGGACTGGACTTCCCGGCCGATGTCGGCACGCCGATCCTCGCCGCCGCGGGCGGGATGGTGGTGGCCGTCGACACGCATCCCGAGTACGGGCGTCTGCTCGAGCTCGACCACGGCAATGGCCTCATGACGCGCTACGCGCACCTGTCGAAGACCCTGGTCAAGGCAGGGGACCTGGTCAAACGGGGGCAGCCGGTGGCGCAAGTGGGCAACAGCGGCCGCTCGACCGGCCCGCACCTGCACTTCGAGGTGCTCGTCAACGGTGTCCCGCAGAACCCGGCGCGCTTCCTTGCCGGGCGCGGCGGTGCCCCCGGGCGCAGCCTGGCCGCTGCCCCGGGGCGCTGAGCCCGGCGCATAAAATCACAGACTTTGCCTGCCCCAGGCGGCGCACCCTTGCGCGGCGCGGCGGGCTCCCCACCTTAGGCGGATCGTTCGCAGCCGCCCCCGAAAGCTCCCGCGCATGTTGCCCAAACTCCTGACCTCGATCTTCGGCAGCCGCAACGACCGCCTGCTCAAGCAGTACCGGCAGGTCGTCGTGAAGATCAATGCGCTCGAGCCGCAGTTCGAGAAGCTCGACGACGCGGCGCTGCGCGCCAAGACCGACGAATTCAAGCAGCGGCTGGCCGCGGGTGCGGCGCTGGACGACCTGCTGCCCGAAGCGTTTGCCGTCGTGCGCGAGGCCGGCAAGCGCACCCTGAAGATGCGGCACTTCGACGTGCAGCTGATCGGCGGCATGGCGCTGCACCAGGGCAAGATCGCCGAGATGCGCACCGGCGAAGGCAAGACCCTGGTGGCCACCTTGCCCGTCTACCTCAATGCGCTGGCCGGCAAGGGCGTGCACGTCGTCACCGTGAACGACTACCTGGCACGCCGCGACGCCGAGTGGATGGGCCGGCTGTACGGCTTCCTCGGCCTGACCGTGGGGGTCAACGTGCCCGGCATGGACCGCGCCGAGAAGCAGGACGCCTATGGGGCTGATGTCACCTACGGCACCAACAACGAGTTCGGCTTCGACCTGCTGCGCGACAACATGGTCTACGAGGTGGGCGACCGCACGCAGCGCGGGCTGCACTTCGCGATCGTCGACGAGGTGGACTCGATCCTGATCGACGAGGCGCGCACGCCGCTGATCATCAGCGGGCAGGCCGAGGACCAGACCGAGCTGTACCAGCGCATCAACACGGTGATCCCCAAGCTCAAGCAGCAGATCGGCGAGGCCGACCTGCGCACCGGCGAGGGGGTGATCGAGCCTGGCGACTTCACGCTCGACGAGAAGGGCCGCCAGGTGTTCCTGACCGAGCAGGGCCACGAGAACGCCGAGGCGATCCTGGCCGCGGCGGGCCTGCTGGCCGAGGGCGCGAGCCTGTACGACCCGGCCAACATCACGCTGATGCACCACGTGTACGCGGCACTGCGGGCCCACCACCTGTACCACCGCGACCAGCAGTACGTCGTGCAGAACGGCGAGGTGGTGATCGTCGATGAGTTCACCGGCCGCCTGATGTCCGGGCGGCGCTGGAGCGACGGCCTGCACCAGGCCGTCGAGGCGAAGGAGGGCGTGCAGATCCAGAGCGAGAACCAGACGCTCGCATCGGTCACGTTCCAGAACTATTTCCGCCTCTACGGCAAGCTGGCGGGCATGACCGGCACGGCCGACACCGAAGCCTACGAATTCCAGGAGATCTACGGCCTGGAGACCGTGGTGATCCCGCCCAACAGGCCGACCATCCGCAAGGACGAGCTCGACCTCGTCTACAAGACCGCCAACGAGAAGCACGACGCGGTCGTCAAGGACATCCGCGACTGTCACGAGCGCGGCCAGCCGGTGCTGGTGGGCACGACGTCGATCGAGAATTCCGAGCTGATCTCGCAGCTGCTGACCAAGGAGAAGCTGCCGCACCAGGTGCTCAACGCCAAGCAGCACGCCAAGGAGGCGGAGATCGTGGCCCAGGCCGGGCGCCCAGGCGTGATCACCATCGCCACCAACATGGCCGGGCGCGGCACCGACATCGTGCTGGGCGGCAACGTCGAGAAGCAGATCCAGTTCCTGGAAGCCGACGAGGCGGTGCCGGCCGAGGACAAGACCCGTCGCATCCAGCAGCTGCGCGACGAGTGGCAGGGCCTGCACGACAAGGTCAAGGCCGAGGGTGGCCTGCGCATCATCGCCACCGAGCGCCACGAGAGCCGCCGCATCGACAACCAGCTGCGCGGGCGCTCGGGCCGCCAGGGCGACCCGGGTTCGAGCCGCTTCTACCTGAGCCTGGAAGACCCGCTGATGCGCATCTTCGCGGGGGACCGCGTACGCGCCATCATGGACCGCCTGAAGATGCCCGAGGGCGAAGCCATCGAGGCGGGCATCGTCACGCGCAGCATCGAAGGGGCGCAGCGCAAGGTCGAGGCGCGCAACTTCGACATGCGCAAGCAGCTGCTCGAGTACGACGACGTCGCCAACGACCAGCGCAAGGTCATCTACCAGCAGCGCAACGACATCCTCGAGGCGGCCACGCTGGGCGACATCTGCGCCAACCTGCGCAAGAGCGCGATGGAAGACGTCGTGCGCACCTACGTCCCCGCGGAAAGCCTCGAGGAGCAGTGGGACCTCGACGGCCTCGAGAAGGTCTTGCGCGAGGAGTGGCAGCTCGACCTCGCGCTGAGGGCCGAGGTCGACAAGAGCGACACCATCACCGACGAGGAGATCGTCGAGAAGGTGCAGGCGGCGGCCGACGCGCTGTTCGCCGGCAAGCTCGAGCAGGTCGGCGAGGACCAGTTCACGCCCTTCATGCGCATGGTGCTGCTGCAGTCCATCGACACCCATTGGCGCGAGCACCTGGCGGCGCTGGACTACCTGCGCCAGGGCATCCACCTGCGCGGCTATGCGCAGAAGAATCCCAAGCAGGAGTACAAGCGCGAGGCCTTCGAGCTCTTCGCCAAGCTGCTGGACCTGGTCAAGCTCGAGGTCACGCGCGTGCTGATGACGGTGCGCATCCAGACCCAGGAGCAGGTGAGCCAGGCCGCCGAGGCCATCGAGGAGCGTGCGAGCCAGGTCAGCAACGTCACCTACACCCACCCCAACGAGGACGGCAGCGTGTCGCAGGAAGCGCACGCCGCCGCCGCCCAGGTGCCGCGCGTGGGCCGCAACGATCCGTGCCCCTGCGGCAGCGGCAAGAAGTACAAGCACTGCCACGGCCGGCTGGCCTGAGCGCGCGCCACGCGGCGTCGATCAAAGCGAAGCCCCTGGGGCCAAGGGCCGGCAGGGGCTCTGTGTCCATCGACCGGATGCCCCCTCGCGGTGGCATCCGGGACGGCGGGGATCAGGGCCGCGCGATCGTGATCACCGGCGAGGTCCAGGTCTCCCAGTGGGCGGGGTTGCTCTCGTCGCCAAGGGCCTTGAGGACCGACACCTTGGCCACGTAGTTGCCGTTGGGCACGGCCTGCCACTGGCTGTCGTTCTTGCCGGTGCCGCGGAAGGTGGTGCCGTCCCAGGGATAGGAGAAGAACGTGGTGGCGCTGGAATTGCGCCCGACGTATTCGTCGCTCGCGATACGGCCCATGGCACGGCCCGAGGCCGCATCGAAGGCCTCGATGCGCAGCCGCCGCACCTGATGATCGAGGTGGATCAGCAGGTTCGGCATGTTGTACGCATCGACCATCGAGTAGCTGTTGCCAGCGGGGTAGACGCCATAGCTGCCGGTGCCAAAGCATGTGGAATCGCGCAGCACGGCCACCGGCGTGCAGCTGTTGAGCTTGCCCAGATAGGGGAAGCCACCCGTCAGCACGGGGCGTGCCTGGTAATCGCCGATGTAGCCGGCAAAGGGCACGCGCAGCACCTTGCTCGCATCGGTCGCGTCGGTGAGCACGACGTAGCCGCCATACAGCCCGCCGGCCGGGCCGCTGGGCCCGGTGATGGTGGCCGTCACGCT
>DASTJE010000173.1:0-2868 GCA_035716845.1 Burkholderiaceae bacterium
CGCCTGGTGCCGGCCGCGCTCGACGGGCGCGACCTCAACCCGCTGCTGCAGGACCCCGGCATGGTGCTGCACCCGCCGATGCTCTACATGGGCTATGTCGGGTTCAGCGTCGCGTTCGCGTTCGCGGTGGCCGCGCTGCTGGCCGGCCGCTTCGACGCGGCGTGGGCGCGCTGGTCGCGCCCATGGACCACCGCGGCATGGACCTGCCTGACGCTGGGCATCGGCCTGGGCAGCTGGTGGGCGTACGCGGAACTCGGCTGGGGCGGGTGGTGGTTCTGGGACCCGGTGGAGAACGCCTCCTTCATGCCCTGGCTCGCCGGCACGGCACTGATGCACTCGCTCGCCGTGGCCGACAAGCGCGGCGCGTTCAAGGCCTGGACCGTGCTGCTGGCGATCAGCGCCTTCAGCCTGAGCCTGGTGGGCACCTTCATCGTGCGATCGGGCGTGCTGACCTCGGTGCACGCCTTTGCCACCGATCCGGCGCGCGGGCTGTTCATCCTGGGCTTCCTGGCGCTGGTGGTGGGCGGCTCGCTCGCGCTGTTCGCGTGGCGCGCCCGGGCGGTCGGCATCGAGGGGCGCTTCGAGGTGTGCTCGCGCGAGACCCTGCTGGTGGCCAACAACGTCGGCCTGGCGGTGGCCACCGCGGCGGTCATGCTGGGCACGCTCTACCCGCTGGCCCTCGATGCGGTGGGAGGCGGAAAGATCTCCGTCGGGGCGCCGTACTTCGAGACGGTGTTCGTGCCGCTGATGGCGCCGTTGGTGTTGCTGATGGCGGCGGCCCCGCTGGCGCGATGGAAGGCCGCGCCGCCGGGTGAGCTGCTGCGTGCGCTGCGCTGGCCGGCGCTGCTCAGCACCGCGGCCGCGCTGCTGCTGCCCTTGGCGGCCGGGCGCTTGAGTGCGGGCGTGGCCCTGGGTCTGTTCCTCGCCGCCTGGGTCTTCAGCGCCGGCCTCGCCGTGCTGCTGCGGCAGTCGCGGCACGGATTGCGGGCCCTCGGCCAGAGCGGCCTGGCGTTCTGGGGCATGGTGCTGGCCCATCTGGGCGTGGGCGTGTTCATCGTCGGCGTCACGATGGTCAAGGGCTACGAGGTGCAGCGCGAGACGACCTTGAAGGTGGGCGAGGGTGTCGAGGCGGCGGGTTGGCGCTTCACGCTGCGCGACGTGACCGAGGTGCCCGGGCCCAACTACTCGGCGCTGCGCGCTCGCGTCGAGGCGGTGCGTGACGGCGGCGCGGCACCGGTCGTCCTGCAACCCGAGAAGCGGGTCTATCGCCAGCAGGCGATGCCGATGACGGAGGCGGCGATCGATCACGGCCTTGCGCGCGACCTGTACGTGGCGCTGGGCGAGCCGGTCGACCCGCGCACCTGGGCCCTGCGCGTGCACGTGAAGCCCTTCGTCGCGTGGATCTGGGGCGGCGTCGTGCTGATGGCGCTGGGCGGGTTGCTCGCACTCGCGGATCGCCGGTACCGGCGCCTGGCGGGTGCCCATTCGGCCCTGCCGGCCTGGGCCCGCGGGGAGGCCTCCACGTGAGGGCGGCGGCCGCCGGGTTGCCGGCCGCGCGCGGCTGGCCGCGGCGCAAGGTCGCGGGGATGCTGGCGCTGGCCGCCGGCTCGGCATGGGGGCTGTGGCGCGGCGGGAGCCTGCCGCCGGCCGCGGCCGCGGTGGTCGGTGCGCCGCTGCCCGCGTTTGCGCTGCCGCGGCTCGACGATCCCGGGCAATCGCTGTCGCCCGCCGACCTGCGCGGCAGGCCCTGGCTGCTCAACCTCTGGGCATCGTGGTGTGCACCCTGCCGCGACGAGCATCCGGTGCTGTTGACGCTGGCGCACGAGCGCCGGCTGCCCTTGTTCGGCGTGCTCCACCAGGACGACCCGCGCGCGGCCGACGAGTGGCTGCGGCGGCTGGGTGACCCCTACCGGGCGGTGGCCGTCGATCGGGAGGGTGCCCTGGCACGTGCGCTGGCGCTCGAGGGGGTCCCGCAGACCCTTCTGATCGATGCGCACGGCGTGGTGCGCTTGCACGTCAGCGGCGCCCTCAACGCCGGGCGCAGGATCGATGTGCTGCGCTCGCAGCTTCCGCCTGGACGCGGGTCGGCGCCATGAGGACGACTCCGCGCGGGGTGCGCGTGGTGCTGGCGGCGGTGACCGCGTGCGTGGCCATGTCCGCGCAGGCGATGCCCGACGCGGATGCGCGGATCGAACAAGGCGTTCAACGCCTGGCCGAGCAATTGCGCTGCCTCGTGTGCCAGAACCAGACGCTGGCCGATTCGCACGCGCCGCTGGCCGTGGACCTCAAGAACCAGGTGCGCGAACAGCTTCGCGCCGGACGCGCGGACGAGGAGGTCATCGCGTACATGACGCAGCGCTACGGCGACTTCGTGCTCTACCGCCCGCCCTTCAAGGCCACCACGGCCCTGTTGTGGCTCGGGCCCGCACTCCTGGCCGCGATGGGCGTCGCCGTGGGCTGGCGCGCGGTGCGCCGGCAGGCGCGAGTGCACTCGGGCGATGGCGGAGCGTGACGGGCCGAGCCGTCACCGGGGGCGCTCAGGGCGGTCGGCCCGGGTCCGGCGGGCGAGTCGATCCCGCGGGCGCCGGCCGCGCGCGCGGCCCGGCGCGGGGGCTGGTTCATCGCGCCGCGCTGCGCCGCTGCGACAGAAGCCACTCGTAGAGCGCCGGATCGGCGTACGCGCGCTCCCAGGCCTCGTGACCGACGTCCGGGTAGACCGTGAACGTCACGTTCCCGCCGGCTGAACGCACCGCATCGACCGTCATCTGTGCATCGACGAGCGGCACCGCCTCGTCGCGGGCGCCGTGGAAGGCCCAGGTGGGCAGCCTGGCCAGGCGGGCGGCGCGGTCGACGTCACCGAAGCCGCTC
>DASTJE010000174.1:0-7785 GCA_035716845.1 Burkholderiaceae bacterium
GCTGGTGCCCGGCTACCACGGGCAGGACAACGACCCGGCCCGGCTTCAGCAGGAAGCCGATCGCATCGGCTACCCGGTGCTGATCAAGGCCAGCGCCGGCGGCGGCGGCAAGGGCATGCGCCGCGTCGACCGCGCCGAGGACTTCGCTGCGGCACTGGCGTCGTGCCAGCGCGAGGCGCAGGCCAGCTTCGGCGACGCCCACGTGCTGGTGGAGCGCTACGTCACGCGGCCGCGCCACATCGAGATCCAGGTCTTCGCCGACAGCCACGGCCAGTGCGTGTACCTGTTCGAGCGCGACTGCTCGGTGCAGCGCCGCCACCAGAAGGTGCTGGAGGAGGCGCCCGCGCCCGGCATGAGCGAGGCGCGGCGGCGCCAGATGGGCGAGGCAGCCGTCGCCGCCGCCAGGGCGGTGGGCTACGTCGGCGCCGGCACGGTGGAGTTCGTGGCCGAGGAGCGCGACGACGGCGACATCGTCGCCTACTTCATGGAGATGAACACGCGGCTGCAGGTGGAGCACCCGGTCACCGAGGCCATCACCGGGCTCGACCTCGTCGAGTGGCAGCTGCGCGTGGCCGCCGGCCAGCCGCTGCCGCTCGCGCAGCACGAGCTCACGATGCGTGGCCACGCCATCGAGGCGCGCATCTGCGCCGAGAACCCGGACGCCAGCTTCCTGCCGGCCACCGGCCGCCTGCACGTGGCGCGCTGGCCGGCGCACGTGAGCTTCGAGCGCAGCGACACCGTGCCGCGCATCGACCGCGGCTTCGACGAGGGCGACGCGATCAGCCCGCACTACGACTCGATGATCGCCAAGCTCATCGTCTGGGGCGAGACGCGGGCGCAGGCGCTGGCGCGCCTGGACATGGCGCTCGCGCAGACCCACATCGTGGGCCTGGCCACCAACGTGGCCTTCCTGCGCCGCGTGGTGGCCACGCCGGCCTTCGCCACCGCCGACCTCGACACCGCGCTGATCGAGCGCGAGCGCCAGGCCCTGTTCGAGTACGCGCCGCTGCCGCTGGAGTGCGCGGCCGCCGGCGTGGTGGCGCGCGAACTCGCGCGCGAGGCGGTGCAGCAGGATGCGGACCCCTGGAGCCGGCGCGACGGCTGGCGCCTGCACGGCGTGGCCGCGCGCCGCTTCGACCTCGACGTCGGCGGCGGCACGCACCACGCGGCCACGCTGCAGCGCCTGCACGACGGCGCGCTCACGCTCGCGGTGGGCGGGCGGTCGTGGCCCTTCGCGGCGCGCGCGCTGGGTGCCGATCGCCACGACGTGACGCTGGGCGATCGGCGCTGGACGCTGGCGGTGTACGCCGAGGGCGAGCGCATCACGGTGTTCGCGCCCGAGGGCACGCTGGCGCTGCAGGAGTTCGACGCCATCGCCCATGCCGGCGAAGGGGCCGCCGAAGGGCGGCTCACCGCGCCGATGCCGGGCAAGGTGGTGGCGCTGCTGGCCCAGGCCGGCGACGCGGTGAAGGCCGGCCAGCCGCTGGCCGTGATGGAGGCGATGAAGATGGAACACACGATCGCCGCGCCGCGCGACGGCACCGTGGCCGAACTGCTCTACGCGGTGGGCGACCAGGTGGCCGAGGGCGCCGAGCTGCTGCGCCTGGAGGCGGCACGATGAGCGGCCTGCCCCGGCACGTCACCCTGGTCGACGTCGGCCCGCGCGACGGCCTGCAGAACGAGAAGGGCGAGGTCGCCACCGCGCACAAGATCGAGCTGGTGCACCGCCTGCAGGCCGCCGGCCTCGCCGAGATCGAGGTCACCAGCTTCGTGAGCCCGAAGTGGGTGCCGCAGATGGCCGACAACGCCGCCGTGATGGCCGGCCTGCAGCGCCAGCCCGGCGTGCGCTACAGCGTGTTGGTGCCCAACCTCAAGGGCTGGGAGGCCGCGCTGCCGACGCGGCCCGACGAGATCGTCGTCTTCGGCGCCGCGAGCGAGGCCTTCAGCCAGCGCAACATCAACTGCAGCATCGCCGAGAGCATCGAGCGCTTCCGCCCGGTGACCGAGGCCGCGCGCGCGGCCGGCGTCAAGGTGCGCGGCGCGGTCAGCTGCGCGCTCGGCTGCCCCTACCAGGGCGAGGTGAGCCTCGACGAGGTGGAGCGCGTGGTGCGGCTGATGAAGGACATCGGCGTGCAGCACGTGGGCATCGCCGACACCATCGGCGTGGGCACGCCGCGGCGCGCGCAGGCCGCGCTCGAGCGCGCGCTCCGGCACTACCCGCTGGCCGAGGTGAGCGGCCATTTCCACGACACCTACGGCCAGGCGCTGGCCAACATCTACGCCTGCCTGGAGCTCGGCGTGCACACCTTCGACACCAGCATCGCCGGCCTCGGTGGCTGCCCCTACGCCAAGGGCGCCACCGGCAACGTGGCCACCGAGGACGTGGTCTTCATGCTGCACGGCCTGGGCATCGACACCGGCCTCGACCTCGACGCCCTGGTCGACGCCGGCGCCTTCATCTCCGGCGTGCTCGGCCGCCCGCCGGTGTCGCGCGCCGGCAAGGCCTTGCTGGCCAAGAAGGAGAAAGCGACCGCATGAGCGATGACCTGCTGCTGCTGCCGCCCGAGCGGCCCGAGGGCTTCCGCCGTGTGGCCGCCGCGCTGCGCGAGCGCGGCCACCCGCATGCGCCGCTGTGGCTCGAGGTGGCCGCGCGCACCTCGCAGGAGGCCGCCGACGCGCTGGGCGTCACCGTGGGCCAGATCGCCAAGAGCGTGATCTTCCGGCGCAAGAGTGACGAGCGCGCGGTGCTGGTGGTGGCCTCGGGCGACCGCCGCGTCGACGAGAAGAAGGTGGCGGCGCTGGTGGGCGGGCCGATCGGCCGCGCCGACGCCGAGTTCGTCAAGGCGCGCACCGGCTTCTCGATCGGCGGCGTGGCGCCGCTGGCGCACGCCGAACCGCCGCTCACGCTGATCGACCGCGACCTCTACCGCTTCGACGCCATCTGGGCCGCGGCCGGGCACCCGAACGGCGTGTTCCGCCTGGCGCCGGCCGACCTGCCCGCGCTCACCGGCGGCGCGCCGGTGGTCGACGTCGCACAGGGTGCATGAGCGCGATGGTGCCCAGCCCCTGCCGCAACATCTGCGTGATGCACGGGCCGAGCGGCCTGTGCGTGGGCTGCGGCCGCACGCTCGACGAGATCGCCGCCTGGAGCGTGCTCGACGACGCGGCCAAGCGCGCGGTGTGGGCGCTGCTGCCCGCGCGCCTGGCCAGCCTGCCGGGCGACGTGAAGCGCGACGCCGAGCCGCTCAGGTGAGCGGCAGGCTCCGGAACCAGGCCACCGCCGCCAGCCAGGCCGCGCTGCGCGCCAGCGTGAACCAGCCGACATGGCACAGCACGAACAGGCCGAGCACGGCTGCGGTGATGCGGCGCGCGCGCGCCTCGCGCGCCGGCGTCGTCCACCACAGCAGTGCCAGCGCGGCGTCGGCGGCGACGAAGCCGATCAGGTCGTTGACGTCGCCCGGCAGCCCGGCCGGGCCGAAATTGCCGACCACGCGCGCCAGCACCGGCGGCACCAGCGTCAGCGCGGTGGCCACCATCATGCGTGCGTGCACGGCCATGGCCCGGCGGTGCGCCATGGCAAGACCCCAGCACACCGCGAACAGCAGGCTCGAGAACAGCGGCAGGTAGGCGAACAGGCCCTCGGCGGCGAAGCGCGCGGCGTCCATCGCACGCACGCGCTGGTGCGCCAGCAGCACCGCTGCCAGCACCATCAGCGGCCCCAGCACCCAGCTCGCGCGCCCCAGCGCCCGGTGCAGGTCGCGGCGGCCCGCGTGCAGCAGCAGGGGCTGCACGATCAGCATCGCGAACCACAGCGTCGACAGCGCGGCATGCGCGTGCGTGTAGCCGTTGAACTCGCCCACGCGCGACAGGTAGTGCGGCCAGAAGCCGAGCAGGGCCAGCGCGAGCAGGCCGGCGCTGGCGGCCGCAGTGCGGGCGGGGTTCATGGCCGTGCGAGCCTCAACCCGGCGTGGCCGCCTGCAGCGCGCGCCCCGGCAGCCAGCAGGCCATGCGCGTGGCGCGGCAGCCGTCGGTGAAGAAGGGCTCGGAGATCGGGTAGAAGCCCAGGTGCCGGTAGGCCTCGAACGCGTACGGCGTGGCGTTGAGCTCCACGGTGCGCGTCTCCGGGTGGTGCCGCTCGAGGTGCGTGCGCGCCGACTCCCACAGCGCCCGGGCGATGCCGCGCCGCAGGTGCGCGGGGTCGACGAACAGCATGGCCAGCAGCGACGGGCGCGGCATCAGCAGGAAGCCCACCGGCTCCTCGTCCTCGAAGGCCGCGGCGGCATAGCTGCCGGTGGCCATCATGTGCGCCAGGCGCTCCGGCGTGGACTCGCGCAGGAACACCTGGCGCGCGTGCGGCTCCCAGTCGACCGCCGACAGCGCGAGAAAGCTGCGCTGCACCAGTGCCGACAATTCGGGCGCTTGGGCAGGCGTGACGGGAACAGGGGCGAACGGCATGGCCAGCGGGCGGGTCCGGGCAGTGTGACGCGGCCGCGCCGCCCCGGCAACCGGGGCGTCCAGGGTCACGAGCGCGCCGATGCGGCCTGCAGCTCCTCGGTGACCCGCGACCACACCGTCGCCAGCCCGACGCGCGCGTCAGGACGCGCCTTCGGCCAGTCGCGCCGCGAGCTTGAGGACGGTGTTCCAGTTGCGGGTGGTGACACCGCGACCCGCCGGGCCCAGCAGCGCGGCGCCGGCCCGGCTTTCCAGCAGGCCGGCGGTGCAATGCAGGTAGGCCGCCTGCGGCGTGACCGCCAGACGCTCGCCGGGCTGCAGCAGTGGCCGCAGTCGCTCGAGCGCCGTCAGCGCGGCGGCCTCCATCGCGAAGGCCACGAGGAAGCGCGCGTGGTCCGACGCCGGCGGCACGATCGGGTTGCCGACCACGATGGCGGCGAACGTCGCCGCGGACACGACGACCACTGGCGTGTCGACACCCAGGCGCTCCTTCAGCGCAGCGGCGATGGCCGGGGCGTGCGCGGCCGCGGCGCCGTCCTCGGCGCTGAACATTGCATTGCCGCTGTTCAGCAGCGTGCTCACGTGGCGATGGCCCAGCGACTCCAGGAGTGTGCGCAGGTCGGCCATCGGCACCCGGGGGCCCCTGCCGACGTTCACGCCGCGCAGCAGCAGCACGAAGCGCGAGGCTGCAGCGCGGGTGCGAGCGTTCGGTGCCATCGGACGGGTCGACCCAGCGGTCAATGCGCGTGCAGGGGCGCTGCGTCAGTGCGCTCGGCACTGCCGCGGCACTTGGCGGCCGACCTCGACGATCAGCTCCATGCAGAGGCCCTCAGCCGCCGCTCGCGCGGG
This sequence comes from Burkholderiaceae bacterium, assembly GCA_035716845.1. GTDB lineage: Bacteria > Pseudomonadota > Gammaproteobacteria > Burkholderiales > Burkholderiaceae_C > CADEEN01. The sequence continues at coordinate 5,302 of DASTJE010000174.1, forward strand.
ATGTGCGCCGCCGCCCGGTCGACGCGCCGAGATAGCGGCCGTCCAGTACCCGGTGGAACGGGGGCAAGAAGGCGAACGGCGAGAGCACGAGCGCCCAGAATACCCAGCGGGGGTAGGGGCCCCAGGCTTGGAGGACGATCTGGTTGGCGGCCGTGACGCCCAGCGCGGCCAGCGAGACGGTCATCCAGACGTAGTGCCAGCGCAGCGCCTTGGGGCCCAGACGGTGCCGCAGGCGGATCGCTGCGTAGGCGAGCAGCACGCACCCCAGCCCGATCGCCGTGAGGACCTCGAACGCGCTGACGGCGGGCGTGTCGGCCCCCAGCGCAAAGCCGCTGAGCGCGATGCCGAGCCAGGCCAGCAGGTAGCCCTTGCCGATCGCGCGATGCCGCGGGGTGCCGTTGGGAAACCGCAGGGCGGCCCACCCCAGGCCCAGGCCGAGGATGGCGATGACGACGTGGGCCGCGACGAGCATCACGAGGACCGCAGGGACGGCACCGGCCGGGGCGTCACGCCAGCGCCCGCCCGATGAGGATCTTCTGCACCTCGCTCGTGCCCTCGTAGATCTGCGTCACGCGCACGTCGCGGTAGATGCGTTCGACCGGGAAGTCGCTCACGTAGCCGTAGCCGCCGAACACCTGGATCGCCGCCGAGCACACGCGCTCGGCCATCTCGCTGGCGTTGAGCTTGGCCATCGCCGCTTCCTTCAGGCAGGGGCGGCCGGCGTCCTTGAGTGCGGCGGCGTGGTGGATCAGCTGGCGCGCGGCCTCGATCTGGGTGGCCATCTCGGCCAGCTTGAACTGCACCGCCTGGTGCTCGAAGATCGGCTGCCCGAAGGCGCGGCGTTCCTTGCTGTAGGCCAGCGCCGCCTCGAAGGCCGCGCGCGCCATGCCCACGCTCTGGCTGGCGATGCCGATGCGCCCGCCCTCCAGGCCCGACAGCGCGATCTTCAGGCCCATGCCTTCGTCGCCCAGCAGGTGGGCCGCCGGCACGCGGCAGTTCTCGAACACGATCTGTGCGGTGTCGCTGGCGTGCTGACCCATCTTGTCTTCCACGCGCGCCACCACGTAGCCGGGCGTCGCGGTGGGCACCAGGAAGGCGCTGATGCCCTTCTTGCCGGCCGCGCGGTCGGTGACCGCCATCACGATGGCCACGTCGCCGTTCTTGCCGCTGGTGATGAACTGCTTGACGCCGTCGAGCACGTAGTCGCTGCCGTCGCGCACCGCGGTGGTCTTGAGGCCCCCCGCCTCCGAGCCCACGTGCGGCTCGGTCAGGCAGAACGCGCCCAGCATGTCGCCGCGCGCCAGCGGCTTGAGGAAGCGCTGCTTCTGGTCCTCGTTGCCGAAGGCCATCAGGATCGAGCACACCGGGCAGTTGTTGACGCTCACCACCGTGCTGGTGGCGCCGTCGCCGGCGGCGATCTCCTCGAGGATGATCGCGAGCGCCATGTAGTCGAGCCCGGCGCCGTCGTACTCGGCGGGCACCGCCACGCCGTAGCAGCCCAGTTCGGCCAGGCCCTTGAGTTCGGCGGCCGGGAAGTGGTGCTCCCGGTCCCAGCGCGCGGCGTGCGGCGCGATGCGGTCCTGCACATAGGCGCGCACGGCGTCCTGCACGGCGAGGTGGTCTTCGGTGAGCAGCATGGCGGTTCGGCGGAGGGGGAAGTTCAGAAGGGGATCGCCTCACGCGCGCGAGGCTCAGCCGGGTGGCGCGAGGCCCGAGCGGGTGTGCAGGGTGCGCCCACGGCTTCTCAGATGCACACGAGGTGCCGCGCGGCGGCACCATGCACCGCGCTCATGGGGATCTGGCCATCGAAGGTGACGAGGCGCCCGCCATGCCGCACCGCCAGGGCCAGCAGGTACAGGTCGGTCAACTGTCGATGGCCGTGGACGCGGCCGTGGGCAAAGCGCTTGGCATCGAGCAGGCTCACGTCGTCGGCCCAGAACCGGTGCTTGGGGTGCGAGCACGAGTGCTGCAGCATCGCCACCGCTTCACCGACACCGATGGCGTTGGGGTAGCCGGGCTGGCTCATGATGCGGACGCAGCCGTTTTGCGTCAGCGGGCACGTCGCCCAGCCGGCGGTGGCGTCGGCGAGGAACCACAGCGCCGCGGCCTCGTGGTGGATGTGCTGCTCGTCGTGCAGGGCGATGAGCACGTTGACGTCGAGCAGCGCGCACCCAGGCTCAGTAGATGCCATCGTCGCGCAGCTGGTTGATGGTTTCGTTGCTCACCACGCCGCCCCGCTTGGGCAGCGGCTGGATGCCGGCCTTGGCCAGCCGGCGCGCGGTGGCGTTGGCGCCGCGCGCCGCGGGTGGGGGCGCGGCCACCAGCGAGCGGCGTGCCAGGTCGCTGATCACGGCGCCGACGCTCAGCTTCTGCCGGCGCGCAGCTTCCTTGGCGGCAAGCAATACGTCGTCGGCGATATCGAGGGTGGTGCGCATGGCGATTCGGTGAAGTGGTGCGATGCGTGATGCTAGCGCATCACGCATC
>DASTJE010000175.1:0-9125 GCA_035716845.1 Burkholderiaceae bacterium
CTTCCAGTGGCCCTGGGCACCGGTGATCAGCCGCGCCACGAAGGCCAGCAGCGCGCCCATGAGGTCAGCCCTGGTCATGCCCCGATTGGAACCCAAGTTCGAGCGTGCCAGGCCCCCGCCGTGCATCCGGCTCCGCCGGTCCGTCGGCGGGCGCCCCGCTTGAGGGCAGCGAGCGAACGGGAACCTTGGGGCCCGTCTAGTGCCGGAAATGCCGCGTGCCGGTGAACACCATCGCGATCCCGCGCTCGTCGGCCGCGGCGATGACCTCGTCGTCGCGCATGCTGCCGCCGGGCTGGATGACGCAGCGCGCGCCGGCGTCCACCACCACGTCCAGGCCGTCGCGGAACGGGAAGAAGGCGTCGCTGGCCACGGCCGAGCCCTCCAGCACCAGGCCGGCGTTGGCGGCCTTGATGCCGGCGATGCGCGCGCTGTCGATGCGGCTCATCTGGCCCGCGCCCACGCCCAGCGTCATGCCGCCGCCGCAGAACACGATGGCATTGCTCTTGACGAACTTGGCCACCTTCCAGGCGAACAGCAGGTCGTCGAGCTGTTGCGGCGTGGGGGCATTCCTCGTGACCACGCGCAGCTCCGAGGCCTCGACGTTGCGTGCGTCGGCCGACTGCAGCAGCACGCCGCCGCCCACGCGCTTCATGTCCAGCGTGTTGGTGGCGCGTGCGAGCGGCACCTCGAGCAGGCGTACGTTCTGCTTGCCGGCAAACACCGCGCGCGCCGCCGGCGTGATCTCGGGGGCGATCAGCACCTCGACGAACTGCCTGGCCACCTGCTCCGCTGCATCGCCGTCCAGCGGCGCGTTGAAGGCGATGATGCCGCCGAAGGCCGAGGTCGGGTCGGTCTGGAAGGCCTTGGCATAGGCGTCGCCGACGGTCGCGCCGACGGCCACGCCGCAGGGGTTGGCGTGCTTGACGATCACGCAGGCTGGGGTCTCGGCGAAGGTCTTGACGCACTCCCACGCGGCATCGGCGTCGGCGATGTTGTTGTAGGACAGCTCCTTGCCCTGCAGCTGGGTCCAGCCGGCGAGCAGGCCGCGTGCGACGCCGGCATCGCGGTAGAAGGCGGCGCTCTGGTGCGGGTTCTCGCCGTAGCGCATGTCCTGCGTCTTGGTGAGCTGCAGGCTGAACACTGCCGGGTACTCGGCACGCGCGGGCACCGCGGCGGGGGCGTCCTCGGCGCCCGGCTCGAGAGCGCTGAGGTAGTTGGAGATCATGCCGTCGTAGGCGGCCGTGTGTGCGAACACCTTCCTGGCGAGCGCGAACTTGGTGGCACGCGTCACGCCACCGCTGCCCATCTCGCCCAGCACGCGCGCATAGTCGGCCGGGTCGATCACCACCGTCACGTCGGGCCAGTTCTTGGCCGCGGCGCGCAGCATCGCCGGGCCGCCGATGTCGATGTTCTCGATCGCGTCGTCGAGCGTGCAGTCGGGCCGCGCGGTGGCCTGCGCGAACGGGTAGAGGTTGATCACCAGCAGGTCGATGGTGCCGATGCCGTGCTCGGCCAGCGCGGCCATGTGCGCCGGCACGTCGCGGCGCGCCAGCAGGCCACCGTGGATGCGCGGGTGCAGCGTCTTGACGCGGCCGTCGAGCATCTCCGGGAAGCCGGTGACCTCGCTGACCTCGGTCACCGGCAGGCCGGACTGTGCGAGCAGCTTGGCGGTGCCGCCGGTGGACAGCAGCCTGATGCCCAGCGCGTGCAGCGCGCGGGCGAAGTCGACGATGCCGGTCTTGTCGGAGACCGACAGCAACGCAGTGATGGGATTCATTCCGCCTCCGCACACGGTCGCAAGACCGTGCTCTTCACTTCAACAATTTATGGTCGACCAGCTTGCGGCGCAGGGTGTTGCGGTTGACGCCGAGCCACTCGGCGGCCTTGCTCTGGTTGCCCGCGGCATGCTTCATCACCACCTCGAGCAGGGGCTTCTCCACCGTCGCGATGATCATGTCGTGCAGCGAGTGGGGCTCCGCGCCGCGCAGGTCCTTGAAGTACTGCTCGAGGCTGTCGCGCACGCACGCGTCGATCTGTTTCTTGGTCATGCCGTCAGTTCGATCCGGTCGTCGTTGGCAGCCGTGGGCGCGCTCAGGCGCGGCAGCCGCTCGTGTTGCTCCCCGAGGCGCGCGAACCAGTCGCGCACCGCGCGCCACTGACGCTCGCAATCGTCGATCTGGTTGATCGCGGCGCGGAAGGCCTCGCCACCGGGCAGTTCGCGCAGCGCCCAGCCGATGTGCTTGCGTGCGCTGCGCACGCCGATGAACTCGCCGTACAGCGCGTAGTGGTCCTGCAGGTGCTCGGCCAGCCAGCGCCCGGCCTCGGCCACGGTGGGCGGCGGCAGGTGCTCGCCGGTGGCCAGGAAATGCGCGATCTCGCGGAACAGCCAGGGCCGGCCCTGCGCGGCGCGGCCGATCATCAGCGCGTCGGCACGTGTATGCGCCAGCACGGCGCCCGCCTTCTCGGGCGAGTCGATGTCGCCGTTGGCCACCACGGGGATCGCGAGCGCGGCCTTGACCGCGGCGATGGTGTCGTACTCGGCAGCGCCCTTGTAGCCCTGCGCGCGCGTGCGGCCGTGCACCGTCAGCATCGCGATGCCCGCGGCCTCGGCGCGGCGTGCGATCGCCAGCGCGTTCTTCTCGTCCTCGCAGCGCCCGGTGCGCATCTTCAGCGTCACCGGCACGCCGCGCGGCGTGCAGGCCGCCACCACCGCCTCGACGATGGCCAGCGCGAGCGGCTCGTTGCTCATCAGTGCCGAGCCGGCGAACACGTTGCACACCTTCTTGGCCGGGCAGCCCATGTTGATGTCGATGATCTGGGCGCCGCGGTCGATGTTGTAGCGCGCCGCGTCGGCCATCTCGGCCGGGTCGACGCCGGCGATCTGCACCGCAATGGGCCCCGGCTCGCCCGCGTGGTCGGCGCGGCGCGAGGTCTTCAGCGAGTTCCACAGCTCGCGCTTGGACGTCACCATCTCGCTGACCGCGTAGCCCGCACCCAGGCGCCGGCACAGCATGCGAAAAGGCCGGTCCGTCACGCCCGCCATCGGGGCGACGAACAGCCGGTTCGGCAACTCGAAGGCACCGAGGCGCATGGGGGCGGGACGAGGGGGAGGGTGCTGAAAAATGAGGCGCCAGTATAGCCACGCACGCTGCGGGGTTCGCCGCCGTGCGGGCCGCACGGCGGCACCGATAATGCATTGCGATGGAGGCATGGTTTCACGCGCTGCTGGCGGCGCTCGCATTGCCGAAGTACGGGCTCACCACGGTGTTCGTGGTGGCGATGGTGTCGGCGACGCTGCTGCCGATGGGCAGCGAGCCGGCGGTGTTCGGCCTGGTCAAGCTCAACCCCGAACTGTTCTGGCCGGCGGTGCTGGTGGCCACCGCCGGCAACACGCTGGGCGGCGCCGTCACGTGGTGGATGGGCTACGGCGCCGAGCGCGCGTACGAACGCGTGCGCCACCACAAGCCGGCCGAGGCGCGTGCCTTGCAGTGGCTGCACCGGTTCGGCGCCAAGGCCTGTCTGCTGTCGTGGCTGCCGGTGGTGGGCGACCCGCTGTGCGCGGTGGCGGGTTGGCTGCGCCTGCCGTTCTGGCCCTGCGTGCTCTACATGGCGATCGGCAAGTTCGCGCGCTACGTCACCATGACGGCCGCCCTGCTGTGGGTGTTTCCGGGGCACATCGACGTCGGCTGACGGCGCTCCCCCACAATCGAGCCATGAGCCAAGCCACGCCCGTCTACGACGACCTTGCCGCGCACTTCCTGCGCCTGCACCGCTATGCCCACCTGGGCGCGATCGTGAGCTGGGACCGCGCAGCCAACATGCCGCCGCAGGGCAACGAGGCGCGCGCAGCGGCGATGGCCGAACTGGCCGCGCTGATGCACCGCATGCGCACCGAGTCGTCGCTGGGCGAGCGCATGGCGCGGGCCGAGCAGGAGCCTCTCGACGAGATGCAGCGCGCCAACCTGCGCGAGATGCGGCGCGAGTGGCGCCTGGCCACCGCGCTGCCCGAGTCGCTGGTGCAGCGGCGCGAGATCGCCTCCGCGCGCTGCGAGCACGCCTGGCGCCGCCAGCGGCCGGCCAACGACTGGGACGGGTTCCTCGAGCAGTGGAAACCGGTGGTGGCGCTGGCGCGCGAGGAGGCGGCGCTGCTCGCCGAACGCACCGGCCTCGCGAAATACGACGCGCTGATGGACCGTTTCGAGCCCGGCATGACCGGCGCCCAGGTGGACCGCGTGTTCGGCCGCGTGCGCGAGTGGCTGCCCGGCCTGATCGACCGCGTGATCGAGCGCCAGTCCCGCGAGCCCGTCGTGCAGCCGGTGGGCCCCTTCCCGCTCGAACGCCAGCAGGCGCTGTGCCGGCGCGTCGTGTCCCTGCTCGGTTTCGACTTCGACCGCGGCCGCCTGGACACCAGCACGCACCCGTTCTCGGGCGGCGTGCCCGAGGACGTGCGCCTGACCACGCGCTACCGCGAGGACGAGTTCCTGCCGGCGCTGATGGGCACGGTGCACGAGACCGGGCACGGCCGCTACGAGCAGAACCGCCCGCGCGAGTGGCTCGGCCAGCCGGTGAGCGATGCGCGCTCGATGGCGATCCACGAGAGCCAGTCGCTCTCGTTCGAGATGCAGCTCGGCAGCCACCCGGGCTTCGCACGCGTGATCGCGCCGCTGGTGGTCGAGGCCTTCGGCGACCAGAGCGCGTTCGAGCCGCACAACCTGTGGCGCCTGATGACGCGCGTGCAGCGCGGGCTGATCCGCGTCGACGCCGACGAGGTGACCTACCCGGCGCACGTGATCCTGCGCTACGAGATCGAGCGTGCGCTCATCGAGGGCGAGATCGAGCCCGAGGACGTGCCCGCGCTGTGGGACGCCAAGATGGCCGAGCTGCTGCACCTGGACACGCGCGGCAACTTCAAGGACGGCCCGCTGCAGGACGTGCACTGGCCCGAGGCGCTGTTCGGCTACTTCCCCTGCTACTCGCTGGGCGCGATGTATGCCGCACAGTGGTTCGCCGCGATGCGCCGCGCCATGCCCGACCTCGACGAGCGCATCGGCCGCGGTGAGATCGCGCCGGTGTTCGACTGGCTGCATGAGCACATCTGGAGCCAGGCCTCGCGCTGGAGCACCGACGAGCTGGCCTTGCGCGCCAGCGGCGAGGTGCTCAATCCCGAGCACTTCAAGGCGCACCTGGAGCGGCGCTACCTCAGCTGAGGTCGGCCCTCGGCACTGCCTTCAGCGCGCCTCTGGCGGGAAGGCATGTTCCAAGTCGGTCAGCGTCTCGTCCAGGCGCTGCAGGGCGCGGGCGGTGCGCGTGCCGTGCAGCAGGCGGCGCCGGCGCGTCACCAGCCGGCGCTCGCTGTCGTCGAGCACCGCGCGGTCGATCGCGATGCCGTGGCGCGCCAGCTGGCGGCCCAGCGTCGAGCGGCGCGAGCGCAGCATCGCGCGCGTGCGCTGGTAGGCGTGCTCGGCCAGCACGCGGCGCTGCGACACGCTGAAGGTGTTGGCCAGGAACATCTCCGGGTCGCGGTGGTCGGGCTCGAAGAGCACGATGTCGGTGCCCGGGTGGCTCTGCGCGTAGCCCTTCAGGCCCAGTTCGAGCCGCGAGTGGATCAGCGAGCGGAAGGTCTGCGACAGCACCACCGGCAGCCCGCCGTCGAGCAACTGCGGGATGCGCTCCTCGCCGCGGCCGAGCACGCGATGGCGGTCGGCGTGCGTGGCGTCGAAGGGCACCAGCGGGTTCAGGCAGATCAGCAGGTCCAGCCCCTCGTCGAGCAGCACCGAGGCGTGCAGCGTCTTCTTCAGCGCGCCGTCGACGCAGGTGCGCCCCTTGACGACGACCGGCGCGTACAGCCCCGGCAGCGCGGCACTGGCCTGCACTGCCAGCGAGATCGGCACGTCGTCGTGGCCCGGCTGGCCGAAGGGGATGGCCTCGCCGCTGTCGAGGTCGGTGGCCACCAGCACCAGCTTGCGCGGCAGGGCGCGGAAGTCGTTGCTGCGACCGGGCACCGAAAACAGGTGCGCGAGCTGGCGCTCCATCGCATGGCCCGACAGCAGGCCGGCCGGCAGGGCGCGGCCGAGGCGCTCGAGCGCGACCAGCAGCGAGCGGCGGCGGAACGCGAGCTGCCAGACGGCCTGCGCGGCCAGGCCCGGCAGCGCCGCACCGCGGCGCGCGAACTCGCCCCAGGCCGGCCGCATCAGAAGCGAGGGCCGGAACAGGTCGACCGAGCCGCTGTCGTCGTTCTCGATGAAGGCGGCGCACAGCTCGCGCGGCGAGATGCCGTTGGCCAGCCCGGCGGCGATGAAGCCGCCGGCCGACACGCCGACATAGCCGTCCAGGCGCCGCAGGTCGAGGCCTTCGAGCGCCTCGTCGAGCGCGCACAGCGCGCCGATCTCGTAGATCGCGCCCAGCGGCCCGCCGCCGGCGAGCGCCAGGCCGATACGGCTCACGCGGCCTTGCGGGGCGCGCGCTTGGCGGCGGGCGCCGCCGCCTTCTTGGCCGGGGCCTTGCGGGCGGCCTTCGGCGCCGCACCGCCGACCTTGGCCGACAGCTCGTCGATGCGCGCGATCAGCGCGTCGATGTCCTTGCGCGAGGGCACGCCCATCTTGTTCAGGGCCTTGGCCACGCGCTCCTCGAAGATCGACTCCAGCTTGTCCCACTGGGCGCCGGCCTTGTCGCTGACGCCGCCGGCCACGGCGGTCATCTTGCTCGTGACGGCGCTGATGCGCTCCTCGGCCAGGCCCTGCGTCTTCTTCTGCAGTGCCGTGCCTTCCTTGATGAGGGCCTCGAACACCTTGCCGCCCTCGGCCTGTGCCTTGGCGAACGCGCCCATGCCGGCGAGCCAGATCTGCTGGGCCGAGTCCTTGACGGCGCCGGCGAGTTGGCTGTCGAGCAGGCCGGCGGGGGCGGTGGCCTTCTTTTCCGCCAACTTCTTGAGCTTCTTGACCATCAGGTTCTCCTTCATGCGATTGCAGTGCGGACGCCAGCGACTATAGGAGGCGGCGCCCGCATCGCGCAGGCTTTCTCTAGTGAGAAGGCTCTATGTCCGAAGCCGCCGGCCCCGGGTAAGCGCGCAGCGTGGCGGCCGGCCTTTGGCGGAAAAATGGCCGCATCCCCGCATCCAGGATTCCCAGGAGACCCGCATGCAGTATTTCGTCACCGGCGCCACCGGATTCATCGGCAAGCGCCTCGTCAAGGTCCTGCTCGCACGCAAGGGGGCCACGGTGCACTTCCTGCTGCGGCGCGAGAGCGAGGCCAAGGTGGCCGACCTGCTCGCCTACTGGGGCACCACCAAGGCGCGCGCGATTCCCGTCTATGGCGACCTCACCGCCAAGAAGCTCGGCGTGGAGGCCGACGTCCTCAAGGCGCTCAAGGGCCGGATCGACGCGGTGTTCCACCTCGCCGCGGTGTACGACCTGAAGGCCGACGAGGAGACCCAGGTGCGCGCCAACATCGAGGGCACGCGCAACCTGGTGGAGTTCGCCAAGGCGGTCGACGCGAAGCACCTGCACCACGTGTCGTCGATCGCCGCCGCCGGCCTGTACGAGGGCGTGTTCCGCGAGGACATGTTCGACGAGGCGGAGAATCTCGAGCACCCGTACTTCATGACCAAGCACGAGAGCGAGAAGATCGTGCGCCAGGAGTCCAAGGTGCCGTGGACGGTGTACCGCCCGGCCTTCGTCGTCGGCGACAGCGCCACCGGCGAGATGGACAAGATCGACGGCCCCTACTACTTCTTCAAGCTGATCCAGCGCATGCGGCAGGTGTTGCCGCCGTGGTTCCCGTCGGTGGGGCTGGAGGGCGGGCGCATCAACATCGTGCCGGTGGACTTCGTGGTGTCGGCGATCGACCACATCGCGCACGGCAAGGCCGACGTCAAGGGCAAGTGCTTCCACCTCGTCGACCCGACGGGCTACCGCATCGGCGACGTGCTCGACATCTTCAGCCGTGCCGCGCATGCGCCGAAGATGAACCTTTTCGTCAACGCTGCCCTGCTGGGTTTCATCCCCAAGAGCGTGAAGAAGGGGATGATGGCGCTGGCGCCGGTGCGCCGCATCCGCCACGCGGTGATGAAGGACCTGGGGCTGCCCGAGGACATCTTCACCTTCCTGAACTGGCCCACGCGCTACGACCGGCGCGAGCTCGACGCGGCGCTCAAGGGCAGCGGCATCGAGTGCCCCAACCTGCACGACTACGCCTGGGTGCTGTGGGACTACTGGGAGCGCCACCTCGACCCGGACCTCTTCATCGACCGCAGCCTCAAGGGCACGGTGTCCGGCAAGGTGGTGCTGGTGACCGGCGGCAGCTCGGGCATCGGCCTGGCGGCGGCGCACAAGTTCGCCGAGGCGGGCGCCGTCACCATCATCTGCGGGCGCGACCAGGACAAGCTCGACGAGGCCTGCGCCGAAGCCAAGGCGCGCGGCTACGGCTTCGTGGCCTACCCGGTGGACCTGTCGGACATGGTCGACGTGGACCGCTTCGTCGCGCTGCTGGTCGCCAACCACGGCGGCGTCGACTACCTGATCAACAACGCAGGCCGTTCGATCCGGCGCGCCATCGAGTCGAGCTACGACCGCTTCCACGACTTCGAGCGCACGATGCAGCTCAACTACTTCGGCTGCCTGCGCGTGACGATGGGCCTGCTGCCGTCGATGGTGGCCAAGCGCCGCGGCCACGTGGTGAACATCAGCTCGATCGGCGTGCTGACCAATGCGCCGCGCTTCTCGGCCTACGTGGCCAGCAAGGCAGCGCTGGACGCCTGGACGCGCTGCGCCTCGAGCGAGTTCGCCGACCAGGGCATCACCTTCACGACCATCAACATGCCGCTGGTGCGCACGCCGATGATCGCGCCAACCAAGATCTACAACAACGTGCCGACGCTGGCGCCCGAGGAGGCCGCCGACATGATTGCCCAGGCCTGCATCAACAAGCCGGTGCGCATCGCCACCCGATTGGGCGTGTTCGGCGAGCTGCTGCATGCGCTGGTGCCGCGCGTGGCGCAGATCGTCATGAACACCACCTTCCGCATGTTCCCGGACTCGGCCGCCGCCAAGGGCGACAAGAGCGCCAAGCCGCAACTCTCGCCCGAGGCGGTGGCGATGCAGCAGCTGATGCGCGGCATCCACTTCTGA
>DASTJE010000176.1:0-18373 GCA_035716845.1 Burkholderiaceae bacterium
GTTGCTGTCCTGGTCGATCAGCTCGTTCTTCTCGAGCACGCCGTCGATCCAGCGCGACACCGTGATGCCCGGCTTGGTCATCATGCCCGGCGCGTACTGCTTCTTGATCCACTCGAAGTCGACCTTCCAGGTCGCCGCGAAGTGCTTGAACGAGCCCTCGGCGATGCCGTAGTAGCCGGGCAGCGAGTCGGGGTTCGGGCCCACGTCGGTGGCGCCCTGCACGTTGTCGTGGCCGCGGAAGATGTTGGCGCCGCCACCGGACTTGCCGATGTTGCCCAGCGCCAGCTGCAGCAGGCAGGAGGCGCGCACCATCGCGTTGCCGATCGTGTGCTGCGTCTGGCCCATGCACCAGACGATGGTCGAGGGCCGGTTCTCGGCCATCAGCTTGGCCACCTTGAAGCAGGAGGCCTCGTCGACGCCGCAGGCCTCCTGGACCTTGTCGGGCGTCCACTTGGCCATCACGTCGGCCTTGACCTTGTCCATGCCCCAGACGCGGTCCTCGACGTACTTCTTGTCCTCCCAGCCGTTCTTGAACACGTGGTAGAGCACGCCGAAAAGGAACGGGATGTCGGTGCCCGAGCGGATGCGCACGAACTCGTCGGCCTTGGCCGCGGTGCGCGTGAAGCGCGGGTCGGCCACGATCACCTTGCAGCCGTTCTCCTTGGCATGCAGCAGGTGCAGCATCGACACCGGGTGCGCCTCGGCAGCGTTGGAGCCGATGTACAGCGCCGCCTTCGCGTTCTGCATGTCGTTGTAGGAGTTGGTCATCGCGCCATACCCCCACGTGTTGGCCACGCCGGCCACGGTGGTGGAGTGGCAGATGCGCGCCTGGTGGTCGCAGTTGTTGCTGCCCCACAGCGTCATCCACTTGCGCAGCAGGTAGGCCTGCTCGTTGTTGTGCTTGGACGAGCCGACCACGTACACACTGTCCGGCCCGCTGGCCTTGCGCAGTTCGAGCATCTTGGCGCTGATCTCGTCGAGCGCCTGGTCCCAGCTGATCTTCTGGTACTTGCCGTTGACCAGCTTCATCGGGCTGCGCAGCCGGAATTCACCGTGGCCGTTCTCGCGCACCGCGGCGCCCTTGGCGCAGTGCGCCCCCAGGTTGATCGGGCTGTCGAACACCGGCTCCTGGCGCACCCACACGCCGTTCTCGACCACCGCGTCGATCGCGCAACCCACCGAGCAGTGGCCGCACACGGTGCGCTTGACTTCGACCTTCTTGTCGCCGGCGGCGGCCTTGTCCGCCGCCTCGGCCTTCTTGACCAGGGTCAGCTGGGACGCGGCGATGCCGGCGCCCACGCCCAGGCCGGAGCGGCGCAGGAAAGCGCGGCGGTCCATCGTCGGCAGGGCGCGGCCGATGCCGCGCGCCAGGCTGGACACCAGCGCCGACGAGGACGCAGTGCCGGAGCTGGCGGAAACGGTCTTGCGGGTGAGCAGCATGGGGACTCCTCGGAACGGATGCTGGGGTGGGCGCAGGGCTCGCGTGACCGGGCCGGTCAGGTGCGCGCCGTGTCGTAGTACTGCTGCACGTGAGCGCTCAGACGGTAGCCACCGCCCTTCTCGGGCGCCGGCTTGGCCTCGACCACGGGCGCCTCGGGCTGGCGCACCAGCGGTACCACGGCTGCGGCGGCGGCGAGGGCGCCGACCGTGCCGCCGGCGGCAAAGAGGCGGCGGCGGCTGACTTGCGGGGCGGTCTTGTCGCTCATCGATGTCTCCAGATGACGGTACACATGCACGGCACCCCATGCACACGGGTGCACGGGACACTGGTGATTACCCGACACCACCCCCTGGATGAACAATCAGGACCTGCGCTAATCGGGTTGCGACAATTTGTCGCGCGGCCTCGATGCACCCCTGGTCGGATGCCGCCGGCGCCCCTTCCTACAATCGTTGCGCCGTGACCGCCGCCGACGCCACCCTGAGCAACGCTGAACGCTGGCCCCTGGCCGCGGTGCTGGTGGTCGACGACGAACCGGGGATGCGTCACTTCCTCGAGCGCACGCTGGCCCCGCGCGTGGGCCATGTCGCCTGCGCCGGCAGCACCGAGGAGGCCGAACTCCTGGTGCGCCGCCACCGCTTCGACCTGGTCGTCCTCGACATCGCCCTGCCCGGCAAGAGCGGCCTGCAATGGCTGCGCGAACTGCGCGAATCCGGACATGCCGGGGAGGTCGTGCTGATCACCGCCTTCGCCGACCTCGACACCGCCATCGAGGCGCTGCGCGCCGGCGCGAGCGACTTCATCCTCAAGCCGTTTCGCGTCACGCAGATTCTCAATGCCCTGCGGCAGTGCCTGGAGCGCGGCCGCCTGCAACGCGAGAACTGGGCGTTGCGGCGCGCGCTGCGCCAGCGCACGCCGCCGGCCGACGGCCAGGTCGGCCGCTCGGCGGCGATGCGGGCACTGCGCGAGGCCCTGCAGCGCGCGGCCATGGTGGACAGCCCGGTGCTGCTGACCGGCGAGGCGGGCACCGGCAAGGAGCTGGCCGCGCTGACCCTGCACAGTCTCGGCCAGCGCCGCGGCCCCTTCGTGCCGGCGCACTGCGCCACCATGGCGCCCGGCAGCGTCGAGGCCGAACTGTTCGGCGACGCCGCGCGCGGACGCGACGGACTGCTCGTCGTCGCCCAGGGCGGCACCGTGTTCCTCGACGAAGTCGGGGAACTGCCGCTGCCGGCGCAGGCCCGGCTGGCCCGCGCGCTGGAGGAGCGGCAGGTGCGCCCCATCGGCGGCGAGCAGCGCGTCCCGGTGGACGTGCGCGTCGTCGCCGCCAACGCGCGCGCACTGGCCCCCGCGGTGGCCCGCGGCGAGTTCAGCGCCGACCTGTACTACCGCCTGGCGGTGATCGACATCGCACTGCCGCCTCTGCGTGCCCACAAGGAGGACATCCCCGACCTGGTGGGTCACTTCATCGCCACGCTGGCGCCGCGCCTGGGCGTCGATCCGATCGACATCACCGTCGACGAGCTGGCCTACCTGACCCAGTACGACTGGCCGGGCAACGTGCGCGAGCTGCGCAACCTGATCGAGCGCTCGCTCATCCTGGGCGCGCTCAATGTCTCGGCGCTGTATCAGGGCCTGAGCGCGGGCGCCGAGGCGCCGTCGCGCGCCCGCACCGCGCTGCCCACCGACCTGCAGACGCTGGAGCGGCTGCACATCCAGGCCGTGCTGGAATCGGTGGACGGCGACAAGACCCGCGCCGCGCAGCTGCTCGGCATCTCGCGACGCACGCTCGAGCGCCGTGTCGCCGAGTGGGCGCAGGCCTGAATGCGGCTGCAGCGATTCGAGCGCCTGCCCATCCGCGGCAAGCTGCTGGTGCTGGCGCTGCTGCCCCTTGTCGTGGCCCTGCCGCTGCTCAGCGCCGCCTTGCTGCTGTGGGCCGACGAGGCCTTCGACCGTCTGCTCGTCACCAAGGTGCGCGCCGACCTGGCGATCGCCAACGGCTACTTCGAGCGCGTGCTGGCCGAGGTGGACTCCAGCACCGAGGCCGTGGCGCAGTCGCACGCCTTGATGCGCGACCTGCCCAACCGGGGCAAGCTGGCCGAGCTGCTGATCCAGTTCAAGGCGCGCGAGCAGCTCGACTTCCTCGAACTGCGCGACCCGCAGGGGCACGTCATCGCCTCCAGCGAGGGGACGGCGGGCAATGCCGCGGCACCCGCGCCCGTCAGGCGCGCGACGGGCGCGGATCGCACCAGCATCGAGCTGCTCAACGCCGACGAATTCGCGCAGGTCGCGCCTGCGCTGGCCGCCCGCGTGCCCGTGCCGCTGGTGGCCACGCGCAACGCCGCTCGCAGCGAGCGCCAGCGCGAGGATCGCGCCATGGTGGTGGTCGCGCGCGTGCCCCTGCACGACGACGCCGGCCGCCTGCTGGGCATGCTCAACGGCGGCGTGCTGCTCAACCGCAACCTCGCCTTCATCGACCACATCAACGAGATCGTGTACCCCGACGGGTCGCTGCCCTTCGGCAGCGTCGGGACCGCCACCCTCTTCCTCGACGACGTGCGCATCTCCACCAACGTGCGCCTGTTCGACGAGGGCGGGCGCGGCGACGGCAACCGCGCCATCGGCACGCGCGTGTCGCAGCGCGTGCGCGACCAGGTGCTGGGCGCCGGCGCGACCTGGCTGGGCCGCGCCTTCGTCGTCAACGACTGGTACGTCTCGGCCTACCTGCCGCTGGCCGACGGCGCCGGCCAGCGCGTGGGCATGCTCTACGTGGGCTTCCTCGAGCGCCCGTTCACCTGGGTCAAGTACGGGCTGCTGGCGGGCATCGGCGCGCTCTTCCTGGCCGTGATGGCCGGCGCGGCGGTGCTCTCGCTGCGCCTGGCGCGGCGCATCGCCGCGCCGCTGGAGCGCATGGCCGAGACGATGAGCCGCGTCGAGGGCGGCGAGCGCTCCGCGCGCGTCGGCGCCACCGACAACGGCGACGAGATCGGCCAGCTCGCCGACCATCTCGACCGCCTGCTCGACCTCATCGATGCGCACACGCGCGAGCTCGACGCCAAGGTCGAGGAGCGCACGCGCGAACTGGCCGCCGCGCAGCAGCAGCTGGTGCGCAGCGAGAAGCTGGCGGCCATCGGCCAGCTCACCGCCAGCATCGCGCACGAGGTCAACAACCCGATCGCCGTGATCCAGGGCAACCTCGACCTGATGCGCGAGCTGCTGGGGGCCGACACCGAGCGCGTGCGCAGCGAGCTCGCGCTGCTCGACCAGCAGGTCGAGCGCATGCGCCTGATCGTCACCCAGCTGCTGCAGTTCGCGCGCCCCACCGAGTACGCCGGCTACGTCGAGTCGCTGGACACCGCGCGCGTGGTCGACGACTGCCTGGTGCTGGTGGCGCACCTGCTGGCGCGCACGCGCATCACGCTCGAGCGGCAGCTCTCGGCCACGCGGCCGGCCGGCTTCAACCGCCAGGAGCTGCAGCAGGTGCTGGTGAACCTGCTGGTCAACGCCATCCACGCGATGCCCGAAGGCGGCACGCTGACGCTGGCATCGCGCGACGTGGGCGAGGACATGATCGAGCTCAGCGTCACGGACACCGGGCCCGGCCTCGGCCCCGAGCTGCTGCGCGAGCTGTTCAAGCCCTTCGTCACGCGCAAGAAGGACGGCACCGGCCTGGGCCTGTGGATCAGCCGCAGCATCGTCGAGCGCTATGGCGGCGAACTGCTCGCCGCGGACCGCGACGACGGCGCCAGCGGCGCGCGCTTCACGCTGCGGCTGGCCAGCGTGCCAGGTCGCGACGCAGCGTCGCCTTGAGGTCCGCGTCGGCGAAGCTGGCGTCGATCGACGTGGCGGCCAGCGCGCGCAGCACCTCGTCGTCCCAGCCGAAGTGGTCGCGGCACAGCGCGTACTCGCGCGGCAGCGTGGTGCCCAGCAGGCCCGGGTCGTCGGTGTTGATCGACACCGGCACGCCGGCCCGGCGCAGCGCGTCGATCGGGTGGCGGTCGATCGACGGGTAGACCTTCAGCACGAGGTTGGACGTGGGGCACACCCCCAGCGGGATGGCGCGCTCGGCCAGCAACGCGACCAGCGCAGGGTCCTCGACGGCACGCACGCCGTGGTCGATGCGGTCGGCGCCGAGCAGCTCGATCGCGTCGCGCACCCCTTCCGGTCCGCTCGACTCGCCGGCGTGCACCGTGCGCTTCAGTCCTGCCGCGCCGGCGCGACGGAAGGCGTCGGCCAGCCGCGGGCCGGTGCGCCCGGCCGCCGCCTCGTTGCCGTCCACCGACAGGGCCACCACGCGGGGGTGGCGCCATTCGGCGAGCTGGTCCACCAGCTGCGCCGCCGCCGTGGCCGACTGCGTGCGCAGCAGGCTGACGCACAGGCCCACGCGCGGCAGGCCGTCCTGCTCCGCCTCGCGGAAACCGGCGTCGAACGCGTCGAGCATGGCCCGCAGTCGCGGCTGCCAGGCCGGCCAGTGCGTGGGGTTGACGATCGCGTCCGCGTAGCGCGTGCCGTCCTCCGCGAGGCGGCGCGCGAAACCGCGCGCCAGATCGGCCAGGCGCTCGGCCGAGCCGGCCAGGCCGCAGGCCCAGTCGAGGAACTGCAGGAAGTCGGCCAGGCCGCCGAAGTCGAACAGGCGCTCGCGCGGCCGCGGCATCGGCACGCCGGCCGCGCGCGCCCAGCGCTCGAGCGTGGCGGCGTCGAAGGCACCTTCCAGGTGGACATGGACCTCCGCCTTGGGCAGGCGCCGGAGGCGTTCGACGGGATCGGATGCGGTGGCGTGCGTCATGACCACGCGATGATGGCGCGCCGCGTGCGGCGTGCGCATACGCGCACCCGCATGCCGGCGATCAGGCCTCGAGCATGTCGAAGCCCTGGGTCTCGACCTGCACGAAGGCGCGGGTGAACGCCGCGAGCTCCCGGTACAGCGCCGCGCGCGGATGCGCCTCGACCGCCTCGGCCATGCGCTCGACCCAGGTCTGCACATGGGTGCGGAAGAAGCGCTGCTGCTGCTCCAGGTTGCACACCAGCACATCGTCGCCGGCGATCAGCCAGCGCATCACCTCGAACACGATCGCCACGTGGTCCTCGGTCTCGGCGCGCGTCTCGTCGCGTGCCAGCCCCAGCGCGGCGAGGTCGCCGCGCAGCGCGGCCAGCGGCTTCTCGTTGAGGAAGCCGGCGAGGTAGAAGGAGCCGTAGAGCAGCACCTCGGGCTTGCCGACGCCGCCGAACAGGGCCTCGTACTCGTCGACGGCCGCTTCCAGCGGGGTCGCGCGCAGCGCCGCCACCAGGGCCTGCCAGGGCGCCTCGAGAAAGCCCCCGGGCTGCGGCGCCTCGGTGACGGCCACGCCGAACTGCTCGCGCAGCGCCGCGTCGGGCGGCGCGATCCACAGCCGCGACAGCAGGCCGTACAGCTCGGCGCGCGCGATCTCCTCGCTGTCGTCGGCGGTGGCGAAGCTCAGGGCCTTCAGGTCGACGCGTTCGCTCATGGCACTACAGATCGGTGATCTTCACTTCGTGGGGGTTGTCGAAGATGTCGACGACGCGGCAGTCGCCGCACATGCGCAGCCGGTCGGCCGCGGCGCCCTGGAAGGCCGCGTGGCCGCCGATCTTGCCGATCAGGGCCTCCACCCCGCGCAGCGTGCCGAAGGGCTTGCCGCAGCGGATGCAGCGGTAGGGTTCGCTCTCGTTGAGCACGCGCAGCGACTTGCGCGCGCGGCCGCCTTCGGCCAGCCAAAGGCGCGGTTCGAGCGCGAGCGCGCCCTCGGGGCAGGTCTTGACGCACAGCCCGCACTGCACGCAGTTCTTCTCGACGAAGCGCAGTTGCGGCTTCTCGGGGTTGTCGGCCAGTGCCGACTCGGGGCACGCGCCCACGCAGGCCAGGCACAAGGTGCACTTTCCGGTGTCGACGGCAAGCGAGCCGAACGGCGCCCCGGCCGGCAGGGCGATGCTCGGCGGCAGCGCGGCCGGCGCGGCGCTGGCCAGATGGTCCAGCGCGAGGTCGAGCGTGGCCCGCTTGTCGGCCTGCGGCGACAGCGACGCCGGCCGCGACACGCCCTGCGCCGGCGCCGTCCGCAGCGTCGCGTCGAGCGCGGCGAGGTCGCGCGCATCGCGCACCTCGATCAGGCGCAGGTGCTCGCCGGCGTAGCCCATGCCGGCGAGGATGGCCTGCCCCACCGCCATCTGCGCGCGCAGCGCCTCGCGGTACTCCGGGGCCTCCTCGTCGGTGGCCAGCACCCAGACCTGGCTCGCGCCGAGCGCGATCGCGGCCAGCCAGAGGTCGAGCCCGACGCTGGCGGTGTGCCACACCGGCCACGGGATCACGCGTGCCGGCACGCCGTGCACCTGGGCATCGGTGCGCGCCGCGCGGCCCAGGTCGTCGACGATGCGCGCCCCCGCGCCTTCGCTGTGCAGCAGCAGCGCCGCGTCGCGCCCGCCGCCCGCGCGATAGGCCGCGAGCACGGTGCGCAGGCGGCGGCCGTGGTCGACGGTGTTGGGCGTGGCGTAGGCCAGAGCGCCGCTCGGGCAGACGGTGGTGCAGGCGCCGCAGCCCACGCACAGGTGCGGCTCGACGACGATGCCGCCGCCCTGCCCGCCCGGTTGCGGCGCGGCCGGCACCGGCCCGCGCACGCGCACGCCGGCCTTGCCCTTGACCGAGGCCTCGCTGCGGATCGCGCGCGCCGAGCACACCTCGATGCAGGCGCTGCAGCCGATCTGCTCGTTGCGGCTGTGCGCACACAGCTTGGCCTTGTAGTGGAAGAACTTCGGCTTCTCGAATTCGCCCACCAGGTCGCGCAGCTCGAGCACCGCATCGACCAGCCGGCGCTCGTCGCCGCCCGCGTGGAAGTAGCCCTGCGGCGGCGCGTGCTGGCTGAAGGCCGGCGCGGCGCGCAGGTCGAGCACGCTGTCGAAGCGTTCCTGCACCTCGTGCGCGCTGCGCCCGAAGTCGATCGCGCCGGCCGCATCGCAGGCGGCCACGCAGGCGCGGTGGCTCTTGCAGCGCGACAGGTCGACCTGGTAGCCAAAGTCGATCGCGCCCTCGGGGCAGGCGTCGACGCAGGCATTGCAGCGCGTGCACAGGTCGAGGTCGATCGGATTGTCGGACGACCAGGTGGCCTCGAAGGCCCCGAGCCAGCCCTTCAGGGTCGTCAGACGCCCGGCGTGCACGACGCGCTCGCGCCGCTGCGACAGCGCGCCGCCGGTGCCCTCCACCAGCAGGCTGACATCGAGGGCGTCGCCCAGCATGGCCGCGGCACGCTCGGCCGCCTCGGCCGAGCCGATCACCAGGCAGCGCCCGGCGCTGCGGTAGCTCACCGTGGGCACCGGGTCGGGCTCCGGCAGCTGCGCCGCGGCGATCAGCGCCGCCAGCTTGGGCATCGCCGCGCGCGCGTCCTTCGACCAGCCGCCGGTCTCGCGCAGGTTGACGAAGCGGATCGGCCGCTCCTCCAAGCGCGGAGCGCCCGCCGTCTCGGCATTGAGCTCGAGAAAGAGCCGGCTCTCCTGGGTGCAGCACACGACCAGGTCGTCGCCGCCCTTGGCCGCGCGCTGGAAGGCCGCCGCCTCGCGCCGGCACAGCAGCGAGTGCGCCTCGGAGATGCCCTCAGCGCTGGCGCCCGGCGTCTGGTTCAGCGCGGTCTGCAGCGCCGCGCGGTCCAGCGGCATCGTCCGGTTGCAGTCGCACAGCAGCGTCGTCGTCATGCGCAGGGTCCACGGGGGAAGGAGAAGGGAGCTCGGCCGCGGACTGTGCCGCGCCGGACGGCGCGGCGCCATCGGGATCGGCCCCCGCCGCAGGTGCGTCAAGCTGTCGCGCCGCCGCGGCCTCCTGCGCCGCGTCCTCGTCGGCGAACAGGCCCAGCGCCTTCGATTGCGCGAGCTGGCGCAGCATCGATGCCGGCAGCGGATCGGGCTTGCCGTAGTCGTCGATGTAGACGTCCAGGCCGTCCATCACATTGAAATGCGGGTCGGTGAACAGCTTCTTGAGCGCCGCGTTCCTGACCTGCGGATCGACGCCTTGCGCCACGAAGGCGCGGTAGTCGGAGTCGCGCGCCAGCTGCGCGACGTCGTCGAGCGTGGGCGCCGGCGCGGCGGCGGCCGGTGACGCGCCCTCGTCGCGGCCCGCCGCGACGGCCTTCGGGTCGGCCGTCGCGTCGGCCACCGGCGCGGCCGTCGCCGCATTCGCCGGCGCGGGCACCGCGGGCGCTGCGGGCGGTGGCTCCGCCGGGGCGCGCCCTTCGCGCACGGCCGCCTTGCGCTGCGCCCAGCGCGAAAGGAAGCCCTTGTCCGCGCTCAACCGCGCTCCTCGGGCCGCTGGAACGACGCCGGCCGCTTGCGCTGCTTGGGTTCGGGCCGGTAGTGCGCGTCGGTGAAGGCCTGCAGCCAGGCGCGCGGCTCGGCCTGCAGCGGCGTGTTGTCCACGCGCTCCTGCGCGTCCAGCCAGCGCCCCGCCTCGTTGTAGGACAGGGTGACGATCTCCGGGCGCGCCTCGGCCGGGTCGGCGTCGTCCGCGCGCCAGAGCACGAACCACACCGGCGCGGGCGTGTTCAGGTTGAGCCAGTAGCCCTCGCCCTCGTCGCGGTAGAGCGTGACCGGCAGGCCGGGGAACACGCTGCGCCGCACCCGACCGTCGTCGCGCAGCACGCGCGGCGCGTCACCGAAGCGGCCGTCGTCGGGCAGCACCTCGACGATCGAGTGGCGCCAGTCCTCCCAGCGGTTGGGCGCCGTCTCGCGCTCCATCACCACGGCCACGTTCATCGACGGCCGTTCCACGGCGGCCTCAGGTGTTCTTGGAGATCGTGATGGTGGGGAACTTCGAGCTGAAGTCCTTCGCCTTGGCGGCGATCTTGATCGCCACCTGGCGCGCCACCGTCTTGTAGATCTGGGCGATCTCGCCGTCGGGATCGCTCACCACCGTGGGCCGGCCGGAGTCGGCCTGCTCGCGGATGGCCATGGTCAGCGGCAGCGCACCCAGGTAGTCCACGCCGTACTCGGCCGCCATCTTCTTGCCGCCGTCGGCGCCGAAGATGTGTTCCACGTGGCCGCACTGGCTGCACACGTGCATCGCCATGTTCTCGACCAGGCCCAGGATCGGCACGCCCACCTTCTCGAACATCTTGAGGCCCTTGCGGGCGTCGAGCAGCGCGATGTCCTGCGGCGTGGTCACGATCACCGCGCCGGTCAGCGGCACGCGCTGGGAGAGCGTGAGCTGGATGTCGCCGGTGCCCGGGGGCATGTCGACGATCAGGTAGTCGAGGTCGTTCCAGTTGGTCTGGCGCAGCAGCTGCTCGAGGGCCTGGGTGGCCATCGGCCCGCGCCAGATCATCGGGTTGTCGGCGTCGACCAGGAAGCCGATCGACATCACCTGCACGCCGTAGTTCTCGAGCGGCTCCATGCTCTTGCCGTCGACGCTCTCGGGGCGGCCTTCGATGCCCATCATCATCGGCTGGCTGGGGCCGTAGATGTCGGCGTCGAGGATGCCCACGCGCGCGCCCTCGGCGGCCAGCGCCAGCGCGAGATTGACCGCCGTCGTGCTCTTGCCCACGCCGCCCTTGCCCGACGCCACGGCCACCACGTTCTTGATCGTCGGCAGCAGCTGCACGCCGCGCTGCACCGCGTGGGCGATGATCCTGGTCGACAGGTTGGCGCTGACGTTCTCGACGCCGGGCACCGTGCGCGCGGCCGCGATCAGCGCCTTGCGCAGCGCCGGGATCTGGCTCTTGGCCGGGTAGCCCAGCTCGACGTCGAAGGACACGTCGCCGCCTTCGACCTTGAGGTTCCTGACCTGGCGCGGGCCGACGAAATCCTTGCCGGTGTTGGGATCGATGACGGTCTTGAGGGCGTCGAGCAGGGCGGCTTCGGTCGGGGCCATGGCAGGGTTCGCAGAGCAGGGGCGCGGCAGTCTAGCGCAGGGGCTGTAACCGCACGGAACGCCGGATACCGCCCCCCCACGCGCTGCCTACTCCAGGCTGCCGAAGGTGGACGGGCGCGCATCGCCCAGCGGCAGCTCGATCCAGAACACGGCCCCCTGCCCCGCCTGCGGCGGCGCCAGGCCGATCGCGCCGTCCATCATCTCCATCAGGGCGCGGCTGATCGCCAGGCCCAGCCCGGTGCCGCCCTGCTTGCGGTGGCGCGGGTCGCCCGCCTGCGCGAAGGGCTCGAACAGGCGTGCGGCGAACTCCGGCGGCACGCCCGGGCCCTGGTCGCGCACCTCCAGCCGCGCGCGCTCGCCGTGGCGCTGCAGCGCGAGCGTGACGGTGCCGCCGCGCGGCGAGTACTTGATGGCGTTGGACAGCAGGTTGCCCAGCACCTGCATCAGGCGCGCCGGATCGGCCTGCACGGGCAGCGCGCGCGGGCCCGACTGGATGCGCAGCACCACCCCCGCCTGGTGCGCCATGCCTTCGATGGCCTCGGCGGCACGCGCCGCCAGCGCCTGCAGGTCGGCCAGGTCGAGTTCGACGCGCATCGCGCCGGCGCGCAGCTTCTCGAAGTCCAGGATGTCGTTGACGAGATGCACCAGGCGCTCGCTGTTGTCCGCGGCCAGGCGCAGCAGGCGCTGGGCGTCGGCCGGCAGGCCCTCGATGCTGCCGTCGGCCAGCAGCGCGAGCGAGCCGCGCAGGCTGGTCAGCGGCGTGCGCAGCTCGTGGCTGACCATCGACACGAACTCGTGCTTCATGTGTTCCACGCGCTGGCTGGCGCTCGTGTCGCGCACCACGCACATGCCCACCCGCGGGCCCTCGGCGGCGAGGCGCACGATCGCAGCCTCCAGCGGCACCGTGGTGCCGTCCGGGCGCAGGCCGTGCAGCGCGACGCGGGGCACGGCCGCCGCCTGCCCCTCGGGTGGCGGCTCCTGGGCCTCCAGCGCCTCCACGTCGAGCGCGGGGATCAGCTCGCGCACCGGCCGGCCCACCGTGCCCTCGGCGCTGCACTGGAAGATCAGGCGGGCGGCCGGGTTGATCCACTGCACGCGGCCTTCGCCGTCGAAGGCCACCACGCCGTCGGGCATGTGGTCGAGCAGCAGCTGCAGTCGCCGACGCGATTCGACCAGGCGCCGCTGCATGCGCTGGCGCTCCATGCTGGAGTCGTCGAGGCCCGGGTGCGAGGCCGTCAGGCGACGCACCAGGCGCCACAGCGCGAAGGCCAGCGCCAGCGCACAGGCGAGCGCCGCGATGGCCCATGCCCCGCGCGCGGTGGCACTGCGGCTCAGGCCGTCGAGGCTGAGCGCGAGCAGCGCCAGCAGCACGACGGCCAGCGCCGCGAAGCCGGCGCGCAGCCGGGTGACCGTGGCACGCAGTCGGCCCGCGCTGCTCATTTCGCGACCCCCTTGCGCTTCATGTCGCCCCACACGCCGTGGCCGCCGCGCAGCCAGCGCCAGATGCCCACCAGCCGCCACCAGGACACGAGCTGGCGGTAGCCCAGGTTCTCGAGCACCATCGCCGCCACCAGCGCGCGCAGGTGCGCAAGCCTCGGATAGAGGTGGAACGACATCTCCTCGAGGAGCAGGGCACTGGCCGAGAGCATCAGCCCGAGCCCGACGGCCAGCACCATGAACGCGAGGAACGCGCTCCACGAGATGAGGTCCAGGGCGAACGCCAGGGCCATGAACAGGTAGCCCGCCACCTCGATGGCCGGCCCGGCGGCCTCGAACACGAGCATCACCGGGAAGGCCAGCCAGCCGACGGCGCCGCTGCGCGGCGCGCACAGCAGGCGGCGGTTGGCCCACAAGCTCTCCAGCAGGCCGCGCTGCCAGCGCACGCGCTGCGACCTGAGCACCGACAGCGACTCGGGCGCCTCGGTCCAGCACACCGGATCGGGCACGAAGACGACGCGGTAGTCGTGCCCGCCGGCGCGCGACAGGCGGTGCATGCGCACCACGAGCTCCATGTCCTCGCCGATGGTGCCCACGCGATAGCCGCCGGCCTCGATCACGGCCTGGCGCCGGAACACCCCGAAGGCGCCCGAGATGATCAGCAGCGCGTTCATCGGCGACCAGCCCAGGCGGCCGAACAGGAAGGCCCGCAGGTACTCGACGATCTGCACGCGCGCCAGCCAGCTGCGCGGCATGTCCACCGCCTCCAGGTAGCCCTGCGCGATGCGGCAGCCGTTGGCGATGCGCACCGTGCCGCCGCAGGCGATGACGCGCCGGTCCAGCATGAAGGGCTGCACGATGCGGCGCAGGCTGTCGCGCTGCAGGATGGAGTCGGCGTCGACGCCGCAGAACAGGGCATGGCGGGACGCGTTGATGCCCGCGTTGAGCGCGTCGGCCTTGCCGCCGTTGGCCTTGTCGATCACGCGCAGGCGCGGATGCAGCGGCGAGCGGTACACCGTGTGCACCGGCTGCACCGGCAGCGCGATGCGGTAGGCCTCCGGGAAGGGCTGCAGCGCGAACTCGCGGCGCAGCACCTCGAGCGTGCCGTCCTTGGAGCCGTCGTTGATGACGATGATCTCGAACTCCGGGTACTCGAGCTGCAGCATCGAGCGCACCGAGGCGGCGATCGTCGCCTCCTCGTTGTAGGCCGGCACCAGCAGGCTGACCGCCGGCTCCAGGCCTGCGCCGTAGTCGGCCGCCGGCTCCACGTCGCGCATCGCGCTGTCGCGCCCGATGACGCGCAGCGCCACCAGGTTGAGCGCGATGTAGACGATGTTCAGGCCGGCGAAGTAGCACAGGAACACCCACTGGGCAGCCTCGATGGCCCACAGGGGCAGTGCGTTCGTCATGCGGCGCTCGCCAGCTGGCGCTCGGCCATCACCTGGCTCATCATGTCGCGCGCGAAGCGGTCGGTCAGCGCGCGGCGCAGCGCCAGTGCCGCCACCTCGTCGAAGCCGGGCAGCTGCAGCAGCGACTGCGCCGCGCGGTAGCGCACCCACCACTCGCGGTCCGACAGCATGCTGATCAGCAGCTTGCGGTCGCCCGCGTCGCCCAGGCGCCCCAGGGCCAGGGCCGCATACGAGCGCACCTGCCAGTCGGGGTGGCTGCACAGCACCTCCACGCGCGGCCGCACCGCCGGACCATGCACCAGCTGCAGGGTGGCCGACAGCACGGCCGGCTCGGTGGAGATCTCGAGCACCGCGTCGACCACGCTGCCGCGCCCCGGCGCCTCCGTCAGGCGCGCCAGCGGCAGCAGCCGCAGCTGCTGCGCCGGCGGCGCCTCGAGCAGCCGCTCGGCCAGCGCGAAGCCGATCGAGTCCGCCCCCGCCTCGCGCAGCAGCGTGCCCACCTGCGGCACCGGCCAGTCGGTGCGCGCCAGGAACTGGTCGATCACGAAGGGCGCGGCACGCTGCGCGTTGACGCGCAGCAGCGCCCGCGCCGCCGCGAGGCTGACCTGCGATCGCGGATGATCGAGCAGCCCGATCAGGCGCTCCCAATCCTGCATCTGGCCCAGGTGCCCGAGCGTGCGCAGGCCGATCAGGCGGCGCCGTCCGTGGCGCCGGCGGGCGTAGCGCCGGGCCAGGGCGGGCAGCCCGAGCTGCGCGGCCAGCGCATTGAGACCATCGTGCGAGCGCCCGCGCAGGCCGTCCTGCAGCCGGTTCCACAGCAGCAGCACCGGCACGCGCTCGCGCGAGGCCAGCGTCGGCGGCTGCGGGATCGAATCGCCGGCAGCGGCACGCAGCAGCAAGGGTCGCCAGCGCGCGACGGCCGCCTGCTGCGCCACCAGGCGGCGCGCCGACAGGGCACGCAGCAGCAGCACCTGCAGCGTCAGGCCGAGCGTCACCAGCAGGGCCAGGGCCCCGAGCGCCAGGGCCGCCCGCAGGGCAAAGGAGTCGGCGCCGAACTCAGAAGTCCAGCTGGACACCCAGCCGTCCCCCGCTGCGCCGGTAGCGATCCGCCAGCCGCGTGCTGCCCAGCTCGCCGGTCAGCGACCAGTCCGCGTCGACGGCCCAGCGGCCCAGCAGCACGACCGTCTGCGCGTCGGACACCAGCGCGCGGCCCTGCCCGAGGTGGTCGATCTCGCGCCCGGTGCTGGCCAGCAGGCCGACACGGCTGCGCGGGCCGAAGTAGCGATCGACCTGCACCCGCAGCGACTGCGTGCCGCCCACGCCGGCCAGCCGCGCCGCGGTGAGCTGTGCGGCGACGCGCCACTCGCCGGCGGCCGCCGAGCCGAAATAGCGCTCGGCCTCCAGCGCGAGCGCGTTGGCCCGGTCGGCCGAATAGCGCGTGTGGCGCAAGCTTGCGCCGGCCACCCAGCCGTCGCCGAGCTCGCGCTGCAGGCCCGCGAGCGCACTCGCGCGCGGCAGCACGCGGTGGGTGTCGCTCGCGGTCGCGCCCAGCGACGCGCTCCATCCAGGGGCCAGCGGCAGCGCGGCCGCCAGGCCCCACTCGCTGTCGCGCAGGCCGAAACGCTCGGTGCGGCGCGCGTTGAGCTCGACGGTCGTGCGCGGGGCCAAGGCGCGCCGCACGGCGATGTCGGTCTGCGTCCAGTCGGGCAGGCCGCGCGTGAGCGACTCGCGGGCCGTGCCGAGCTCCAGCTGCCAGGCCGCGGGCGCCTGTGCCGCGGCGCCGCAGGCCGCGCCGAGCAGCGCGAGGGCGAGGATCGAGGTCTTCATGCCACCGGTGCCGCGGCCAGCAGCCGGCGCACGCGCGCCAGCAGTTCGTGCGGCTGGAAGGGTTTGATCACGTAGTCGCTGGCGCCGGCGTCGAGGGCGGCCACGATGTCTTTCTCGAGCGAGCGCGCCGTGAGCATCACGACCGGCACGCTGCGCCAGGCCTCGAGCGCGCGCATCTGGCGCAGCAGGGAGGGCCCGTCGCGGTAGGGCAGCATCGAGTCGAGCAGCACGAGCTGCGGCGGCGGCCGGCTCGCGATGTGCGCCTGCGCCACCTCGCCGTCGGACAGCACCACGACGTCGTGGCCCTCACGCTCGAGCATGAAGGTCAGCAGCTGGGCGATGTTGTCGTCGTCCTCGACGACCAGGATCGATGCCATGGGGGTGCAGGGTGGCGGGCGGCCTCGGGATCACATCTGATTATCGGGGAGCGGCACCTACAATCGTTGCAGGGATTCCATCGGCGAGCCGTACCTTGTGGCCGCCAGCCCACGCTCTCCGTCCGCCATGAAGCGCAAGCTCTTCGTCACCACCGCCCTGCCCTACGCCAACGGCCCGTTCCACATCGGCCACATGATGGAGTACATCCAGGCCGACATCTGGGTGCGGTTCCAGCGCATGCAGGGCCACGAGGTGCACTTCGTCTGCGCCGACGACGCGCACGGCGCGCCGATCATGATCGCCGCCGAGAAGGCCGGCAAGACGCCGCAGCAGTTTGTCGCCGAGGTGGCCGCCGGCCGCCCGCAGTTCCTCGACGGTTTCCACATCGCCTTCGACCACTGGCACAGCACCGACGCCCCGGAGAACCACGAGCTGGCCAAGTCGATCTACCTCGCGCTGCGCAAGAACGAGCTGATCGACGTGCGCACGATCGAGCAGTTCTTCGACCCCGACAAGGGCATGTTCCTGCCCGACCGCTTCATCAAGGGCGAGTGCCCGAACTGCGGCGCGAAGGACCAGTACGGCGACAACTGCGAGGTCTGCGGCGCGGTCTACGCGCCCACCGAGCTCAAGAACCCGTATTCGGCGCTGTCGGGCGCGACGCCGGTGCTCAAGTCGAGCGAGCACTTCTTCTTCCGCCTGTCGGACCCGCGCTGCGTGGCCTACCTCGAGAACTGGACGCAGGACGGCAAGCTGCAGCCCGAGGTCGCCAACAAGGTGCGCGAGTGGTTCAAGACCGGCGAGGACGGCAAGGCCATGCTCGGCGACTGGGACATCAGCCGCGACGCGCCCTACTTCGGCATCGAGATCCCCGACGCGCCGGGCAAGTACTTCTACGTCTGGTTGGATGCGCCGGTGGGCTACCTGGCGTCGCTGAAGGCCTGGTTCGCGAAGAACGGCGGCGACTTCGAGGCCTACCTCGCGGACCCGGCGGTCGAGCAGATCCACTTCATCGGCAAGGACATCGTCACCTTCCACACCCTGTTCTGGCCGGCGATGCTGCACTTCTCCGGCCGCAAGGTGCCCAACCGGGTGTACGTGCACGGCCACCTCACCGCCGCCGGCGGCGAGAAGATGAGCAAGAGCCGCGGCACCGGCGTGAGCCCGCTCAAGTACCTCGAGCTCGGCCTCGATGCCGAATGGCTGCGCTACTACATCGCCGCCAAGCTCAACGGCCGCGTGGAGGACATCGAGTTCAACCCCGAGGACTTCGTCGCCCGCGTCAACAGCGACCTGGTGGGCAAGTACGTCAACATCGCCAGCCGCGCGGCCGGCTTCCTGGCCAAGCGCTTCGGCGGGCGGCTCAGTGCCGACCTCGGCGTCGAGGGCCGCGCACTGCTCGACGGCCTGCGCGCCGGCGGCGAGTCGATCCGCACGCTCTACGAGGAACGCGAGTTCGGCAAGGCGCTGCGCGAGGTCATGCTGCTTGCCGACCGCGTCAACGAGTACGTCGACCGCGTCAAGCCGTGGGAGCTGGCCAGGCAGCAAGGGATGGACGCGGCGCTGCACGACGCGTGCAGCGTGTGCATCGAGGCCTTCCGCGTGCTGACGGTCTACCTCAAGCCGGTGCTGCCCGTGGTGGCGCGCCAGGTCGAGGGCTTCCTGAAGGTCGGGCCGCTGGACTGGCAGGATGCCCAGCGCGCGCTCGGCGCCCACGCCATCGGTGCCTACCAGCACCTGATGCAGCGCGTCGACCCCAAGCAGATGGACGCGCTGCTCGAACCGCCCGCCCCGCCCGCGGCCCCGGCGCCCGGCGGCGAGGCCCTCGCGCCGGAGATCGGCATCGCCGACTTCGCCAAGGTCGACCTGCGCCTGGCCAGGATCGTCCACGCCGAGCTCGTCGAGGGCAGCGACAAGCTGCTGCGACTGACGCTCGACGCCGGCGAGGGGCGCACGCGCAACGTGTTCTCGGGCATCAGGAGCGCCTACCGGCCCGAGGACCTGATCGGCAAGATGACGGTG
>DASTJE010000177.1:0-16903 GCA_035716845.1 Burkholderiaceae bacterium
CCGGTGGCCAGCAGGAAGCTCGTCGAGGTGATGCCGTAGGCCATGCCGAGCGCGCCGTCGACGGTCTGTGCCACCAGCCCCACGGCGACGGCGGCCCAGAACTCCTTGCTGTGCAGGGCGGCGTCGATCAGGTGCAGGCCGCTCTGGCCGTCGGGTTGGTTGAACAGCCGTCCCACGAGGAACAGCGACGCACCCCCCAACAGCAGCAGCACCGACCAGAACGTCCAGCGCAGGCCCGGATCGCCGTCCCGACGACGCGTCACCGCGACTTCGACCGGCGGCAGGCCCAGCGCCTGGTGCTCGGCGTTGACGGGGTGATCGGAGAGGTCGAGGTCACGGACTTTCATGTTCGCCGTGATGCTAGGAAGACCTCCAAATAACCGGAACTACATTTTTTTCATTTCGATATTTATATATTGATCTATAGATGCGGCTCGCCACGCCATGTCAATCATGGCGGCGGCAGGGTGCGTGCCCGGTGCGCCGGCCCTCCGGCTCGGCGCGTCTCCTGGTTCGGGCCGTCGGCCGTCCCCGGATTCGCACCTGGACCGACTGCCGAGCCGCCCCTGTTCGTGCCGGCTTCCGGACGCCGCGGCCCGGCTGGCGGGCAGCCCGACCGGCACGCGCGTCAGCGCGAAAGGTCTCCCGGCACGTCGAGATCGACGGCCGCGTGGGGCATCGGCACGGCGCTCACCCGGTCGCGGTGGCGCGCCAGCCAGGCGCGCGCACCTGGCGCGTCGGGCAAGCCGCGCAGCACGGCGAGCGCCGGCCCCGAGAAGCGCGCCGGGACGCCCAGCACACCGTCGTAGGCCGCCGCCGCGACCAGGCCGGGCGCCGCGAGCAGCGCGCGCACGTCGCCGGCGTCGACACGCAGCTGGTCGACGAGCAGCACCACCACGGCGTCGCATCGGTCGCCGAGCGCGGCGAGGCCGTGCTTGAGCGACGCGCCCTGTCCCGCCTGCCAACGCGGGCAGTGCGCGATCTCGACCGGCAGGCCCTCGAGCGCCTCGCCCAGGCGCACCGCGCCTTCGACGATCACCACCGGCGCGCAGCCGGCCTCGAGCGCCACGCGCGCGATGCGGCGCACCAGCGTCTGGCCCTCGCGCACGACGAACTGCTTGGGTTGTCCGAGGCGCGACGAGCTTCCGGCGGCCAGGATGAGCGCGCCCGTCACCGCGGCACCGTCAGCGTCATGGGCGTGGCCGGCGCGCCGTGGAACACCGCGTGCACCTCGGCCAGGATGGCCAGGGCCACGGCGGCCGGCCCCTCGCCCCCGAGCGCGAGCCCGACCGGCGCGTGCAGGCGCTCGCGCGGCAGCGTGTCCGGCAAGGTGTCGAGCAGGTCCCGGGTGCGCTTCGAGGGCCCGAGCAGGCCCACGTAGGCCGGCAGCGGCGACGCGAGCAGCGCCGCGAGCAGGTGCCCGTCGTAGACGAGGTGGTGCGACATGACCACGACGGCGCAGCCGGGCTCGAGCGGCAGCCGCGCCACGGCTTCGCTGCCGAGCAGGTGCGTCGTCGCCCCGGGGAAGCGCGCGGGCGCGAGCAACGCGGGCCGGAAGTCGACGACGTGCACGTCCCATCCGAGGGTGCTCGCGAAGGCGTGCACGGGCAGTGCGTCATGGCCCGCCCCGCAGACGACGAGCCGGCGCGGCGGCTGGAGCGTCTCGGTCCAGATCGTGCCGTCGGGCAGGGCGATGGTCCTCGTCTGCGCTTGGCGCTCCTCGAGCACCCGCGCCATCGTCCGGGCCAGCGCACCGTCGCCGTGAAACGGCTCGAGCAGCAGGTCCACCTCGCCGCCGCAGCCCAGTGCGGCCTCGCCGTCTGCCGACGTGTCGTAGGTCTTGAGCACGGCCTGGCCCTGGGCCACCAGCCACTGCGCCTTGCGCACCACGTCGGCCTCGAGGCAGCCGCCGCTGACGCTGCCGGCCTTCCAGCCCTCGCGCGTGACGAGCATGCGCGCGCCGGGCTTGCGGTACGACGAGCCTCGGGTCGCGACCACGGTGGCCAGCACGGGCACGTCGCCCGCCGCCCATGCCGCGCGCGCTGCATGAAGGATGGACGCGAGTTCGCTCACGGGACGCGGCGGCTTGGGGTACTCACGCAGTCACCTCCGTAGCGTGAACAGCACCTAGAGCCCGAGGAACTCCGCCAGCGCCGCGCCGTCGCGCAGCTCGCCGGCGGGGCCGCTCAGCACGACCTGGCCCTTCTGCAGCACGACCAGCTGGTCGACGTGGCGGCCGACCCGCCGGTAGTCGCGGTCGACGATGAGCGTGGCGATGCCGTCGGCGCGGATCATCTCGATCACCTTCCAGATCTCGTCGACGACCAGGGGCGCCAGACCTTCGGTGGCTTCGTCGAGGATCACGAGCAAGGGGTTGGTCATCAGCGCGCGGCCGATGGCCACCATCTGCTGCTCTCCGCCGGAGAGTTGGGCGCCCCGGTGGCCGAGCCGCTGCGCCAGCCCCGGGAAGGTGCCCAGCACGCGCTCGAGCGTCCAGTCGCAGCGCCCGTCGACGCCCGCGCGCGCGGCCATCACCAGGTTCTCGCGTGCCGTCAGGTTGGGGAACACGCCGCGCCCCTCCGGAACATAGGCCACGCCCAGGCGCGCCACCTCGTGCGGCCTGGCGCGCGACATGTCGCGCCCGCGGATCGCGATGCGGCCCTGGCGTTGCGTCACGTGGCCGAGCAGCGCGCGAATGAGCGTGCTCTTGCCCATCCCGTTGCGGCCGAGCAGCCCCACCGTCTGGCTTCGGCCGATGCTGATCTCGACGCCATGCAGCACGTGGCTCGACCCGTACCACGCGTGCAGGGCCTGCGCCGCGAGCAGGGGGTCGTCGCCCTCGTGGTTCACGTCGAGGCGCCGGCGGCGTCCCTTGCGCGCTGCTGGAGCCGGGCCCAGCCTTCGTCGATCTCCGCCTGCAGCGCGGCCACCTGTTCGGCGCCGAGGTGGCGGTAACGGCGCTGCACCGCGAGGTACTCGCCGATCGGCCGCGTCCTGGCCACGTTGACCGTGTAGCGCGTGCCGTCCTCGATCTCGTACAGCGGATAGGCGCCGCTCTCCACCGCCAGCCGCGCGGCCAGGAGGCCCTTGTCGTCGTCCACGCCCCAGCCGTCCAGGCAGGGGATCAGCAGCGTGAGGATGCGGGTGCCGCGCAGGGCCTTGGCCTTGGCCACCTTGCGCGTCAGGTCCGCGAGATGGCCCGCGCTGGCGGTGGCCGCGTAGGGCACGCCGTGCGCGGCCATGATCTCGGTGAGGTTCTTCTTGCGCGTGAGCTTGCCCGCGGGCGTGGAGCCGGTCGTCGCGTAGCGAGGCGTCGAGCTCGACTTCTGCGCACCGGTGTTCATGTAGCCCTCGTTGTCGAGGCAGATGTAGAGGAAGTCCTCGTTGCGTTCGGCGGCCGACGACAGGCACTGGAAACCGATGTCGTAGGTGCCGCCGTCGCCCGCGAGCACCACCACGACCGTGTCGCGCTTGCCTTGCGCATCCAGTGCGCGGCGCAGGCCCGTGGCGGCGGCGGCGCTCGACTCGAGCGTGGGCTGGTAGACGGGGATCCTGAGCGACGAGTAGGGCTGCGGCCCGGCGATGATCGCCATGCACGAGGGCGGGATCACCGCCACCGCGTCGGGCCCGATGGCGGCAAGCACGTGGCGCGCCGACAGCGCGTCGATGCAGCCGGGGCAGGCGGCGTGGCCGGCGCACAGCATCGGCTCGTCGGCCTGGAGTTCGTGCAGCGCAATCGTTCGCATGGCCTCACCTCACCCAGACCGACTCGGCCTGCGGCTCGCCGGCCATGGCCTCCCGCACGCACGTGGCGATGCGGTGCGGCGGCACGTTGACGCCGCCCACGCCCGCCAGCAGGCCGTGGATGCGCGGTGCGCGCTCCATGCCGTACAGGGCCGCACGCAGCTCCTGGTGCAGCACGCCCCCCAGCCCCGGCGAGTGGTTGCGGTCGAGCACGACCACGTCGCGCACGCCAGCCAGCGCGGCGCGCAGCGCGGCCAGCGGCAGCGGCCGGAACAGGCGCAGCTTCACCAGCCCGGCGGCGACGCCGTCGTCGCGCAACGCATCGACCGCCGCGCGCGCGCTGCCGCACATGCTGCCCAGCGTGGCGATCACCGCCGCGGCGTCGTCGCAGCGGTAGCGCTCGACCACGCCCCAGGCGCGGCCGGTGCGCTCGGCCCAGTGCCGGTCCGCCTCGGCGGCCAGCGCCGGCACGCGCGCCATCGCCGCCTCGGCGGCCTGGCGGTGCCGGTAGAACATGTCCTGGCTGACCACGTTGCCCCACGACTCGGGACGCGCGGGGTCGAGCCGGTGCGGCGGGTCGAACGGCGGCAGGTAGTCGTCGACCAGCGCCTGCGACGGAATGCGCACCGGCTCCATGGCGTGCGAGACGTAGAACGCGTCGAGGTTGATCATCACGGGCAGCAGCACCTGCTCGGCCACGCGGTAGGCCTGCAGCACCGTGTCCAGCGCCTCCTGCGCGCTCTCGACGTAGAACTGGACCCAGCCGGTGTCGCGCTGCGCGAGGCTGTCGGTCTGGTCGGGCCAGAAGGCCCAGGGCGACGCCACCGTGCGGTTGACATTGGCCATGACGATGGGCGCGCGCGCGCCGCTGGCGTAGTGCAGCAGCTCGTGCATCAGCAGCAAGCCCTGCGACGCGGTGGCGGTGAACACCCGCACGCCGGCCAGCGACGCCGGGATGCAGGCCGACATCACCGAGTGCTCGGACTCCACCGTGATGATCTCGGCGTCGAACTCGCCGCGGGCCTGGAACTCGGTGAGCAGTTCCAGCACCGGCGTCTGCGGCGTGATCGGGTACACCGGCGCAACCTTGGGCCGCGCCAGCCGCGCGCCCCAGGCCACCGCATGGTTGCCGGTGAGCAGCACTCTGTGTTCGGTCTTCATGTGGCCCCCCAGGCGCTTCGCGCCGGCCCGCCGCGGGCAGGCGAACGGCTCCGGCGCGGCCCGGCGCGGTTCCCGTTCATCGCCGTTCCTCGAGCATCGTCATCGAGCCGGTCGGGCACTCGCGCACGCACAGGCCGCAGCCCTTGCAGTAGTCGACCAGCACCTCGTAGCCGTCGCCGACGCGCCGGACCGCCAGGTCGGGGCACACCGCCACGCAGTTGTCGCAGGTGATGCAGGTGCCGCAGGAGAAGCAGCGCGCGCCTTCGGCCAGCGCCTGCTCGATGTCCAGGCCGAGCTGAACCTCGGTGCCCTCGCGCAGGCGCCGGTCCACCGGCACGTTGGCCACGCGCACGCGCGCGGCGTCCTCGTGGTACCAGGTGGCGATCGACGACAGCGCCACCGGCGCGCCTTCCTCCGCGTCGCCGGCCGGCTCGCCCGCGAGATGGCGGTGGATGGCCAGCGCGGCGCGCCGGCCCATGCCGATCGCCGCGGTGACGAAGCGCTCGGCGCTGGCCACGTCGCCGCCGGCCCACACGCCCGCGGTCGCGGTGGCCTGGCTGCGCGCATCGGCGCCGAGCAGGCTGCCCTGTGCCTGCAGCGCGCTGCCGAAGGGCGCCAGCTCGGGATCCTGGCCGATGCTCGACAGCACCGCGTCGGCGTGCAGCGCGAAGTCGCTGCCCTCGATCGGCTCGATGCGGAACTCGCCGCGCACCGCGCCGGGCATGAAGTTCACCCGCCGGCACTGCAGCACGAGGCCCCGTGCGCCGGAATGCAGGGCGACCAGCATCGCGCCGTCCATCAGCGCGATGCCTTCCTCGAGCGCCTCGTCGACCTCCTCGCGCTGCGCCGGCAGCTGCGCGCGCG
The DNA here is from genome assembly GCA_035716845.1 of Burkholderiaceae bacterium. Lineage (GTDB taxonomy): Bacteria > Pseudomonadota > Gammaproteobacteria > Burkholderiales > Burkholderiaceae_C > CADEEN01. The sequence goes on from DASTJE010000177.1 coordinate 5,770, forward strand.
ACTCGAGCGCAAGCACGGCGACCGTGTGCCCCTGACGCCGCGCGCTGCGCGCCGCATCCAGCGCCGCGCTGCCGCCGCCGATGACCACCACGTCGCGGCCCAGCGCCGGCGGCGTGCCGGCATTGCAGGCCGCGAGGTAGGCCGCGCCGTCCATCACCCCCGGCAGGGCGTAGTCGAGCGCGGGCAGGCGCTTGACGCGCGCCGCGCCGGTGGCGACGAACACCGCGTCGTGCGTGGCGCGCAGGCGCTCGAACTGCGCCGCGTCGCCCAGCGGCTCGCTGCAGCGGATGCGCACGCCCAGATCGACCAGGCGCGCGATCTCGGCGTCGAGCACGTCGCGCGCGAGGCGGTACGAGGGGATGCCGTGGCGCATCAGGCCGCCGGGCTCGGCGCTCGCCTCGAACACCGTGACGCGCCAGCCGCGCCGCCGCAGCTGGAACGCGGCCGACAGGCCGGCCGGGCCGGCGCCGATGACCGCGACATGGCCGTCGCGCGGCGCGGGCGGCGGCGCGAAGCGCCAGCCCTGCGCGATGCCCATGTCGCCGACGAAGCGCTCGAGCCTGCAGATCGACAGGGCCTCGTCGTGCGCGCCGCGGTTGCAGGCGGCCTCGCACGGGTGGTGGCAGATGCGGCCGGCGATCGCCGGGAACGGGTTGTGGCGGGTGAGCACGTCCCAGGCGGCGCGGAAGTCGCGTGCGCGTGCATGGCCGATCCACTCGGCGATCTCGCCGCCCAGCGGGCAGGCCTGGTGGCACGGCGAGGGCGCGTGCACGTGCAGCGGCAGCGCGGCGCGCCAAGTGCCGGTCCTGAAGACCTCGGTCGAGCCGGTGGTCCAGGTCGTGGGGATCGTCGCGGTCGTCACACGTGCTCCTCGCGCAGCAGCGCGTCGGCCGCGTGCCACCCTTCCTCGCACGCGGCGATGTTCTCGCCGTGCAGCTTGGGCGAGCGCTCGGTGAGCGTGGCCTCGAGCACCGGCAGGGTGGGGGCGCCCAGCGCGCGCGCCAGCGCGCCGAGCAGGGCCGAGTTGACGATGCGCCCCAGGCCCCGGCGTTGCGAGATGCCCAGCCCGTCGATCGGGATCACGTGCCGGCCCGGCAGCGACTGCGCGAACTCCGCGCGCGTGCGCGCCGAGTTGACGACGATCAGCGTGCGTTCGTCGGCGCAGGCCAGCAGCGGCGGGCCGAGCAGGCTGGCGTCGAAGCACAGGATGGCGTCGGCGCGCTCGATGTCGCAGCGCACGCGGATGGGGCGCTCGTCGACGCGCAGGGTCGAGCTCACCGGCGTGCCGCGCCGCGCGCCGCCGTAGCTGGCGAAGCACTGCACCTCGAGCCCGGCGGCGAAGAAGGCGGCGGCCAGCAGGTTGCCGGCGGTCTGCGCGCCCTGTCCGCCGCGGCCCTGGATCACCACTTCCAGCATCGCGTGTTGCTCCTCATGGCGGAAGGACCGCCGTGGCCTCCAGCTCGATCTTGGCCGGGTGGTCGAGCAGGTCGGCCACGAAGATCATGCTCATCGCCGGGTAGTGCGTGCCCATCAGGCGGCGCCAGACCGCGCCCAGCTCGGCGCGCGCGGCCAGGTAGGCGGGCCGGTCGATGCAGTAGGCCGTGATGCGGCAGAGGTGCCGCGGCTCGCCGCCGGCCTCGGCCAGCACCTGCAGGATGTTCTTCAGCGCCTGCTCGAACTGCGGCACGATCGACTCGGACTCGAACACCTGCTGCGCGTTCCAGCCGACCTGGCCGGCGACGAAGACGACGCGGCCGGCCTCGACGGCGATGCCGTTGGCGTAGCCGATCGGCGGTTTCCAGCCCTGGGGGAGCAGTGTGCGCATGGCGGTCAGTCGGCGTGACGCGGCGGATCGGGGTCGATGGCCCAGTCGCCGTCCGGGCGGGGCACCTTGGCCAGCCAGGCCTGGATCAGCCCGACGTGCTCGACTTCCTCGGCGTGCATCGCCTCGGCGGCGTGGCGCATGTCCTCGCTGGGCGCGTCGCGCACGAGGGCCTCGAAGAAGCTCACGGCACGCTGCTCGGCCGCGAGTGCGAGCCGCAGGGCGTGCCAGGGGTGCATCAGGTAGTGCATCTCGTCGACCGGCACCGACTCGGGGGGCTCGAAGCCGGGCCACGCGGCACCGCCGGCGACGCCTTCGTGGGGCGCGAACGCATCCTCGGCCCAGCCCATGTCGGCGAGGATCTGCGCGACGTGGTGGCCTTCGTATTGCGCCATCTTGCGGAACAGCGCGGCGACCTCGGCGTTGTTGTGCGCCTCCATCATCTCGGCGAGCTCGGTGTAGCGCGCCACCGCCTCGCGCTCCATCAGCAGCGCCTGCGCCATCAGGGCTTCGATCGTCCGGGGGCCTTGCGTGTGCGTCACAGCGCGAACTCCGCTTCGATCTGCGCCAGGCTGGTGCCGGCGTCGGCGTGGCGCGCGTAGACCGGGCGCGCGCCGGCGTAGAGCACGCCGGTGTTGAAGCCGTCGTCGGTCATGATGCGGCGCGCCGCGCGCGCCGGGTCGTCGGTCTCGGCCACCGGCGCCGCGTGCACCAGCTCCTTCCACTGGCGCTGCTCGGGCCGGAAGGTGACGCAGGGGCTGAGCACCTCGACGAAGGAGAAGCCCGGGTGGCGGATCGCCTGCGCGATGATCGCGGCGGTGCCGTTCGGGTCGCCCGAGAACGCGCGCGCGACGAAGTTGGCGCCCGAGGCCAGCGCGATCACCAGCGGATGGAAGGCGCGGATGCCGGTGCCGCCGGGCGAGAGCTTGTTGTCCCAGTCGGCCTCGGTGGTCGGCGAGGCCTGGCCCTTGGTCATGCCGTAGACGTGGTTGTCCATCACGATGTAGGTCAGGTCCACGTTGCGGCGGCAGGCGTGCAGGAAATGGTTGCCGCCGATCGAGTAGCCGTCGCCGTCGCCGCCGGCGACGATCACCGTCAGGTCGGGCCGTGCCACCTTGAGCCCGGTGCCGGCCGCCAGCGCCCGCCCGTGCACGCCGTGGAAGCCGTAGCAGGTGGTGTAGGCCGGCAGGCGCGAACTGCAGCCGATGCCCGAGACCACCGCCACCTCGTGCGGGGGGCGCTGCAGCATCGCCAGCGCCTTCGTCACCGAGCTGAGCACCGTGTAGTCGCCGCAGCCCGGGCACCAGATCGGCTTGACGTCCGACTTGTAGTCGGCGGCCGTGAAGCCGCACGGGGTGGTCGCGTCGTTCATGCGAGGGCCTCGGCTTGCCGGGGCGCGTGGGCTGCGGCCCAGTCGACGATGGCATCGGCCAGTTCGCCCGGACGCAAGGGCAGCGGGCCGGGGCGGTGCAATCCGCAGGGCCGGCCGGGCAGGTCGGCGCGCCCGCGCAGGTAGCGCAGGAGCTGGCCGCCGTGGTTCTGTTCGACCACCAGCACCTGGCGCACGCCGTGCAGTGCCTGCGCCAGGGCCTCGGTCTGCAGCGGTGCGATCAGGCGCAGCACGACGAGCCGCAGCGACACGCCGCGCGCGGCCGCGCGGGCGGCCGCTTCGCGCACCGCACCGCTGGTCGAGCCGAAGGTCACGAGCGCGAGCTCGCCGTCGCCCTCGACGTCGGCCCAGCGCGGGCCGTAGTCGTGCTGCAGCAGCTTGCGCTCGCGCTTGTCGAGCTGCCGACGGTGGTCGGCCGCACCGCTGGAGGGAATGCCGCGCTCGCTGTGCTCCAGGCCGTCGGCGGTGTAGACCGTGCCGCGCGTGCCGGGCAGCGCCATCGGCGAGACGCCCGAGGGCGTGTCGGCATAGCGTCGGTAGTCGGGGCTGTCGGCTGCGGCCACGAGGCGCCGAGCCGGTGCCGCCTGGTGGCGCGGCTGGTCGATCACCGCGCGCGACTGGCCCATGAACTGGTCCGACAGCACCAGCGCCGGTGCCTGCAGCGCCTCGGCCAACTGCACCGCCCATTCGGTGGTGGCCAAGCAATCGGCGATCGAGCTCGGCGCCAGCACCAGGCGCGGCGCATCGCCGTGCAGGCCGTCGACCGCGAACGACAGGTCGCTCTGCTCGCTCTTGGCCGGGATGCCCGTGGAGGGCCCTCCGCGCATCACGTCGACCACGACGATCGGCACCTCGGCGGCCACCGCCAGGCCGATGCCCTCGGCCATCAGCGCCAGCCCCGGCCCCGCGGTGGCCGTCAGAGAGGGCACACCGCCGTAGGACGCGCCGATGATCATGTTCACCGAGGCCAGCTCGTCCTCGGCCTGCAGCAGCGTGCCGCCCACGCGCGCCAGCGCCGGGGCCATCCACTCCAGCAGCTCGGTGGCCGGCGTGATCGGGTAGGCGGCGACGAAGCGAACGCCGGCCCGCAGGGCGCCGCAGCCCGCGGCCTCGTTGCCCGAGATCAGCCAGCGGCCCGGCGGGGCGCTGCCCGCGGCGTGCAGCGCCGGCCACGGCGCGCTGTCCAGCGCGCAGGCCATCGCGTGGCCCTGGGCCAGCGTGGCGAGGTTGGCTTGGAGCGCTTCGCCGCCGCGCTTCCAGCTCGCGCGCAACGCCTCGCGCAGTGCGTCGACGGGCACGCCGGCGAGCGTGCCGGCCAGGCCCAGCGCGATCATGTTGACCCAGCCGCCGGCGGCCTTGGCCGCCTTCTTCAGCGGCAGCGCGACGAACCTCGCGCCGGTGGCCAGCAGCGCGGCGGGGGGTTCGCCGGCCTCGCTGTCGCCCACCAGCAGGCTGCGCGGGCCCAGCGGCACCTCGTCGGCGAAGCGGCCGAGGTTGAGCCAGTCCATGGCCATCAGCAGGTCGAAGCGGTCGTCCAGCGTCGCCACGGGCTGCGGTCCGAGCCGCAGCAGGGCCGCCGCCTCGCCGCCGCGGATCTGCGGTCCGCTGGTGCGCACCATCAGGCCGTACAGGCCGGCGCGCGCGGCCGCCTCGAGCAGCAGGGTGCCGGCGGTCATCACGCCGGCGCCGCCGCTGCCGGCCAGCGCCAGCGAGATCGTGCGCCCCGCCTCGGGGGCGGGCTGCGGGTGGGGGGCAGCGGGGCGTTCGGGCACGGCCGGTTCCTGCACGACGGGTGACTGCAGTGGAGCGGCCGGCGCGTTCGGCCGCTGTGATCCAGATCAAGGAAATGTGGGTCCGGTGGGCCAGAATCGGCTCAAATCGGTATTGAAGTACCACAATACCAGGAAAACCCTGAGTCGGTGATCCGACCCGCGAAAGGAGAGCCCCGATGCCCACGATCGATGCGCACCGCTGGCTGATGACCGCCCCGGGCGTCGCGTTGCACGACGAGGCCTTCGCCGCGGAGCCGGGTGAGGGCGAGGTGGTGGTCGCGGTGGCCGGCTGCGGCGTGTGCCATACCGACCTGGGCTACTACTTCGACGGCGTGCGCACCAACCACGCGCTGCCGCTGGCGCTGGGCCACGAGATCAGCGGCCGCGTGGTGGCTGCCGGCGCCGACGCGGCGGCCTGGGTGGGCCGCGCGGTGATCGTGCCCGCGGTGCTGCCCTGCGGCGAGTGCGACCTGTGCCGGCGCGGCCTGGCGCCGATCTGCCGCGCGCAGAAGATGCCCGGCAACGACATCCACGGCGGCTTCGCCTCGCACATCGTCGTGCCCGCGCGCGGCCTGTGCCCGGTGGACGAGCCGCGCCTGGCGGCCGCCGGGCTCGCGCTGCCGCAGGTCTCGATCGTGGCCGACGCACTGACCACGCCCTACCAGGCGGTGCGCCGCGCCGGCGTCGCGCCGGGCGACCTGGCGATCGTGGTCGGCGCCGGCGGCGTGGGAGGCTACTGCGTGCAGGTGGCGCGCGCCTTCGGCGCGGAGGTCGTGGCCATCGACGTCGATGCGCGCAAGCTCGAAGCCGTCGCGCGCGACGGCGGGGCGGCCCTGACGCTGGATGCGCGCGCCCTCGACGCCCGGGCGCTCAAGAAGGCCGCCGCCGACTTCGCCAGGCAGCGCGGCCTGCGCGCCACCGAGTGGAAGATCTTCGAGTGCTCGGGCAGCGCGGCGGGCCAGACCACCGCGTTCAGCCTGCTGGTGCACGGCGCCACGCTCGCGGTGGTGGGCTTCACGATGGACAAGGTCGAAGTGCGGTTGTCCAACCTGATGGCCTTCGACGCGCGCGCCATCGGCAACTGGGGTTGCCCGCCCGAGCACTACCCGGCGGCGCTGGACCTCGTGCTCGACGGCAAGGTCAGGCTCGCGCCCTTCGTCGAGATGCACCCGCTCGCCGACATCAACGACGTCTTCCACGCCGTGCACGCGCGCGAGATCACGCGCCGTGCCGTGCTCATCCCCTGAGAGGAACGCCCATGCCCGAGTTCAAGAACCACGACCTGGTCGACGACATCGCCAAGCCCGGCGTCAAGGTCGAGAAGCGGCCCGCGCGCAAGCCCGACGGCAGCGAGGTGCCGGGCCTGTTCAACACGTGGATCTGGCTCGACAACCCGGGCCAGTTCAACAGCTACACGACCGACATGGTCAAGGGCGTGATCCTGGCGATGCGCGCCGCGAGCAACGACCGCTCGGTCAACTGCGTGGTGTTCACCGGCGTGGGCGACAAGGCCTTCTGCACCGGCGGCAACACCAAGGAATACGCCGAGTACTACGCCGGCCAGCCGCAGGAGTACCGCCAGTACATGCGCCTGTTCAACGACATGGTCAGCGCCATCCTGGCCTGCGACAAGCCGGTGATCTGCCGCGTCAACGGCATGCGCATCGGCGGCGGTCAGGAGATCGGCATGGCCTGCGACTTCTCGGTCGCGCAGGACCTGGCGCGCTTCGGCCAGGCCGGCCCCAAGCACGGCTCGGCACCCATTGGCGGGGCGACCGACTTCCTGCCGGTGATCGTCGGCGCCGAGCGCGCGATGGCCGCCTGCGTGCTGTGCGAGCCGTTCTCCGCGCACAAGGCCTACCAGATGGGCGTGCTCACCGACCTGGTGCCCGCGCTCAAGGTCGACGGCCAGTTCGTCGCCAACCCCACGGTGGAGACGCAGCGCATGGTCGACGAGTTCGGCCGCAACGTCTACGGCGAACCCAAGACCGGCGCCGCCCTCGACGAAGGCAAGGCGCTGATGAAGAAGGGCACGGTGGACCTGTCGCTGCTCGACGCCAAGGTCGAGGAGCTGTGCGCCAAGATCCTGCTCACCTTCCCCGACTGCACCACCAGGACGCTGGAGGAGTTGCGCAAGCCCAAGCTCGAGGCCTGGAACCGCAACAAGGAGGATTCGCGTGCCTGGCTGGCGCTGAACATGATGACCGAGGCGCGCGCGGGCTTCACGGCCTTCAACGAGGGCACGAAGGACGACCGCGAAGTCGATTTCGTGCTGCTGCGGCAGAAGCTGGCGGCGGGGCAGAGCTGGGTGGGCAGCCTGCACGACGAGATCCAGCCCAAGGCGAAGAAATGACCACCCCCAAGCTCACTGCGTTCGCTGCCCCCCGAGGGGGCGCTCGGTCGGCTTGGGAGCGGCCCGGCGCCGAGCGAGGCCGCTGATGTCACCCCTCAAGGACTGGCTCGACGCGGATGGCGGCCTGCTGCGGCTGCGGCTGGCACGCCCCAAGGCCAACCTGATCGACGCCGAGATGATCGCGGCGCTGCACGGCGCGCTGGTCGCGCACGGCACCAACCCGGCCTTGCGCGGCGTGCTGATCGACGCCGAAGGCCCGCATTTCAGCTTCGGCGCCAGCGTCGAGGAGCACCTGCCGGCGCAGTGCGCGCAGATGCTGGCCAGCCTGCACGCACTCGTCGTCGCGATGGTCGAGTTCCCGGCGCCCATCCTGGTGGCGGTGCGCGGGCAGTGCCTGGGCGGTGGGCTCGAACTGGCGCTGGCCGGAGCGTGGGTCTTCGCCGCGCCCGACGCGCAGTTCGGCCAGCCCGAGATGAAGCTGGGCGTGTTCGCCCCCGCGGCGTCGGTGCTGCTGCCCTGGCGCGTGAACCAGCCCTTCGCCGAGGACCTGCTGTACACGGGCCGCTCGGTCGGCGCCGCCGAGGCCGAGCGCCGCGGCCTCGTGCACGCCGTGGCCGACGATCCCGAAACCGCCGCGCTGAGCTGGTTCCACGAGCACCTGCAGGGCAAGAGCGCGGCGTCGCTGGCCTGCGCCACCGCGGCGGCGCGCGGCGCGATGCGGCGCGAGGTGCGCGCGCGGCTGGCCGAGGTCGAACGCCTGTACCTGGACCGCCTGATGGCCACGCGCGACGCCAACGAGGGGCTGGCCGCCTTTCTCGCTAAGCGCAAGCCGCAATGGGAGCACCGCTGATGACGACGACGACCCAAGCCACGCCGGAGGTCCTGCGCATCGTGCAGCGCTGCGAGGCGCTGTTCGAGGACCTGCACTTCAACGCGGTCAAGGACTGGAAGGCCGCCGCCCCCGGGCGCAAGGCCATCGGCTACATGCCGGTGTACGTGCCGCGCGAGATCGTCCACGCCGCGGGCATGCTGCCGGTGGGCATCCTCGGCGGCGGCGACCAGATCGAGGTGATCCAGGGCGACGCCTACTACCAGAGCTACATCTGCCGCATCCCGCGCTCGACGATCGAGCTCGGCTTGACGGGCCGCCTGGACTGCCTGGACGGCATGCTGTTCCCGAGCATCTGCGACGTGATCCGCAACCTCTCGGGCATGTGGCAGATCCTGTTCCCCGGCAAGTACGTGCGCTATGTCGACGTGCCGCAGAACTACGACGACGCGATCGGCGGCAGGTTCTACGTCGAGGAGATGCAGCACATCCGCGACGACCTGGGCCGCCTGCGCGGCGCGCCGATCACCGACGCCGAGCTGAACGCGTCGATCGCCGCCTACAACGACAACCGCGCCGCGCTGCGCGACCTGTACGCCTACCGCGCCGCCAAGCCCTGGCAGGCGCCCACCTCCGAGGTGTACCTGCTGCAGCGCGCGGGCATGGTGCTGCCGGTGGAGGAGCACACCGCCCTGGTGCGCCAGTACCTGGCCGCGGCCGAGAAGCTGGCGCGGCCCAAGCGCGACAACGCGCGCGTGGTGCTCACCGGTGGCTTCTGCGAGCAGCCGCCGCTGGCGCTGATCAAGTCGATCGAGATGGCCGGCTGCTACGTGGTCGACGACGACTTCATGCTGGTGGGCCGCTGGCTGCTCGACGAAGTGCCTGCCGACGGCGACCCGCTGGCCGAGCTGTCCAAGGCCTTCCTGCACCGATCGGCCTCCACCGCCGCCAAGTACGACACGAAGCGCGAAGAGAAGGGTGTGTTCCTGGTGAAGCAGGTCAAGAGCCGCGGCGCCGAGGGCGTGGTCTTCGCCGCGCCGTCGTTCTGCGACCCGGCGCTGCTGGAGCGGCCGATGCTGCAGGACGTGCTGGCCCAGCACGGCATCGCCCACACCGCCTTCAAGTACGCCGAGAACACCGGCCAGATGGCGCCGATCCGCGAACAGGCGGGCACCTTCGCCGACTCGATCAAGTTGTGGAGCGCTGCATGAGCCCCGCACGGCCGCCCGAAGGGGCGAATTCCCTCTTGGAGGGACGGCGCGCAGCGCCTAGGGAGCACACATGAACACGCCGATCGCCATGCCCGTGAACATGGGCGCCACCAAGAAACCGCAGAACGTCCAGAAAGAGGACGCGATGTGGCTGCAGAAGGAGCTCATCAACCAGAACTACATGGAGCTGGCCACCGCGCGCGCCAACAACCGCAAGGTGTCGGCCACCTTCGTGCCCGGCAACCTGAACGAGCTGCTGATGTGCTTCGACTTCGCGCGCAGCCTGCCCGAGACCAACGCGCTGCAGAACGGCATGCGCAAGAAGAGCGGCAAGTTCATCATGGACGCCGAGCGCGACGGCCAGAGCGAGGACGTCTGCACCTACGTCAAGGCCGACCTGGGCATGATGATGGGCGGCGAGATCGGCCCCACCGGCGACCCGCTGCCGCGGCCCGACGTGCTGCTGCTCTCGTACACCGGCTGCTTCACCTTCATGAAGTGGTTCGAGCTGATCCGCCACAAGTACGGCTGCGAGACGGTGATGCTGCACGTGCCCTACCAGGCGGAAGGAAAGATCGCGCCCAACATGCGCGAGTACGTGGTCAAGCAGCTCAAGGAGAGCGTGATCCCGACGCTCGAGCGCATCTCGGGCGTCAAGTTCGACATCGACCGCCTGCGCCAGTACATGCGCGAATCGGCCAAGGCCGAGGAGGACCTGGTGCACGTGCTGCAGAGCGCGAAGAACCGGCCGAGCCCGATCGACGGCTACTTCGGCGCCGTGTACTACATCGGCCCGATCTTCACCGCCTTCCGCGGCACGCCCGAGGCCACCGAGTACTACCGCGTGCTGCGCGGCGAGATCGACGAGCGCGTGCGCCTGGGGCTTGGGCCCGTCACGCCCGAGGGCTCGATGGGCGAGGAGAAGTACCGCCTCGTCGTCGAGGGCCCGCCCAACTGGACCAGCTTCCGCGACTTCTGGAAGATGTTCTACGAGGAGGGCGCGGTCGTGGTGTCGTCCACCTACTCCAAGGTCGGCGGTGTCTACGACTTCGGCTTCCGCCACGACCCCGACCACCCGCTCGAGTCGCTGGCCGACTACTGCCTGGGCTGCTACACCAACCACAGCCTGCCGGCGCGCATCGACATGATCTGCAAGTACATCGACGAGTACAGCGCCGACGGCCTGCTGATCAACTCCATCAAGAGCTGCAACAGCTTCTCGGCCGGGCAGCTGCTGATCCTGCGCGAGGTGGAGCGCCGCACCGGCAAGCCGGCCGCCTTCATCGAGACCGACCTGGTGGACCCGCGCTACTTCTCGGCGGCCAACGTGAAGAACCGGTTGGAGAGCTACTTCCAGATGGTCAAGCAGAAGCGCCTGGCGCATGCCGACATGAAGGCGCCGTTCGTGCCGATTGCCCAGGCGCCGGCGTCGCCGCCGCGTGCGTCCGTTCAATAGGAGCCGGGACCATGCGCTGCTTCATCGGCATCGACCTCGGGTCCACCACCACCAAGGCGGTGGTGATCGACGAGAACCAGCAGGTCCTCGGCCGCGGCATCACCAACTCGCGCTCCAACTACGACACCGCCGCCGCGGTGGCCAAGCAGGAGGCGCTGCTCAACGGGCGCTTCCACCTGTTCCGCCAGGCGCTGGGCCGCAGCGGGGCCCTGAACGGATCACTCGACGCGTTCATCGGCCAGCTCGAACGCGACTTCCGCTCCGAGCAGTACCTCGAGCAGCTCGCCGACCTGGAAGCCAC
>DASTJE010000178.1:0-4146 GCA_035716845.1 Burkholderiaceae bacterium
CGGCGCCAACAACCAATTGGCCACTGCCGACATTGGCGAGCAATTACGTGCCAAAGGCGTTTTGTACGCACCCGACTTCGTAATCAACGCCGGCGGCATTATTAAAGTGTGCTACGAGTACCTGAAGAAGCCGGAAAACGATGTCGAAGCCCATGTGCGCGAAATCGGCGACACACTGGCGGAGATCTTCACACGCGCTGACCGCGAAAACCGCTCAACCAGCGTCGTGGCCGATGAAGTAGCGCAAGCCCGTTTCAAACGCTAATTCGAAAGCACCAAGTAAAAAGCCCACTTCGTAAGAAGTGGGCTTTTTTTGTACCACGTTGTAAAGTGGTGGGTCGTGCGTGACTCGAACACGCGACCAACGGATTAAAAGTCCGCTGCTCTACCGACTGAGCTAACGACCCCCCGGTAGAGCCGCGCATTATAGCGGGATTCCGGCGCCCTTCTGCGCGTCTGCGCGTGCCAGTACCTGGTGCAGCGCTTCACCGGCGGCCACGAGGCCGAACGTGGCCGTCACGGTGACGCTCGAGCCGTAGCCGTGGCAGCTCAGGTCCTCCGAGGTCTGCTCGGCCCCGCACACCGCGGCGGGGCGGCGCACGTTCTCGCGCGAGAACACGCAGTGCAGACCGATGGCCCCCGCGCGCGGCGCCCCGTGCTCGCGGCGCAGCCGCTGGCGCAAGGTCGCCAGCAGCGGGTCGTGGGTGGCGCGGGCGAGGTCGTCCACTTCCACGCACTGCGCCCGCTGCTTGCCGCCCGCGGCGCCCACGCACACCAGCGGCACGTGCTCGCGCAGCGCCCAGGCCGCCAGCACCGCCTTCGCGCGCACCTGGTCGCAGGCATCGATGACGGCGTCCACCGCCACGGGCAGCACGGCGGGCCAGTTGTCCTCCGACACGAACTCCTCGACCGCGTGCACGCGGCAACCGGGGTGGATGTCGGCGATGCGCCGGGCCAGCGCCTGCACCTTGGCCATGCCCAGCGTGGTGCCGAGGGCCTGCACCTGGCGGTTGACGTTCGACTCCGCCACGTGATCCAGGTCGATCAGCACCAGTGCCGCAACGCCGCTGCGTGCCAGCGCCTCGGCGGCCCAGGAGCCCACGCCACCCACGCCGACGACCGCCACGCGCGCGGACCGCACACGCGCGTAGCCCGCATCGCCGTACAGGCGCCGCAAGGCGCCGAAGCGGCGCTCGAGGTCGGGCCGGTCGTCGTCGGTCTGCGCGCTCATCGGTGTTCGCGCTCGACGCGCCAGCGCTGGTAGCGCAGCGCCAGCAGCGCACCCGCCACGATGGCCGCCAGCGCGGCGAAACTGCCCAGCGCCAGCGTGGACACGCCCGACAGGCCCTGCCCCACCGTGCAACCGAGCGCCGTCACGCCGCCCATGCCCATCAGCAACGCGCCCACCACATGGTTGGCCGTGTCCTCGACGCCGCCGAAACCCTCCCAGCGGAACGTGCCGGCGGCCAGCGCCGCCGCCGCGGACCCGGCGACGACGCCGAAGGTGCTGACGATGCCCACGGTCAGCGTCTTGCTCGCGTCGCTGAACCACAGCAGCCAGTCCACCGTGTAGGCCACCGGCGCCACGAAGGACAGCGATTCCATGCGCCCGGAATTGGTGACGAGGAACACCTCCTCGAGCGTCTCGGGATGCTCGGTCACGTGGCCGAGCACGCCCGAGATCCACCACATGGCGACGATCACCGCGCCGATGCCGAAGCCGCCCAGCAGCACCTCGCGCGAACGGCCCTCGCGCCGGCCCAAGGCCCACGCGATCAGCGCGCCGCCGATCAGCAGCCCCAGCCCCAGCGCGGCCGGCGCCGGTCCCACGCCGACGGCGCGCGCGACGATGGCCGGCAGGTCCTGCCCGCCGGGGATCTCGAGCACGGCGCGGTCGAGCGTGGACACGCGCGCCACCGCCGCGATGCCCTTGAGCGTGGCGAAGGCGGACAAGCCCAGCAGCGCGAACACCACCAGCGACTTGAGGTTCCCGCCGCCGATGCGCACCAGCGTCTTGCTGCCGCAGCCCGAGGCCAGCACCATGCCGAAGCCGAACATCAACCCGCCCACCAGGCCCGACAGCCAGGTCCAGCGCGGTGCGGCGTAGAGCGTCTTGCCCGCCTCGACCCAGCCCAGGGCCACCATCGCATTGAACCCCAGCATCGCCACGCCGATGGACAGCGCCCACATGCGCAGGCGCGACCAGTCGCCCATGTGCACGATGTCGGCCACCGCGCCCATGGTGCAGAAGTGCGTGCGCTGGGCCACCGCGCCGAACACGGCGGCCAGCGCGAACGCGCCCCACAGCACCTGGGTCGCGAGCGCCTGCGTGTCGACGTTCGGCATGGACGCGGCGGGGGCGCGACGGCTCGGCGGCGCCTACTTCAGCGCGGCGAGGCGTTCCTTGCCGGCCTGCGCGGCCTCGGACTGGGGGTACTTCTTCAGCAGCTCGCCCAGCGTGGCGCGCGCGCCCTTGGTGTCCTTGCTTTCGGCCTGGCAGTTGGCCAGCGCGAGCATGGCCTCCGGCACGCGCGGATGCTGCGGAGCCGCGGCGATGAACGCACGGAAGGTGGCCAGCGCCTCCTTCAGCTCGCGCCTGCCGTACTGCGCGTTGCCGAGCCAGAAGCGCGCGGAGTCGGCATAGCCGCTGTCCGGCCAGCGGCGCATGAAGGCGGCCAGCGCGGTGCCGGCCGCGGCAAAGTCGCCGCCGCGCAGCTGCGCGAAGGCCTCCTCGTACTGGCGCTTTTCCTCGGCGTCGGCGAGGAACTCCTTGCCGTCGACGCTGACCTTCTGCGGTTCGAGCTTGCGGATGCGGTCATCCACGCCTTGCGCAATGTCCTTCTGGCGGCGCTGCAGCTCGGCCACTTCGCGCGCGAGCTGCTCGTCGCTGCCGCGCTGGCGCGCCAGCTCGGCGCGCAACTGCTCGATCTGGTTGTTCAGGTCCAGCAGGCTGCGCTTGAGCTGCGCGATCTGATCGAGCAGCTCCTTCTGCGCCGCGGCCATCGCCGCCTGCGCCGCGGCCGCGTCGCCCAGCTGCTTGTCGTGGCGCTCGACCGTGGCCCGCAACTCGACGATGGCCTTGCGCGCTTCGTTGTCCGGGAACAACTGCGCGTGCGCCGTGCCGGTCAATGCGCACCACAGCAACGGCACACAAACGCTCCAGCCCAGCTTGGCGCCACGGGCCCGGCCTTGCCGGCCCGTCGGCGGACGGCCCCCTCGGGGTGAGGCGAGCGGGAGCGAGCCGGGGGGCACCATGTCACCGATCCTTGATCTCGGCGCGGCGGTTCTTGGCCCATGCCGCCTCGTCGCTGCCGGCCGCTGCGGGGCGCTCCTTGCCGAAGCTGACGGCCTCCATCTGGCTGTCGGACACACCGAGCAGCGCCAGCGCCCTGGTCACGGCCTCGGCGCGCTTCTGGCCCAGCGCCAGGTTGTACTCGCGCCCACCGCGCTCGTCGGTGTGCCCCTCGACGATGACGCGCTGGCTGCGGCTGGCGGACAGGCGCTTCGCGTTGCCCTCGATGATCGGGCGGAACTCGTCCTTGACGACGAAGCTGTCGAAGTCGAAGTAGACGATGCGCTGCGCGCCCGCGGCCGCGGCGCTCCTGTCCACATTCACGGTCGTCACCTGGGACTGCGGCGCGGCCTGCGCAGCGGACGACGCCGAGGGCGCGCCGCCTGCCGGGGTTCCGGAGCGCGACTCGACCGGCACGTCCTTCTTGGGCTCCAGGGGCACCGGCGTGCTGCAGCCGGCGGCCAGCACGGCCAGTCCGATGGCCGACAGGGCAATTCGCAGTGAGGCGTTCATCGTGTGGGTTCCTTTCGTCCTCGTTGGCTTCAGCGGTTGAACGGGCCCCATGCCGGCTCGCGCACATCGGCGCCCGTGGAGAGCAGTCGCGCCTTGATGCGCCCGTCCAGCGTCGTCGTCATCAGCACGTCGCGGCCCTGGGCGCGCGAGGCGTAGATGATGAGCTTGCCGTTGGGCGCAAAGCTCGGGCTCTCGTCGTCGTTGGTGTCGGTCAGTGCGCGCACGGTTCCCGTGGCCAGCTCCATCAGGTGCAGGCGGAAGGCGCCGGCGACGCGCGCGACATAGGCCAGCGCCGTGCCGTCGGGGCTCAGCGCGGGGCTGATGTTGTAGTCCCCGTTGAA
>DASTJE010000179.1:0-5261 GCA_035716845.1 Burkholderiaceae bacterium
ATGATCGCCGACAGCGGGCGCCTCGCCTCGCTGGACGTGATGGAGCTCAACCCGGCGCTGGACGTGCGCAACAAGACCGCCGCGCTGGCGGTGGACCTGATCGAGAGCCTGTTCGGCAAGTCGACGCTGATGCGGCGGCAGTAGGTCGCCTCACTTCGGTGCGGCCGGCACTTCGCACGGGCCGTGCCGCTTGCGGAACTCGCGCGGCTCGAGGGCGCCGCCCGCGGCGTGCAGGCCGCGCTTGAGCGATTGCGCCATGCGCTCCTCGGCCACGTAGGGGCCGCGGTCGTACTTCCAGCGCTGGCTCCAGGCCTGGCCGTCTCGCACCATGCGATCGCCGACGTCGACCGTGCCGTCGAGCACCTTGCCCACGGTGCGGCCCCAGTCGTCGTGCGCGCTCGGCTTGACAGTGACGCTGCGGTGCAGCACCAGCTCGACCAGCCGCGCCGTGGCCTCGGCGCCGCCGGGCTGGCAGCTCTCGGGCGCGTCGATGCCTTCGATGCGCACCACCACCGGCTCGGCGTCGGCCGCCGTCTTCACCCACAGGGTGTCGCCGTCGACGACGCGCGTCACCGTGCCGGTCAGCTCCACGGGCTTGGGCGCGGCCTTGGGCTTGGGCGTCGCGGCGTGGCCGGCGCCCAGGCCGACGACGGCGATGAGCAGTGCAGTGCAGGTTCTCGTGAGGCGTGTCATCGGTTCTCCCCTTCGGGCGCGCACGCGGCGGCCCGGCCGGAGATTGTCACCCGCGGGCGCGCGCACGGCGGCGGCGCGCGGGCGGCAATTCCTCACGCTGCGGCGCTTCGTCGAGCACGCGCTGCGCCTCCGCCAGCATGCGCTGCAGGCGGTCGGCCAGCTTCTCGGTCGACAGCTCTTCGCGGAAGCGCTCCACCATCAGCGGCAGCGCGAAGGGGCTCGGCACCGCGAGATCCACCACCTCGACGCGCTGCGCCGACATGCGCTTGAGCGTGGCGCTCAGGCGCGAGAGCTCGAGCTCCTGCGCCAGCACTTCGCCCTCGGCCTGCGTGAGCAATCGGTTGCCCTTGTCGTACTTGCGAAACACCTCCCAGAACAGGCTCGACGAGGCCTGCAGCTGCCGGGTGCTCTTGGGCGCGCCGGGGTAGCCGGAAAACACCAGCCCGGCCACGCGCGCGATCTCGCGGAAGCGCCGCTGCGCCAGCTCGCCGGTGTTCAGGCTCGCCAGCACGTCGGCCATCAGCGCGCGCGTCGTGAACGCGCTGCGGTCCTGCAAGGGCGCGAGGTCGACCTCCTGCGCCGCCAGCAGCTCGAGTCCGAAGTCGTTGATCGACAGCGAGAACGTGTTGGGGGCCTGCCGCGACAGGCGCCATGCCAGCAATTGCGCCAGCCCCATGTGGACGTGGCGCCCGCCGAAGGGGTAGAGGAAGAGGTGGCAGCCCTCGTTCGAGCGGAAGCGTTCCACCAGCAGGGTGCCCGGCGTCGGGATGCGCGACAGGCGCGCCTGCGCGTCGAGCATCGGCCGCGCGGCCTGCATCTCGGGCTCGAGGAAATCGCCCTGCGCGAGTACTGGCGCCCCCAGCTCGCCTTGGGCTCGCCCCGCCCGTGGGGGTGCGCCGCGGGCGTGCGGCGGCCCGGCGCCCGCGGCCTCCCGCAGCAGCGCCTGCACCATGTCCGTCATCGCCTCGGACAGCGCCATCTTGGTGCCGCTCCAGGCCGGCACGACGCCCCGGGCCTTGGTCGCCTTGCGCACGTAGGCGGTCATGTCCTGCGTGCGCACGTACTCGAGCACGCGGCCGCCGAAGACGAAGCAGTCGCCGGCGCGCAGGCGGGCGATGAAGCTCTCCTCGATGGTGCCGATGCGCCCGCCCGTGAGCCAGGCCACCTGCATCGAGGCGTCGCTCACGATGGTGCCCACCTGCAGCCGGTGCCGCAGCGCGATGCCGCGGTCGGTGACGCGGCACACGCCGTCCTCGCCGCGCACCACGCGGTGGTACTGCGGGTAGGCACCCAGGCTCTCGCCGCCGCGCTCGACGAAGGCCAGCGCCCAGTCGAAGGCCGCGCGCGTCAGGCCGCGGTAGGCCGGTGCGCTGCGCACCTCGTCGTACAGCGCGTCGGGGGTGAAGCCGCCCCCGAGGCCCACCGTCACCAGGTGCTGCACCAGCACGTCGAGCGGCTGTTCGGGGCTCGCGCGCGACTCCACGCGGCCGGCCTGGGCCGCGCGCCGCGCCGCGGCGGCCTCCACCAGCTCCAGCGTGTGGGTCGGCACCAGCGTGACGCGGCTCGTGCGGCCCGGCGCGTGCCCGCTGCGTCCGGCGCGCTGCAGCAGGCGCGCCACGCCCTTGGGGCTGCCGATCTGCAGCACGCGCTCGACCGGCAGGAAGTCCACGCCGAGGTCGAGGCTGGAGGTGGCCACCACGGCCTTGAGCGAGCCGTCCTTGAGCCCGGCCTCCACCCACTCGCGCACCTCGCGGTCGAGCGAGCCGTGGTGCAGCGCGATGCGGCCGGCCCACTCGGGGCGCGCATCGAGCAGCAGCCGGTACCAGATCTCGGCCTGCGAACGCACGTTGGTGAACACCAGCGTGGTGCCGCCGCTCTCGTGCATCGTGCGCTCGATCTCGTCGACCACCGGCTGCTGCATCTGCGCGCCCAGGTGCCCGCCCCAGGAAAAGCGCCCCGGATCGCGCGGCAGCAGGGTGTCGATGACGATCGTCTTGTCCACGCGCCCGCGCACCAGCGTGCCGCCGCGCCCGGTGAGGGTGTCCATCGCCTGCTCGAGGTTGCCCAGCGTGGCCGACAGGCCCCACACGACCAGGGCCGGGTTCCAGCGCGCGAGGCGCGCCAGCGCGAGCTGCACCTGCACGCCGCGCTTGCTGCCGATCAGCTCGTGCCACTCGTCGACGATCACCGTGTGCACGCCGGCGAGTTCGTCGGCCGCCCTGGCGCGCGTGAGCAGCAGGCTCAGCGACTCGGGCGTGGTCACCAGCGCGGACGGCCAGCGCTTGTCCTGGCGCGCGCGCTCGGCGCTCGGCGTGTCGCCGGTGCGCTGGCCCACGGTGATCTCGGGCGCCATCTCGGGCAGCGGCAGCGCGAGCGCGCGCGTCGTGTCGGCCGCGAGCGCGCGCATGGGCGTCAACCAAAGCACCTGCAATGCAGGTGCTTTGGCTTCGCCAGCCGAACGCACGGCTCCCCCACCCGCGCCAGCCCCCTCCACGAGGCGGCGGGCTCCAGCCAGTTCGACCGTCTCCTGCATCCGCTGCAGGGCCCCCATCCACACCGCGTAGGTCTTGCCGCTGCCGGTGTTGGCGTGCAGCAGGCCGCTCTCGCCGCGCGCCATCGCGGCCCAGACCTCGCGCTGGAAGTCGAACGGCGTCCAGCCGCGCGATGCGAACCAGCGCTCGGCGTCGAGCGTCATGCCGAGACGATCCAGCCTTCGAGCGGGTCGACCGCCGCGGGCAGGCCCCAGCGCGGCTGCGAGCTGGCCCAGGCCGCCTGCACCAGGCACAGCAGCGCATCCAGCAGGTCGCCCTGCGGCTCGGCCGCGATCTCGTCGCGCAGCGCATCGCGCAGTGCCACGCGCAGGCCCAGCCGCGTGCGGCCCAGCTCGAGCGCGTGCAGCAGGTCCTTGCGGGCGATCAGGCGCTCGGGGGTCTGCCGGGCCGCGTCGTCGCTCTTGTACGAACGCAGGCCGATCAGCTCGCGCGCCAGCAGGCCCGGGTAGGCCTCCAGCGCCACGCGCGACGGGTCGCCCTCGTGCAGGCCCGGCAGGTGCACGCCGGCGTCGACCAGGCGCGGCACGCCCGCATGCAGCATGAAGGCCACCGGCGGGTTGACCCACTTCATCGACGGGCTCGACCCGGCCGGGCCGTCGCAGGCCCGGTGCGCGAACTTGCCGCCCGGTGGCCGCGCCGCGCAGAAGGCTGCGAAGGTGTCGCGGATCGTCGCCCGCTCCAGGCCGGCGTAATGCCGCAGCGCGCCGAGCCAGTCGCGCGGCCAGCCCAGGGCCTCGATCAGTTCACGCGGCAGGCCGAAAGGGAAGTCGAACGCACCGACCCACGGCCCGCTCTCGCGCAGCAGGGCATCGAAGGCGGCGAAGCCGTCCAGGCGCTGCAGGCGCGTCACCGCCAGGCGCGTGCCGTGCAGCGTGCCGCGTGCCACCGTGATCGGCTTGCGGCGCGACGGCGCGCTCGTGAAATCGACCCCGAGCAGTTGCACTGCGTGACCCATGCGGCCGATTGTCGCGGCCAGAATCGCGGCATGCCCCTGCCCGCCCTTTCCCGCCGCTGGACGATCGCGCTGGGCGTCGTCGCGGCCGCGCTGCTGGCCCTGCTGGTGGCCGTGCAACTGGCCCTGCGGCGCCTGCCGGCGCTGGTGTCCGACGCGCTCGGCCCGCGTGCCAGCGTGGGCACGATCGAGGCCGGGTGGCGCGGCGTCGTGGTGCGCGACCTCGCGATCGCGGCCGACCCGGGCCGGTGGCCCGCAGCGCAGGAGCTGCGCGCCGAGCGCGTGGTCGTCGTGCCGGCCTGGTCCAGCCTGTGGGGCGGGCCGTGGCGCGTGGCGCGGCTGGAGGTCGAGGGCGGCTACCTGTCGATGCTGCGCACGCGCGACGGCCGGCTGCAGGTGGTGCCCTCGCTCGCCGGCACGGGCAGATCGGCGCCGCGCAGTGCCGCCGCCGCCGCGGCAGGCCCGCGCGTGCGGCTGGACGCGATCCGGCTGCGCGGCGTCACGCTCGAGCTGTTCGACGCCAGCGTCGGTGCGCCGGGCAGGCCGCACCGGCTGCGCCTGGCCGACGTGAACGCCGACGTGGGCCCGCTGGCGCTGCCCGCGCTCGACGAGCGCATGAAAGTCGACATCGCCGCGGTCTTCAAGGGTGTGCAGCGCGACGGCCGGCTGGCCGTCAGCGGGGAGCTGACCCCGTCCACGCGCGATGCGCAGCTCGCCATCCGCGCCCAGGGCCTGGACCTGGTGGCCCTGCAGCCCTACCTGATGCGACGCGGCGAAGGCGGCGTGGAACGCGGCACGCTCGACCTGCGCGTGGACGCCCGAGCGTCCCAGCAGCAGTTGCACGCCCCCGGCCACCTGGTGCTGCAGGGGCTCGAGCTCGGCTCCGGCGAGGGCCTGCTCGCCACCTTCGGCGGCGTGCCGCGCCAGGCCGTGCTGGCCGCGATGAGCCGCGACGGCAGGATCGAACTCGACTTCACGCTCGAGGGCCGCCTCGACGACCCGAAGTTCTCGCTCAACGAACTGTTCGCGGCGCGCTTCGCCGTCGGCCTCGCGGAGAAACTCGG
>DASTJE010000180.1:0-19391 GCA_035716845.1 Burkholderiaceae bacterium
GTTCCGTCCGGGGTCTCCCTGGACGGAACGCTCCCCTCGGGGGACGGCGCGCAGCGCCTGGGGGCCAACAGGTACCCGGCGCGCAACCCCGACCAGACCATCGCCGACCTGCGTGCGCAGATCGCCGCCAACGAGAAGGGTGTGCAGGAGCTGCGCGCCATGGTGGCGCAGTTCGGCCGCGCCACCGTGGCGGCCTACATGCAGCACGTGCAGGACAACGCCGAGGAGAGCGTGCGGCGCGTCATCACGGCATTGAAAGATGGTGAATTCACGCTGCCGCTGGACAACGGCGCGCGCATCGCCGTCAAGGTCACGGTGCAGGCCGCGCGGCGCGAGGCCACCATCGACTTCAGCGGCACCAGCGCACAGCTGCCCAACAACTTCAACGCCCCCAAGGCGGTGACGATGGCGGCGGTGCTGTACGTCTTCCGCACCCTGGTGGACGACGAGATCCCGCTCAACGCCGGCTGCCTGAAGCCGCTGCAGGTGATCGTGCCCGAGGGCTGCATGCTCAACCCGAGGCCGCCCGCGGCGGTGGTGGCCGGCAACGTGGAAACCTCGATGTGCGTCACCAACGCGCTGTACGGCGCGCTCGGCGTGATGGCCGCGAGCCAGTGCACGATGAACAACTTCACCTTCGGCAACGAGACGCACCAGTATTACGAGACGATCTCCGGCGGATCGGGCGCCGGGCCGGGTTTCGACGGCACCGCGGTCGTGCAGACGCACATGACCAACTCGCGCCTCACCGACCCCGAGGTGCTCGAGTTCCGCTTCCCGGTGCGGCTGGAGAGCTACGCCATTCGCCGCGGCTCCGGCGGCGCGGGGCGCTGGAAGGGCGGCGACGGCGGCGTGCGCCGCGTGCGCTTCCTGGAGCCGATGACGGCGTCGATCCTCTCCAACGGCCGCCACGTCCCCGCCTTCGGCGGCGACGGCGGATCGCCCGGCGCGCTGGGCATCAACCGCGTCGAGCGCGCCGACGGCACGGTGGAGACGCTCGACCACATCGGCTCGGCGGCCATGCAGCCTGGGGACGTGTTCGTGATCGAGACGCCGGGGGGCGGGGGCTGGGGCGCAGCCTGACGGCGCTGCGACGCCAGCAATGTCGAGCGGCGTCTTCCCCTGGAAGGCGTCGGACGTGGTGATCCCGGTACCGGGCTTGCGGATGCCGGCTCCACGCCCCCATGCGGCCGACCAGTGATCGGGCAATCGCAGCGGCGATCGACCCGTAGGGTCGCTCGCGCCGTGGCGGTCGCGGGCGCTTGGGGCAGCCTGTTCCGCTCATGTCCCCCGCGCTCGCTGACGCGAGCGCTCCTCCTTGACTTCGCTCCACAGGCCACCCCAAGCGCCCGCTTCGGCACTGCCCGCGGTGTTCTTCCTGGGGGCATGCCGCCGTGTGCCCGGGCGAGCGACTGCCACTGGCCGACCGCAGCCACGCACGCCATCGGGCTCGCATCCGATTCGCCACGCAAGGCAGTCGTTCGCGATCTCCGCATCGAGGGGCGCTGCACGCGCATCAGCGATGGACTCTCACACCCCCGCGTAATCGATGAACCCCTTGCCGATGCTGTTGACCTTGCGCGTGAGGCGGTATACGCCGCCGCCCTCGCGCGATTGCGAGGCGTCGGTGTTGCCCTCGATGGTGTGCAGGAAGCCGCCTTCCACCGTCTCGACGAAGCCGGTGTGGCCGAGCCCGCCACCGAAGTCCATGATGAAGACCATCCCGGGGCGCAACAGGCCCGGGTCGTCGATGGCCTCGCGTGCCGCGATGCGGCGCGCGCCGGCGCGCTCGGCGCCGTTCCAGTGCGCCAGGCAGCCGGCGGTGCGCACCATCGGGTTGGGCCGGCCGGCCGCGCGCGCGGCCTCGTCGAAGCACCAGTAGGTGAAGGCGCAGCACCAGGCCAGCCCGGGCGGCACGCCGGCGCGGCGCAGGTACTCGTCGACCTCCGGGCCGCGGTTGCTGTTCTTCGGCTGTTCGCGCACGCCGGCATCGGCCGCCGCGCCGGCCTGCGCCAGCACCGCGGCCAGCAGCGGGTCGGTGGCCGTGTCGGCCGCGGGCACGCGCGCGGCGCCGAACAGCGCCGCCCAGGTGAGCGCGCCCACCTCGCCGTCGATCTTCAGCGGCTGGCCCTGGTCATCGAGGTGGCGCGCCTGGAACAGGCGCACCGCCTGCGTCATGCGCGGGCCGAAGCGCGGGTTGTCGGCGTCGAGCACCAGCGCCGCGCCGCCGCGCAGCGCAAGCGCGCGGTTGAGCGCGGTCTTCAGGGCCTTGACGATGCGCGCATCGGCTTCGCCCGCACGGATCACGCGGCCGGGGTATCTCATGGTGGTCCTCCTGGCGCGGGTCAGTAGTCGAGGCGTTCGATCGTGATCTTCGGCGGCGCCGCGGGGTCGACCGCATAGGCCAGCGCCTCGCCCACGATCTTGACGGCGTTGTCGAAGCAGCCGTGCGAGGCGCGCAGCGCACGCACGCCGTCGGACACGCTGGGCTCCTTCAGCAGGTGCAGGCAGCGCTCGCCGGTGCCCAGCTGCTGCCAGAACTCGAACCAGCGCGCCGCGTCGCCGATGTGGCTGGCGGCCCAGATGCCGTCGGCCGCCGCCGCATCCACCGATTTCTCCAGGAAGCAGTGCTCCATGCCCAGCAGCGGCATCTTGTGCACGTCCTCGAACGAGCGGCTCACCAGGTAGAGCAGCGACTTGCGGTACGGCCCCACGCTGTCGCCGCGCTCGTTGCGGTCGGACAGCAGGTGCAGGTGGAAGTGGCGCTTGTCGAGCACGCCGTCCTGCACTGCCGGCACGTAGTGGTCGAGCGCGAAGCGCGCGGTGCAGGCCGGCGCGAACAGGCGCACGCTCGCCGCCTTGAGGCCCGCCGCACGCATCTGCCCGAGCATCGCGCCGAGCACGATCGAGCCGGCCGAGTGGCCCACGAGGTGGATCTCCAGCTTGGGCCGTGCGGCCTTGAGCGCCTTGAGGTGCTGCACCGCCAGCCGCACGCCGCCCTGCTCGTGGTTGCCGGCGCGCTCGGCGTTGAGCTTCATCTGCCCCCACATCGCGCCGCCGGGCGCGCGCAGCAGCGGCTCGAGCAGGCGGTCGGTGGTGTCGCTCACGCGGTCGAGCCAGCCGCGCTGCGGGGTCACGCCGCGCTCGGCGAGGCCGAACTTGGCCATGCTCTCCTCGACCAGGTCGTTCAAGGTCTCCAGCGGGCCGGTGCGCCAGGTGACGAACAGCGGGTACAGGCCGTTGTTGAGCGCGTACGGCGCGATGGTGCGGATGCGCGCGATCGAATCGGTCTCGCTGTTGAGGCCGCCGTGCGCGTACACCAGCAGCTTGTCGCTGCCCTGGGCCTTCATCCACGCCAGCGGGCGCGTGAGCGCGGCGGCTTCCAGCGCCGTGGCGGCGTTCTCGGCCGTGATGTCGTTCTTCACCGGGAAGCCGCGGTCGAGCACGATGGCGTGGCGGTAGGCCGCATCGCTGTCGAGCGGGCGGTTCGCCGCGTTCTTGAGGCCGCTGTAGCGCCGCGCCAGCCCGTCGTCGGCGCCCACCAGGCCGCTCGGGCGCTCCATCGCCGAGGCGGACGCCCCCGAGCCGGAGGGCACCAGGAAGCGCGCGCTGCGCAGCGTGCGCTCGGCGCGGGCTCCGGCCTTGCCCTGCGCCTGGCCTGCCGGCGCGGCCGCCACCGCCTGCTGGCGCGGCACGCCGAGCGTGAACACCCAGGCGTCGCTGCCGTGCGTGACCCAATCCTCGTAGGGCAGCAGCGCGAAGCCGTGCGTGCCCCAGTCGGGGCCCCAGGAGTTCTGCACCACGAAGCCCATCTCGTTGTAGCCCACCAGCGCAAAGGCGTGTCCGCCCGGGTCCTTGGGCTTGGCAATGGCCTTGATGCGGCCCAGGTCGGCATGGCCGCGCAGCGTCTTGCGCGCCGGCACGGCCCAGCCCTCGTGCACGTTGGCCGACACGTAGATGGCACCGTTCTCGCGGATCGCGGCCTGCATGTCGACCACCGAGCGCATGTCGACCCGGTAGTACACGCCGAGCGTCACGCCCAGCGCGTCGACGTCCCAGTTGCGCGCCGGGTCGTCGGGCAGCTGCGCGTCCTCCTTGGGCGGCACGTAGACGCGCCGGCCCTTCTTGTCGAGCACGAAAGGCCACAGCGCCTCGCGGCACACGCCGTGGCGGTGCCAGCCCTTGAGCGCGCCGCGACAGCTCGAGCCCTCGTAATCCTCGCCCGGCCACTCGTCGTACAGGCGCGCGAGCTGGTAGAGCATGGCCGGGCTCACGCGTTGAGCCGGCGCGATGCCCTGGCCCCCGGCGTTGAGCGTGCGCACGAACAGCAGGTAGTTGATCACCGCGGCCAGACCGAAGCCGGTGCAGGCGCCCTCCTCGCCCTGGTTGAGCAGCAGGCCGGCGGCGGCGTAGGCGGGCAGCAGGTCGCGCACCGCCTCGTCGGTCGGGAACGCGGGCGGCAGGTTGCCCAGCGGCGGGCGGTAGGGTCGGTCTCGAAGATCGAGCCGGTCCGGGCGCGCGTCGAGCGACACCCTGCGCTGGCCGATGGAAACGTTCTTGCTCGGCATGGCCACACTCCCTGTGCGTCGTGATGGGTGTGGCCATCGTAGGCCGCGCACGCGCGCTGCCTATAGCCCACCCTAGGGAGGATGCCGACGCCCGTGCGACGAAGGCGCCGCGGCGCCTACTTCTTCGCGACGACCTGCGCGAGAACGATCCGCCCTTCCTGGAGATTGCGCCCCTGGTTCTGGGCCATCGCCCCGAAGTCGGGGCCGAGCAGGATGTGGAACCCCAGCGGCGGCAGGCCGTCCCTGCGGATCTTCTCGGCCAGCGCCACGAACCAGGTGCGCGCTGCCTCGGTCGTGTCCGACCAGTCGGCGATCGTGAAGCCGGCGCCTTCGAGCAGGGTGCGCAACTCGGCCGGCGTCACCAGGAAGCTCGTGTCCGGCGTGCGCGCCCACGGCACCGGAAAGAGCACCGGCCCCGACGGGCCGGCCAGCACGTCGTAGATCGCGAGCGTGCCGCCGGGCTTCAGCACGCGGTGCATCTCGCGGTAGAGCGCGGCCTTGTCCGGGATGTTCATCGCCACGTGCTCGGTCCACACCACGTCGAAGGATGCGTCGTCGAACGGCAGATGGGTGGCGTCGCCCTGGCGATAGTCGACGAGATCCGCGAGGCCGGTCTTCGCGGTGAGCAGCGCCGCGGCGCGGCAGTACTCCTCGGTGAGGTCGATGCCGGTGACACGGCAGCCGAAGGCCTTGGCCAGCGTGCGCGACGTCCCGCCCACACCGCTGCCGACATCCAGCACGCGCTTGGCCGCATCGAGGCCTGCCGCCTGCGCGAGTTCGAGCGTGGCGGCCCGCCCGCGGATGTGGAACGCGTCGATCGGCGCCAGGTCTTCGGGCGTGAGCCGGTCGGTGTCCTTGCCCGCGCCGGCCAGGGCCGCCAGGATGGCGTCGCCCAGTTCGGAGCGGCCGTAGTGCGTCTGGATGGCCTGATTCACTTGGGTCGGTGCGGGCATCGTCCCTCCGGAGGCTGGCGCTGGGGGATGGAGTATGAACCTCGGCGTCGACGCACGCTCGCCGACAATCCGGGCACGCGCCAACCGGGGAAGACGAGTGAAGCCATATGACGTGGAAGTGCAGCGCCTGAAGTCGATGAGGCACGACAAGGGGCTGATCGAGATCGACGTGGACGCGCTGGTCATGGCACGGCCGGCGCGCGGCGAACCCTCGGAGACCACGTGCCTGCGCGTGCCCGTGGAGCACGCCCGCACGTTGCTGCTGCTGCTCA
The DNA here is from genome assembly GCA_035716845.1 of Burkholderiaceae bacterium. Taxonomy (GTDB): domain Bacteria; phylum Pseudomonadota; class Gammaproteobacteria; order Burkholderiales; family Burkholderiaceae_C; genus CADEEN01. Next base: position 5,794 of record DASTJE010000180.1, read on the forward strand.
GGCAGCAATTCGCCGAACTGGACAAGCTGCAGCCGCGCAGCCGGCGGTCGGGTCGGGCCTAGGCGCGAACGCCCCGGGCCGGGGCGGGCCCGAGAGGCTCGCAGGAGTGAGGTGCAACGCTTGCGTCGAGTGGGCGCCACGGTGCATCGCGGGTCTCGCGAGCGTCGTGACCTGCCATCGGCGATCCGCTTGCCCGACGCGCAGCCACGTCAGCGTTCGCGTGACCGGCTCGCCGGCGATCGAGGTCGTCCGCAGGCTGATGGCCCCCCGCCGTCGGCGCGTCGACGACCGCGGCGGGTGTGCGGTCCCGCTTCATGAACTGCGCCGCGAAGTGACCCGAGCGGTCGTAGATCAGCAGCGCGATGGGGTCGGACCCCAGGGACGGCTCGTCGCGAGGCTCGCCGGCATCGTTGACATCCGTCCGAGAGAGCAACGCCCAGCTGCCTGGAAGGGCGGTCGACAGCGTCGCGGTAAGGGACGGCCTGGGGGCTCCTGGGGATGGCTTCGTGGCGGCCCACGTTCGCGGGAAGCGGGCCGCAGCGTCAGTGCGCCGACGTGAACATCATGACCAGGGACGCGCCAAGGCGAAGCCCCGTTGCGGGTCCGCCCCATCCATTCGTCAGGCCGCACGTTCAACACCCGCAAGACGCACGAGCGTCCAGAACGCTCGTGCCCGTCGGGGTTCGAATGGTGATCCTTGCCTTGTAGATGGTGACCTCGCAAGACTCATCCCCGGGCTTGCAGACCTCCGCAACGGTGCATTCGGCCCGCACGAATACGGAGTCACCCTTCAACTCGAACACCTCTCTGTCGCCGACGCGTTCGCGCCCGTCTTTTCGTCTTACCGCAGATAAAGAACTCACCTTGAGCTTGTGAAGCCTTCCGTCGAGACGGATGTTTGCGGGACCGTCCAGCTCCCATTGAATGACGACCGGCGCGTCAGGCCCCAGACTGAGGGGAGCCTGAAAACTGCAGCCGCATCCGTAGTCGATATCGGACTCGCGAAGCGGCTGTACCTGCGGATGGGCACTTGTTGCCGCGTGAATCGCAAGTAGAGCGAGTAGCGCAAGTAGCTTCATGCGGCCTAGCATTCGAACTGAGCCGACTGCGGAGGCAGACGACGACTGGCCGCGGAAGGACGATGATCACTTTGGCATGGAGCGGCCAGGCGTTGGTTGCCGAAGCGGGTCGGCTCGAGCGAGGGGTTTAGCGTCATCGCCGTGTCGTTCGGCTGACCGGCCGGTAACTAACAGCCACACGCCTGCGGAAAGCAAAAGACTGTGTAGAGCTCATGGGAGAGAACCAAGATGACTGGACCTACGAGAAGAAGGGCGGCGACAGATAGGTATCCGAGCGCAATAGCCCGGGCGTACCTGCCCGTCCTAATCTCTGTACGGCTCCATACCCATGCGCCCGGCAGAGGCGTCTGATTCAAAGTCCAGATCTTTACGCCAGTACGTAGCCACAGGACGGCCACAAGCCAAACGATGCCGACCCCACCCAAGAGTTCAGCACGAACCCAAGGGAGCGACTCGCAGGTGGGTAGCGTCGCGACCCAATCCAATTTAGGACGAAGCCATCTATCGTAGGCAAGGCCGGCGAGAAACGGAGCGGCTGCAGCTGCAGTCAGCTTTGCCCGGATTGCAGCGCTCGGCTCAATGTAACGCGGTGCTTGAGTCATGACGCCAATCGTGTTCCAGACCGCAGCATTGTGCGTCGCATGCAGTCCGAGTGCAGCATATGCACGAGTCTCACCCATGATCCAAGTGCTTGTCGCGATTCACTGATCTGACTTCGGCGTGCCGCTTCAGCCCTCGAATTGAAGTCGCGAAAGACCGCAGCCACACCCCCATCCCCCAATTTCGCACACCGGCTGCGGGCAGGCCGTCGTGCGGGCGCCTGTGAAGCGCCGAGGCGCGCAGGCCGCGTGGCGGCGCGCGCAGCGCGCATCGTGAACTGACTCGCCGCGATTGTCCGAGCGCAGCGAACGCAGTGAGCGCAGCGAGTTGAGCGGCGCGCCACGCGGCCGAGCACCGCAGGGCAGCCCGAAGGGCCGCTTCACCGAAGCCCGCGCGGCGGCCCGCCCGCAGCCGGCACCGCGGACAACGATCAACGCAACAGCGCCGCCGCCTTCACCAGCACCCACACCGGCGCACCAACCGCCAAGCCCAACGACTCCACCGCGCGACGCGTCACGCTGGCCTGCATCAGTGCCGCGCCGCACTGCACGCGCACCAGCACCTGCGCCGGGTGCGCGTCGGGCACGATCTGCGCCACCCTGCCCTGCCAGTGGTTCTGGATCGACAGGTGCGGCGGCACCTCGGTGGCCAGGCTCACGTCGCGCGAAAGCACGCGCAGCCGCACTGCACTGCCCACCGGCAGCCCCTCGTCGCGCAGCCACAGGCCGTAGCCGCCGCCGCAGTCCACGCGCATCAGCTGCCAGTGCGCGTCGCGCTCGGCCACCTGGCCGGGCAGCAGCACCCCGAGTTCGTCGCCGAAGGCCACGCGCGCGTCCACCGCGCCGTACACCTGCTCGATGGGACCGGCCGCGAGCGCGCGGCCCTCGTGCATCACCACCAGCGTGCTGGCCAGGCGCGCCACCTCGGCGGCCGAGTGCGAGACGTACACCATCGGGATCGCCAGCTCGTCGCGCAGGCGCTCCAGCCAGGGCAGGATCTCGGCCTTGCGCGCGGCATCCAGCGCAGCCATCGGCTCGTCGAGCAGCAGCAGGCGCGGCTGCGTGGCCAGCGCGCGCGCGATCGCCACGCGCTGGCGCTCGCCGCCGGAAAGCTGGTGCGGCCGGCGCTGCAGCAGCGCACCCAGCCCCATCAGTTCGACCAGGGCGTCCCAGCCCCTGGCATCGGCCGGCACGCCGGCGCGCGTCATGCCGAAGCGCAGGTTGGCCGCGACGTCGAGGTGGTCGAACAGGCTCGGTTCCTGGAACACCATGCCCAGCGGCCGCCGCCAGGTGGGCACGAAGACGCCGGCGGCATCGTCCTGCCACAGCGCATCGCCCACCTGCACGCGGGCGTGCGTGGGCCGCTCCAGCCCCGCGATGCAGCGCAGCGCGCTCGTCTTGCCCGAGCCCGAGGGCCCGAACAGCGCGCTGACACCGCGAGCGGGCAGCGCGAGATCGAGATCGAGCGTGAAGCCCGGGCGCGACCAGTGCACGGCCAACCGGATGTGGCTGCTCATCCGCCCACCCTCGCCCGCCGCGCATCCAGCAGCGCCAGCGCCAGCAGCACCACGAAGGCAAAGCCCAGCATGCCGGCGGCCAGCGCGTGCGCCTGCGCGTACTCCAACGCCTCCACGTGGCCGTAGATCAGCGTGGAGAGCACGCGCGTTTCGCCGGCGATGTTGCCGCCGATCATCAGCACCACGCCGAACTCGCCCACCGTGTGCGCAAAGGTGAGCACCGCGGCGGTGGCGAGGCCCGGGCGCGCCAGCGGCAGCGCCACGTGCCAGAAGGCGTCCCACGGCGATGCGCGCAGCGTGGCCGCGGCCTCCAGCGGGCGCGTGCCGATGGCCTCGAAGGCGTGGCGGATGGGCTGCACCGCAAACGGCAGCGAGTAGACGACCGAGCCGATCACCAGCCCGCTGAAGCTGAACGAGAGCACACCCAGCCCGAGGGCCTGCGTCGCGCGCCCGAGCGGGCCGTCGGGGCCCAGCGCCACCAGCAGGTAGAAGCCCAACACCGTGGGCGGCAGCACCAGCGGCAGCGTCACCAGCGCGCCCACCGCGGCGCGCGCACGCGAGGCGGTGTGCGCCAGCCACCAGGCCAGCGGTGTGGCGATCAAGAGCAGCACCAGCGTCGTCACGCCGGCGAGCGCCAGCGTGAGGCGGATGGCCTGCCAGGCGGCCTGATCGAGCCCGAGGTTCATGGCGCAGCAAGCCCGTAGCCGTGCGCGGCGATCACGCGGCGCGCCGCGTCCGAGCGCAGGTATTGCAGCAGCGCGGCGGCGGCGGGGTTGGCGCGCCCGCGCGCGAGCAGCACCGCGTCCTGGCGGATCGGGTCGTGCAGCGACTCGGGCACCCGCCAGCCCGAGCCCGACGCGAAGCCGCCGTCCGGCGCCACCACCTGCGCCAGCGCCACGAAGCCCAGCGCCGCGTTGCCGCTGGCCACGAACTGGTGCGTCTGCGCGATGTTCTCGCCCTGCACCCGCCGATCGCGCCACAGCGCGGCCACGCCCTGGCGCTCCAGCACCTGCTCGGCTGCCGCGCCGTAGGGCGCGAGCCTGGGGTTGGCGATGGCCAGGCGCTCTCCTGCACGCGGCGGCGCGCGCAGCGTGGCGCCCTGCGCATCGACGCGGTCGGCACGCGCGCTCCACAGCACGAGGCGCCCGACGGCGTAGGTGAAGCGGCTGCCGGCATCGGCCGCGCCGTCGGCCACCAGGCGCGCCGGCGTGGCCGCGTCGGCGGCCAGCAGCACCTCGAACGGTGCGCCATGGCGGATCTGCGCGTAGAAGGCGCCGGTGGCGCCCAGCGACACCCGCGCGTGGTGGCCGGTGGCCTGCTCGAACTGCGCGGCGATGGCCTTCATCGGCGCGGCGAAATTGGACGCCACGGCCACGCGCACCTCGGCAGCCCGCGCCAGCGCCACCGCGGCGAGCAGCGCCGATGCAATCAGCAGCCGGCGCTCAATCCGCCGCATCGCCCGCATCACGGTAGGCGCGCCAGCGCGGCATCGCCTCGCGCATCAGTGCCACCTGGCGCATGAAGCGCGGGCAGGCGGCGCACACCTTCATGTGCGCGCGCACGGCCCAGCGCTCGAAGAAGCCGAGCTCGCGGTCCAGCCCCGCCAGCACCAGGGCGGTGACCGTCTTGCAGTTGTGGCGCATCAGCTTCATGGCGTGGCGGGGCGCTGGGCGAACCAGCGTTCCTGCAGGCACATCTGCAGGCGCAGCCGGGCGCGGTGCAGCAGCACCCAGGCATTGGTCGCGGTGATGCCCAGTTCCTTGCAGATCTCGGCCGTGTCCAGTTCGAGCCACTCGCGCATCATGAAGATGCGTCCCTGCACGCCGGGCAGCTGCTCGACGCAGATCTCCAGCACCTCGAAGAACTCGCGCCGCCCGAGCGCGGCCTCGGGGTCGCCCCAGTCGGCCGGCGCCTCGCGCCAGCCACCGTCGTCGCGGAACAGCAGGCCGTCGATGTCCTCCTCGTCCTCGTCGGTGGTGGCCGACACCTCGCGGCTGTGGCGGCGGATCTGGTCCACCAGCTTGTGCTTGAGGATGCCCACCAGCCAGGTCTTGAGCTGCGACTGGCCGGCAAAGGCCTGCGGCTTGGCGATCGCGGCCAGCACCGTGTCGGACACCGCGTCCTCGGCCCAGGCGGCGTTGCGCAGCTGGGCCTGCGCGAAGCGCAGCAGCTGGGGGCGCAGGGCCTGCACGGCGGTGGCGAAATCGTCCATCGGCGATGAAAGTGCGGGGGCAGTGTAAGTTCGCGCGCCCTGGGCCGACCACCCATCGGGGCCGCGCGAGCCGCATCGCCGGCGCGCCGTCCGCGATGGGCCGGGCGGGCGTGGCTACACTGATTTCGACCCCGAAGACGGAGACCGCATGACGCCGAATCGCCGCCGCACGATCACTGCCCTCGGCGCATTGCCCCTGTGCGCCTTGCTGCCGCGCGCCCGGGCCCATGCGGCGGCCTGGCAACGCATCGAGAGCGCCGCGCGCGGCCAGACGGTGTACTTCAACGCCTGGGCCGGCAGCGAGCGCATCAACGCCTACCTGCAGTGGGCCGCGGCCGAGCTGATGCAGCGCCACGGCGTGAGGCTCGAGCACGTGAAGATCGCCGATGCCGCCGAGGTGGTGCGGCGCGTGCGGGCCGAAAAGGCCGCGGGACGCAGCGCGGGCGGCTCGGTGGACCTGGTGTGGATCAACGGCGAGAACTTCCTCGCGATGAAGCGCGAGGGCCTGCTGTTCGGCCCCTGGAGCGAGGCGCTGCCGAACCACGCGCTCGTGGACGTGCAGGGCAAGCCCACCACGCGCGTCGACTTCTCGGAGCCGGTGGACGGCATGGAGTCGCCCTGGGGCATGGCGCAGCTCACCTTCTACGCCGACGGCGCGCGCGTGCCGCAGCCGCCGGCGAGCGTGGCCGAGCTGCTGGCCTGGACGCAGAAGAACCCGGGCCGCTTCACCTACCCGCGGCCGCCCGACTTCCACGGCAGCACCTTTCTCAAGCAGGTGCTGCTCGAGTCCACGCCCGACCGCAGGCCGCTGTACGCGCCGCACAGCGCCGAGGCGTTCGCGAGCGTGACCGCGCCGCTGTGGCGCACCCTCGACGCGCTGCACCCGCAGCTGTGGAAGCGCGGCCAGCAGTTTCCGTCCAGCAACGTGGTGATGCGCCAGATGCTGGCCGACGGCGAACTCGCGATCTCGCTCACCTTCAACCCCAACGAGGTGGCCAACGAGATCGCGGCCCGGCGCCTGCCCCCGCGCGTGGTGGCTTACCAGCACGCGGTCGGCACCGTGGGCAACACGCACTTCGTGGCGATCCCGTTCAATGCGCGCGCCAAGGAGGGCGCGCAGGTGGTGGCCGACTTCCTGCTGTCGCCCATGGCCCAGGCGCGCAAGGCGGACATCTCGGTATGGGGCGACCCCACCGTGCTGGCGGTCCAGCGGCTGGCACCGGCCGAGCGCGCGCTCTTCGCGGCGGGCGCGGCCCCCGGCCAGGTGGCTCGGCCCGCGCCGGCGCTGCCCGAGCCGCACGGCTCGTGGGTCGATCCGCTCGAGCGCGAATGGGTGCGGCGCTACGGCAACGGATGACGCGCGGCAGCGGGCTCGACGCCGCGGCGCGAACGTGCTGAAGTCCGTGTCCCACCCGCCGCGAGGAGGCGCCATGGCTGACGACTCGGTGTACCACGAGGGCATGCGACGCTTGCAGGACGCACGCGAGACGCGGCCGCTGGCCGACCGGCTGGCGCAGGTGACCTTCCGCAGCGCGCTCAGCGACGACGACCGCGGGTTCATCGCGCGCTCGTCGATGTTCTTCCTGGCCAGCGCCGACGCGCAGGGGCGGCCCGACTGCTCGTACAAGGGCGGCCTGCCCGGCTTCGTGCGCGTGCTCGACGCGCGCACGCTGGCGGTCCCGGACTACGACGGCAACGGCCAGTACCGCAGCTGGGGCAACGTGCTGGTGAATCCGCAGGTGGGGCTGCTGTTCATCGACTTCGAGCAGCCGCGTCGCCTGCGCGTGAACGGCCGCGCCACGGTTCGCGACGACGACCCGCTGATCGGCGACTGCCCGGGCGCGGTGTTCATCGTGCGCGTCGAGGTGGAGCAGGTGTTCCCCAACTGCCCGCGCTACATCCACCGCATGCAGATGGTCGAGCCCTCGGTGTACGCACCGCGCCCGCAGTACACGCCGCCGGTGCCGGCGTGGAAGACCTTCGACGCCTTCCGCGACGCGTTGCCGGCACGCGACCGCGACGCGGGGCGTTGAGCACGGTGAGTCGGCCCCTGCGGGCAGCGCTCATCGCGCCGCCCGTCGCCTTGTTCGCGCTGCCGCTCGTGCTGGCGCTGCCGCTGGCGCTGGCCCAGGCGCTCGACGCGGCGGCGTGGCGGGCCCTCCTCGACGACCCGCGCCTGCCGCGCGCCTGGGCGCTCTCGGTGGGCACGGCGCTCGCCTCCACGTTCGGCGCGGCGGCGCTCGCCATGGGGCTGGTCACGCACCTTCACGGCACGCGCGCCTGGGCCGCGGTGACGCGCGCGCTGGCGCCGATGCTCGCGCTGCCGCACGCGGCCTTCGCGATCGGCTTCGCGCTGCTGGTGATGCCCGCGGGCCTGGCAGCGCGCCTGCTCGCGCCGGCCTTCGGCTGGACCGCGCCGCCGGACTGGCCCACGCTGCACGACCCGTGGGGGCTGGCGCTGGTGGCGGTGCTGGTGGGCAAGGAACTGCCCTTCGTGCTGTGGCAGCTGATGGCGCTGCTGGCGCGCCCCGAGTGGGCCGCGCAGTGGCGCGCCTGGCGCGCCAGCGCGCAGTCGCTGGGCTACGCGGAGGCGGCGCTGTGGTGGCGCGTGCTGTGGCCGCTGCTGCTGCCGCGGCTGGCGTGGTCGCTGCTCGCGGTGCTCGCATACGGCCTGACGGTGGTGGACCTGGCGCTCGTGATCGGCCCCACCGCGCCGCCCACGCTCGCGGTGCTGGCCTGGCAGGCGCTGCTCGACGGCGATGCGGCGCGCAACGCCGAGGGCGCGGCGGCGGCGCTGCTGCTCGCGCTCACGCTGGCCGCGCTGGCCGGCCTCGGCGCGCTGGCGTGGCGCGCGCTCGGCCCGGCGTGGACGCGGCGCGGCAGCGACGGCGTGCGCAGGGTCCGCGGCGGCGCCGGCGGCCGTGTCGCGGCGCTCGCGCTGGCCATGGCCTGCGCACTCGTCTATGCGCTGGTGCTCGCGCTGCTCGCGGCGTCCTCGCTGGCCGGCGTGTGGACCTTTCCGTCGCCCCTGCCCCAGGCCTGGTCGGTCGACGCCTGGGCGCAGGTGGCGTCCGGCAGCCGCACGCTGGCGCTGAGCGCGGGGGTCGGCGTGGCCGCGGCCGTCCTGTCGCTCGTGCTCGTGCTGCTGTGGCTCGAGGCCACGCCCGCGGCGTGGGATGCGCGCGCGATGCCGTTCGTGCTGGCGCCGCTGGTGCTGCCGCCGGTGCTGCTGCTGGTGGGCCTGTACGCGCTGGCGCTGCGCCTGCGCCTGGACGGCACGGTGACGGGCCTGGTGGCGGTGCACACGCTGGCCGCCCTGCCCTATGTGTTCGTGGCGCTGGCGCCGGCGTGGCGCGCCTTCGACCCGCGCTTCGAGGCCACCGCGCTGGCGCTCGGCCGCTCGCGCGCCGCGTTCTGGTGGCAGGTCAAGCGATCGCTGCTGGCCGCGCCGCTGGCCGCCGCGCTGGCGGTGGGCTTCGCGGTGAGCGTGGCGCAGTACCTGCCCACGCAGTTCATCGGCGCCGGGCGCCAGGCCACCGTCACCACCGAGGCGGTCACGCTGGCCGCCGGTGGGCAGCGCGGCGGCGCGGCCGCCTTCGCGCTGCTGCAGGCGCTGCTGCCGGCCCTGGGCTTCGGGGCCGCCGCACTCGTGGGCCGCAGAATGACGCGCCATGGCGCTTGAGCTGCAGGACGTGACGATCGCGCTGCCCGGGCGCACGCTCGTCGCCGGCCTCACGGCGCGCGTCGGTGCGGGCGAGTTGCTGGCCGTGATGGGGCCCAGCGGCGCGGGCAAGTCGAGCCTGCTGGCGTGGATCGCCGGCACGCTGGAGGCGCCCTTCACCGCACGCGGCGTGCTGCGGCTGGACGGGTGCGGCCTCGACGGCGTGCCCACGCGCGAGCGCCGCGTCGGCCTGCTGTTCCAGGACGACCTGCTGTTCCCGCACTGGAACGTGCGCGACAACCTGCTGTTCGCGCTGCCGGCCGGCGCTCGCGGCGAGCGCGTGGCGGCGGCCGAGGCGGCGCTGGCGCAGGCCGGCCTGGCGGGCTGCGGCGACCAGGCGCCCGCGCGGCTGTCGGGCGGGCAGCGCGCGCGCGTGTCGCTGCTGCGCGCGCTGCTGGCCGCGCCGCGCGCACTGCTGCTCGACGAGCCGTTCTCGCGCCTGGATGCCACGCTGCGTGCGCAGATGCGCAGCGTCACCTTCGACACGCTGCGCGCACGCGGCGTGCCGGCCGTGCTGGTGACGCACGACGCGGCCGACGTGCCGCCGGGTGCGCAGGTGGTGAACCTGTAGGGCATCGACCATGCTCGACCGCGCCGCCAACGCCGCCCTGATGCCGCTGCTGCAGGTGGCCGCGCGCGGCCTGGTGCGCCTGGGCGTGGGCGCGGACGCGATCAGCGTGGCCGGCCTGGCCATCGGGCTCGCGGGGGCGGCGGCCATCGCATGGCAGCACTACCTCGCCGGGCTCGCGCTGCTGCTCGCAAGCCGGCTGGCCGACGGCCTCGACGGGCCGGTGGCGCGCCTGACGCAGCCCACCGACCGCGGCGCATTCCTCGACATCACGCTCGACTTCGTGTTCTACGCCAGCGTGCCGCTGGCCTTCGCGTTCGCCGACCCGGCGGCCAATGCGCTGGCCGCCGCGGTGCTGCTGGCCGCCTTCATCGGCACGGGCTCGAGCTTCCTCGCCTTCGCGGTGCTGGCCGAGCGGCGCGGACTGGCAAGTACCGAGTACCCGAACAAGGGCCTCTACTACCTGGGTGGCCTCACCGAGGCCACCGAGACGCTGGCCTGCTTCGTGGCCATGTGCCTGTGGCCGCGGCACTTTGCGCTCTGGGCCTGGGGCTTCGCGGCGCTGTGCGCGGTGACGCTGGTCACGCGCATCGTCGGCGGGGCCGCGATCCTGGGCCGGCGACGTTGAGCGGCGGCCCGGTGTAAGGTGCCATCGCCGCGGCCGACCGACTGGCTTTGCGCAGCAATCCCTCCGTGTCCAAGAAGAAGCTCCTGATCGTCGTGATCGTGGCCGCCCTGGTCGTGGCCTGGTTCGCCTTCGGCCTCGGCGAGTGGTCGAGCCTGGCGGCGATCAAGGCGCGGCAGGCGCAATTCGCGGCGCTCTACGCCGGGCACCCGGTGTCGGTGATCGCGGCGTATGCGGCGCTGTACGTCCTGGTGTTCGCGCTCGCGCTGCCGGTGGGGGCGGTGATCTCGCTGCTGGGCGGCGCACTGTTCGGACTCGTCGTCGGCACCGTGGTGGTCTCCTTCGCCTCCACGGCAGGGGCGGTGCTGGCCTTCCTCGCCTCGCGTCATCTGCTGCGCGACAGCGTGCAGGCGCGTTTCGGCACGCGCCTGGCGGAGGTGGACGCCGGCATCGCGCGCGACGGCGCCTTCTACCTCTTCACGTTGCGCCTGATCCCGGCGTTCCCGCCGGCGGCGATCAACCTGCTGTTCGGCCTGACGGCGATGCGCACGCGGACCTTCGCCTGGGTGAGCCAGGCGGGCATGTTCCCGGGCACCGTCGTCTACGTGCTGGCCGGCACGCAGCTCGCGCAGCTCGACTCGCTGCGCGGCATCCTCTCGCCGGGGCTGGTGGGTGCCTTCGTGCTGCTGGGCCTGCTGCCGCTGGCGGCACGCAAGACCGTCGACGCGCTGCGCGCTCGGCGCGTCGTCGCCCGCTGGGCGCACCTGAAACCGCGCCGCTTCGACCGCAACCTCGTGGTCATCGGCGCGGGTGCGGCCGGGCTGGTGACGGCCTACATCGCGGCGGCGGTGAAGGCCAAGGTGACCCTGGTGGAGGCGCAGCGCATGGGCGGCGACTGCCTGAACACCGGCTGCGTGCCGAGCAAGGCGCTGATCCGCACCGCCACGCTGATGCACCAGATCCGCCACGCGGCCGGCTACGGCATCGCGCAGGCCGAGGCGCGGCTCGACTTCGCACAGGCGATGGCGCGTGTGGCGGGCGTGGTGCGCGCCGTCGAACCACACGATTCGGTGGCGCGCTACACGGCGCTCGGCGTGGACGTGGTGCTCGGGCGAGCGCGCCTGACGAGCCCGTGGCACGTGCAGATCACGCACGACGACGGCACGGTGCGCACACTGGCCACGCGCGCGGTGGTGATCGCCAGCGGCGCCGCGCCCACCGTGCCGCCGCTGCCGGGGCTCGACGAGGTGGGCTACCTGACCAGCGACACCCTGTGGGGCCTGACCGAGCTGCCGCCGCGCCTGGTGGTGCTGGGCGGCGGGCCGATCGGCTGCGAGCTGGCGCAGGCGTTCGCCCGCCTGGGCTCGGCGGTGACCCAGGTGGAGGCGCTGCCGCGCCTGCTGCCGCGCGAGGATGCGGACGTGTCGGCGCTCGTGCAGCGCGCGCTCGCGGCCGACGGCGTGACGGTGCTGGCCGGCCACCGCGCGCTGCGCTGCGAACGTGATGGAGCGGGTGACGGCGAGGGCAAGCGCCTCGTCGTGCAGGGCGGCGACGGCGCCGAGCGCGCGGTCGCCTTCGACGCGCTGCTGGTGGCGGTGGGCCGCAGTGCGCGCCTCGCGGGCTTCGGGCTGGAGGAACTGGGCATCCCGGCCGAGCGCGTGGTGGCCACCAACGAGTACCTGGAGACGCTCTATCCCAACATCCTGGCCGCCGGCGACGTGGCCGGCCCGCTGCAGTTCACCCACGTGGCGGCGCACCAGGCGTGGACGGCCAGCGTCAACGCGCTGTTCGGCTCGCTGAAGAAGTTCCGCTGCGACCTGTCGGTGATCCCGCGCGCGGTCTTCGTCGATCCCGAGGTGGCGCGCGTGGGCCTCAGCGAGGACGAGGCGCGCGCGCAGGGCCTGGCCTTCGAGGTGACGCGCATCGCGCTCGACGATCTCGACCGCGCGATTGCCGACTCGGCCGCGCACGGCTTCGTCAAGGTGCTGACGCCACCGGGCAGCGACCGCATCCTGGGCGCAACCATCGTCGGCGGCCACGCGGCCGAAATGCTGGCCGAGTTCACGCTGGCGATGCGCCACGGGCTGGGCCTCGGCAAGATCCTCGGCACCGTCCACGCCTACCCCACCTGGAGCGAGGCCGCGAAATACGCCGCCGGCGAGTGGAAGCGCACCCACGCGCCGCAGCGCCTGCTGGCGTGGGTCGAGCGTTACCACGCCTGGCGGCGTGGATGACGCCGCACCCGTTCAGCCGCCGAAGAAGTAGCGCTTCAGGCCGGCCAGGATCATCTCGACCGCGATGGCGGTCAGCACCAGGCCCATCAGCTTCTCGATCGCGCTGACCATCGAGCTGCCGATCCAGCGCCGGATGCGGTCGGCCGACAGCAGCACCACGGCACTGACCGCCATCGCCACGCTCAGGGCAGCGACCCAGTGCAGCAGCCGCTCCGGCTGGCGCGAGGCCAGCAGCAGCACCGTGGCCATCGCCGAGGGCCCGGCCAGCAGCGGCACCGCCAGCGGGAAGATCAGCGGCTCGCGGTTCGAGCCGTTGCCGGCGTAGAGCTCGCCGCCACTGGCAAAGATCATCTTCATCGCGATGATCAGCAGGATCACGCCGCCGGCCACCTCGAGCGAACGCTCCGACAGGTGCATCAGCGTCAGGAAGGTCTGGCCGGCGAGCATGAAGGCCAGCAGCACGCCGAAGGCGATGGCCGTCTCGCGCAGCGCGACGCGCGCGCGCCGCTCGGGCGCCACGCCCCGCATCACCGAGATGAAGATCGGCAGGCTGCCGAACGGGTCCAGCACCAGCAGCAGCAGGACGAGGGCGGAGAGGAAGGTGTGGTCCACGGTCGGATGGCGGGCAAGGGCGGCCGCGATTGTTGCACCTGCACAACGAGTGCCGCCCACCCCGCCGGAAATCCCTGGACTGCCACCTACACTTCGCGGCTTAGGTTTTTCCCTAACCACAATGAAGGTGAACACGATGAAGAAGACTCTTCTGACCGCCGCCGCCCTGCTCGCGATGGCCGGTGCCGCCCAAGCCCAGGTGTCGATCTACGGCCTGATCGACGTGTCGTACGGCAAGGGCCTGTACAGCGACATCGCCGGCCGCAAGGCCGAGTTCCACTCCGGTGGCGACAACGGTTCGAGCGAAGGCAACTCGACCACCCGCGTCGGCATCAAGGGCACGTACGACATCGGCGCCGGCACCAAGGCCAACTTCAAGTTCGAGACCGGCGGCATCACCAAGGAAGGCAAGGTCAACTACGACGACATCG
>DASTJE010000181.1:0-4857 GCA_035716845.1 Burkholderiaceae bacterium
GCGCCACGCCGGTGGGGGTGGCGATCGCGCTCGACCGCCAGGAGAAGAGCGCGGACAATGGCGTCGACCAGCCCTGGTCCGCAGTGCAGTACATCACGCGCGAGCTTGGCCTGTCGGTGGTGGCGATTGCGACCCTGACGGACCTGCTGCAGTATCTGGACGCCGCCCGCGAGTCCTCGCTCGCGGCCTTCCGCCCCGCCGTGGCGGCCTACCGCGAGCGCTACGGCGTCTGACCATGACCGATCTCCGCCCCTCGTCCCCTGTGCTGTTGCTGCTGGCCGGTGGCGTGATGCTGTCGGCTGCCCCTGCCGCGTGGGGCCAGCAGCGGCACGTGTTCACCTGCGTCAATGCCCAGGGGCGCACCCTCACGTCCGACCGCCTGATCGCCGAATGCATGGACCGCGAGCAGCGCGTGCTGGCCAAGGACGGCACGCTGATCCGCATCGTGCCGCCGCAGCTCACGGCCGAGGAGCGCGCCGAGAAGGAGGCGCGCGACCAGAAGGCCGCCGCGGGCAAGGCGGCCCAGGCCGAGGCCGTGCGGCGCGATCGCAGCCTCGCGCAGCGCTATCCCAACGAGGCCGCGCATGCCAAGGCGCGCGAGAAGGCGCTGGACGACATCCGCAGCGCGATCCGGATCTCCGAGGCGCGCCAGCAGGAACTGGAGCGCGAACGCAAGCCGCTGCAGCAGGAGGCCGAGTTCTACCAGGGCAAGCCGATGCCGGCCAAGCTCAGGCAGCAGCTCGACGCCAACGACGCGGCCACCGCGGCGCAGCGCGACATCCAGAAGAACCAGCATGCCGAACTCGAGCGCGTGACCAAGCTGTTCGACGACGAGCTGTCGCGCCTGAAGCGCCTGTGGGCCGGCGCGGCGCCCGGCTCGCTCGACGCCCCGGCAGGCGCCGCGTCGTCGCCCGCCGCGCGGGGCGCCAAGGGGCCGGCCACGCCGGCCAAGCCCGCCGCCTCCAAATAGGCGCGCGGCTCAGGCCGCGCCCAACCTCTTCTTGAGCAGCTCGCTGGCCTGCGCCGGGTTGGCCTGGCCCTTGGAGGCCTTCATCACCTGGCCCACCAGCGCGTTGAACGCCTTGTCCTTGCCGGCGCGGTACTCGTCGACCGACCGGGCGTTGGCGGCGATGACCTCGTCGACGATCTTCTCGAGCGCGCCGGCGTCGTTCATCTGCTTGAGGCCCTTGGCGGCGATGACGTCGTCGACCCCATGGCCCTGGCCGGTCCACAAGGCGTCGAGCACCTGCCGCGCGCTGTTGTTCGACACCGTGCCGTCGACCACGCGGCCGATCAGCGCCGCCAGCGTCGCCGGCGCCACCGGCGCGGCGTCGATCTCGCGCCCCTCGGCGTTGAGCCGCTTGCTCACCTCGCCCATCAGCCAGTTGGCCGCCAGCTTGGCCGGCGCGCCGGCGGCCTTGGTCGCCTCGTAGTAGCGCGCAAAGGCCAGCGACTGCGTCATCATCGACGCGTCGTAGGCGCTCAGGCCGTCGTCGCGCTCGAAGCGCGCGGCCATCGCCTCCGGCCCCTCGGACATTTCGGCCCTCACGCGCTCGACCCACTCGGGAGCGACCACCAGCGGCGGCAGGTCGGGGTCGGGGAAGTAGCGGTAGTCGTGCGCGTCTTCCTTGCTGCGCATCGCCCGCGTCTCGCCGCTGTCGGGGTCGAACAGCACGGTGGCCTGCTCGATGGCCAGCCCGTCCTCCAGGCGGTCGATCTGCCACTGCACCTCGAAGTCGATGGCCTGCTGCAGGAACTTGAAGCTGTTGAGGTTCTTGATCTCGCGCCGCGTGCCGAAGGGCATGCCGGGCTTGCGCACCGACACGTTGGCGTCGCAGCGGAAGCTGCCTTCCTGCATGTTGCCGTCGCACAGCGCATGCCACGTGACGATCTGGTGCAGCTTCCTGGCGTAGGCCACCGCCTCGGCCGACGAACGCATGTCGGGCTCGGAGACGATCTCCAGCAGCGGCGTGCCGGCGCGGTTGAGGTCGATCCCGGTCATGCCGTGGAAGTCCTCGTGCAGGCTCTTGCCGGCGTCCTCCTCGAGGTGGGCGCGCGTCAGGCGGATCGTCTTCCTCTGCCCGTCGAGCGTGATCTCGACCGTGCCGCCCTGCACCACCGGGATCTCGTACTGGCTGATCTGGTAGCCCTTGGGCAGATCGGGGTAGAAGTAGTTCTTGCGCGCGAAGATCGACAGCGGCGCCACCGTGGCGCCCACCGCCAGGCCGAAACGGATCGCGCGCTCGACCGCGCCGCGGTTCATCACCGGCAGCGTGCCGGGCAGCGCCAGGTCCACCGCGCAGGCCTGGGTGTTGGGCGCCGCGCCGAAGGCGGTGGACGCGCCGCTGAAGATCTTGCTCGCGGTGGAGAGCTGGGCATGGGTCTCCAGGCCGATCACGACCTCCCAGCCGCGCACGAGCGGGGCGGCGGTCATCGGAAGCCCTCCGGTGCGCGGACGTGAAAGTCGGTGGCCTGCTGGAAAGCGTGCGCCGCGTGCAGCAGCCGGCCCTCCTCGAAGTAGTTGCCGATCAGCTGCAGGCCCACCGGCATCCCGGCCTCGCCGAAACCGGCCGGCACGCTCATGCCCGGCAGCCCGGCCAGGCTGGCCGGCAGGGTGAAGATGTCCGCCAGGTAGGCGGCCACCGGGTCGGCGTCCTGCGCACCGAGCTTCCAGGCCACGGTGGGCGCCACCGGGCCGGCGATCAGGTCGCACTGGCCGAAGCAGCGCTGGAAGTCGTCGGCGATCATGCGGCGCAGCTTCTGCGCCTGCAGGTAGTAGGCGTCGTAGTAGCCGTGGCTGAGCACGTAGGTGCCGATCATGATGCGGCGCTTGACCTCGGGGCCGAAGCCCTCGGCGCGCGACTTGCGGTACATGTCGTGCAGGTCGGCGTACTGCGCGGCGCGGTGGCCGTAGCGCACGCCGTCGTAGCGCGACAGGTTCGAGCTCGCCTCGGCCGGGGCGATGATGTAGTAGACCGGGATCGACAGCTCGGTGCGCGGCAGGCTCACGTCCAGCAGGGTCGCCCCGAGCGCCTCGAACTCGGCCAGCGCGGCGCGCACGGCGCCGCCCACGTCGGCGGCCAGCGCCGCCGGGAAGAACTCGCGCGGCAGCCCGATGCGCAGGCCGGCCAGCGGTTTCGCGGCGCAGGCGCCTTCGCGCCGCTGCAGCATCTGGGCGTGGAAGTCCTGCGGCGCTCGCTCGGCGCTGGTGGCGTCGCGCGCGTCGAAGCCGCTCATCGCCGACAGCAGCAGCGCGCAGTCCTCGGCCGAGCGCGCCAGCGGCCCGGCCTGGTCGAGGCTGGAGGCGAAAGCCACCATGCCGTAGCGCGAGCACACGCCGTAGGTGGGCTTGATGCCGGTGATGCCGGTGAAGCTGGCGGGCTGGCGGATCGAGCCGCCGGTGTCGGTGCCGGTGGCCGCGGGCAGCAGGCGCGCGGCCACCGCGGCGGCCGAGCCGCCCGAGGAGCCGCCGGGCACGCGCGTGGCATCCCAGGGGTTGCGCGCGGGCCCGTAGGCCGAGTTCTCGTTGGCCGAGCCCATCGCGAACTCGTCGCAGTTGAGCTTGCCCAGGCTCACCGCCCCGGCCGCGGCGAGCCGGGCCACCACGGTGGCGTCGAAGGGGCTGCGGTAGCCCGCCAGCATCTTCGAGCCCGCGGTGGTGGGGGCATCCGCGGTGACGAAGATGTCCTTGTGTGCGATCGGCACGCCGGCCAGCGGGCCCAGGGCCTCGCCGGCGGCGCGGCGGGCATCGACGGCGCGCGCGGCAGCCCGGGCGCCCTCGGCGTCGACGTGCAGAAAGGCACCGAGCCCGGCATGGGCCCCGATGCGCGCCAGCAGCGCCTGCACGACCTCCTCGCTGGAGACCTCGCGCGCGGCCAGCGCGCGGCCGAGCGCGGCCACGCCCTTCGAATGCCACGAGAGCGTCATTCGATCACCCTGGGCACGAGGAACAGGCCGTCCTCGACCGACGGCGCGCTGGCCTGGTTGCGCTCGCGCTCGTCACGCTCGGTGACGGCGTCCTCGCGCAGGCGCAGGGCGCTGGCGTGCACCGCCGACAGCGGGGTGTAGAGGGGTTCGACGCCGCGCGTGTCGACGGCGCTCATCTGCTCGACGATGCGGAAGAAGCCATTGAGCTGGGCAAGCATCGCGTCGGCCTCGGCGCCCTGCAGTTCGAGACGCGCCAGCTGGGCGATGCGGCCCACGTCGGCCGGAGTCAGTGCCATGAATGAAACGGGGTGCAAATCACGACCCGCACCCGGCATTTCCGAGAGGGAAAGCGGGGGGTGTTGGGGTATTATCTCCGGCCGATGACGAACCCTCGCCCGCACGCCGCGGCCGGGGGTTTTCTTGCAAGTGCGGCCCTGCGTGCCGCCCGGACCGACCCGACATGTTTGCTTCACTGCGCCGCTACGTCTCCACCGATCTCGCGATCGACCTCGGTACCGCCAACACCCTGATCTACGTCCGCGGCAAGGGCATCGTGCTCGACGAGCCCTCGGTCGTGGCGATCCGCCACGAGGGCGGCCCCAACGGCAAGAAGACGATCCAGGCCGTGGGTGCCGAGGCCAAGGCCATGCTGGGCAAGGTGCCCGGCAACATCGAGGCCATCCGGCCGATGAAGGACGGCGTGATCGCCGACTTCACCGTCACCGAGCAGATGCTCAAGCAGTTCATCAAGATGGTGCACCCGCGCTCGCTGCTCAAGCCCAGCCCGCGCATCATCATCTGCGTGCCCTGCGGCTCGACGCAGGTCGAGCGCCGCGCCATCCGCGAGTCGGCGCTCGGCGCCGGGGCCAGCGAGGTCTACCTGATCGAGGAGCCGATGGCCGCGGCCATCGGCGCCGGCCTGCCGGTGGC
>DASTJE010000182.1:0-6399 GCA_035716845.1 Burkholderiaceae bacterium
CCTTCACGCCCGACCCGGCGCGCGGGGTGGCCGCGGTATCGGCCGAGCCGGCGCTCGACGGGTTCGTCGTCGATGCCACGGTGCCGCTGTCCGACGCCCCGTGCCACGACTGGCGCGCCGCGCTCAAGGCCAACCTCGGCGACCCGGCGCGGGTGCAGTTCGCCGGCAGCTTCCCTGCCGCCTGCGGCGAGCGCGTGTGGCCGCTCGCGCACGCCGACGGGCGCCTCTATGCCGAGCGCCTGGTGGCCACGCTGTGGCGCGAGGTCGGCGGCCGCCTGGGCGGCAGCGTGCGTGAAGGCAGCGCACCGCCGGGCGTGGCCCCGACCTTCGAGCTCAGCTCGCCGCCGCTGGCCGACGTGGTGCGCGACATCAACAAGTTCAGCAACAACGTGATGGCGCAACAGCTGTTCCTCACGCTCGCGCTGCGGCGCAGCGCCGGGGCCCAGGTCAGTGTCGACGACGCGCGCGAAGCGCTGCGGCGCTGGCTCGCCGACCGCCTGGGCGAGTCGCTCGACGGCGTGGTGATCGACAACGGCTCGGGCCTGTCGCGCGAGACGCGTGTGTCGGCCGCGCTGCTGGCGCGCCTGCTGCAGAGGGCCTGGGGCAGCGCGGTGATGCCCGAGCTGATGGCCTCGCTGCCCGTGGCAGGGCTCGACGGCACCCTGCGCCGCGCGCGCAACGCCACCGGCCGCGCGCACCTGAAGACCGGCTCGCTGCGCGACGTGGCCGGCGTGGCCGGCTATGTGCTCGGCGCGAGCGGACGCCGCTACGTGCTGGTGGCGGTGATCAACCACCCGAGCGCGAACGCGGCGCGGCCCGCGCTCGACGCACTGGTGCAGTGGACGATGGACGACTTGCCGCGGCGCGCGCGCCGCGCGCCCTGAGCCGCGCGGTCCGACGCGCGTTCAGAACGGATTGTTGCGCGCGCGGAAGGCCGCCTGCGTGCCCATGCGTGCCTGGAAGCTCGGTCCGGGCAGCGTCGCGGTGGCCCACAGGTAGCTGGTCGAGGTGGCGCCGCTCACCAGCGTGGCCGTCGTGCAGTCCTGCGCCGCCACGCCGGCGTTGCAGGCCGCGGCGGTGACATTGGCCAGGCCGTACACGCTCGGGAACTTGACCTGGGTCTGCATCTCGACGTCGGTGTAGACCAGCCCGATGAGGCGCCCGTCGTTGATCAGCGTGACGCTCATGCGGTTGTTGAACGCCGCCACCAGCTCCGACAGCAGGGCCGCGCGCGTGGCGTCGCCGGTGTCGGTGTTCTGCGCCAGCGCGTAGGGCGACAGGCCGAGGTCGGGCACCGTCAGGATCACGATCGGCGTGCCGGCCTTGGCGATCGCGTTGACCTGCGCCCCGAGCGTGTTGCCGCGCGCACGCGCCTCCGACAGCAGCTGTTCGCGCGTGCTGGCGGGGTAGCGGCCGTAGAGCTCGAGGATGTCGTTCATGCCGAACATCGCGATCACGATGTCCTTGGCGCCCAGCGCCTCGCCCTGCACCGCCGCGATCTGAGCGGCGAAGTCGGCCACCTTGGCGCCAGGCTGCGCGAGCACTTGTCCGGTGGCCGCGGTGGCCGTGCCCAGGCAGCGGTCGAAGCGCAGGCCGAAGGCCGCCGCCACCGACTGGATCCAGATCGGGTTGCGCGTGCAGTCGAGTTCGGTCGTGCTTTCGGTCGGCGGCGTGGTGGTGGTGTCGGTGATCTTGAACGCGTTGACGCTGTACTTGCGCCCGTCGGCGGTGATGGTCGAGAGTTCGTCGCCGAAGGCCAGGATGCGCGTCGGGACGAAGGGCTCGACCAGGCCGCCGCCGCCGCCACAGGAGGCAAGAGCCGCAAGGGCCCCCACGGCAGCCAGCAGGCGCAGGGCCCGCGAGGCGGTGGTTCGGAAGTTCATGCGAAAGGGCTCCATCGGTCGAGGAATCAGGCCGCGGCTGCGGCGGCGCGTTGCAGGCGGTCGCGCACGCCGTCCCAGGCCGGGCCGGGCGGCGGCTGCTCGACCCAGATCAGCGGCACGCCGAGCGTGTCGAGTTCGCGCAGCACGGCGAACAGCTCGTAGGCCGCGGCCCGCGCCTCGTCGGGCATGCGCCGCGCCACCAGCCCCGCCGCCTGCGGTACAAGGACGGTGCGGGAATATACCGCCAGTGCCGGCGCCGCCGCGGCGGCCGGGCCGCGCGCCTCGGTCCACAGGGCGAGTGCGTCGGCGAGCGCCGCGGCCGGCATCAGCCGTACGCGCGCCTGCGGCGCATAGTGCGCCTCGAGCGTGCCCGACGCCCGCGGCGCCTGCGCATCCGGCGCGGCCAGCGGCATCGCCGCGGCGCGTTCGAGCTCGGCCGGCGTCAGCACGCCCGGGCGCAGCAGCACCGGGCGTCCGCGCGACACGTCGACGATGGTCGACTCGATGCCCACCGCACACGGGCCGCCGTCGAGCACCGCGAGCGCGCCGTCGAATTCGTGTTCGACGTGGGCCGCGGTGGTCGGGCTGACGCGGCCGAAACGGTTGGCGCTCGGCCCGGCCAGCCCGTGCACGCCGCGGCGCGCGCACTCGACCAGCAGCGCGTGGGTCACCGGATGCGCCGGGCAGCGCAGACCGACCGTCGCCTGGCCGCCCGCCGCCGCGGCGGCCATGCCCTCGCGCCGGGGCACGATCAGGGTCAGCGGGCCGGGCCAGAACGCTGCCGCCAGGCGCTCGGCCAGGGCCGGCCATTCGGCCGCGAAGTGCCGCGCCTGCGCTGCGTCGGCCACGTGCACGATCAGCGGGTGGTCGCTCGGGCGGCCCTTGGTGGCGAAGATGGAGGCCACGGCGGCATCGTCGTCGGCGCGCGCGCCCAGGCCGTAGACGGTCTCGGTCGGGAAGGCCACCAGCGCGCCCGCGGCCAGGCGCTCGGCGGCCTGCGCGACGTCGCTCTGGCTCTGGCCGTCGAGGATCACGTCAGTGCCGAGTGGCCGTTCCGAAGGCACCGAGCACCCCCTCGGGGGGTGGTGAGCGCGAGCGAGCCTGGGGGCTTCATTCAGGTGCGTCAGTACGCAGGCAAGCCCAGCCGCTGCGCCGCCTCGAGCGCCAACGCCCGCGCCTGCGCCGCGTCGGGGGCGGTCAGCGTCAGGTGGCCCATCTTGCGGCCGCGTCGCGCGCTGGTCTTGCCGTACAGGTGCAGGTGCGCGCCGGGCAGCGCCAGCACCCCGGCCCAGTCCGGCGTGCGCTCGCGGCCCGCGGCGTCGAACCACAGGTCGCCCAGCAGGTTGAGCATGACGGCGGCCGAGTGCAGGCGCGGCGCCACCAGCGGCAACCCGGCCAGGCAGCGCACCTGCAGCTCGAACTGCGACACGTCGCAGGCATCGAGGCTGTAGTGGCCCGAGTTGTGCGGGCGCGGCGCCATCTCGTTGGCGACCAGGCGACCGTCGGTGAGGACGAAGAACTCGACGCACAGCACGCCGACGTAGCCCATCTCCTCGGCCAGACGGCGCGCGGCGGCGACGGCCTCGCGCGCCTGGTCCGCGCTCACGTCGGGTGCAGGCACCTGCGTCACCGCGAGGATGCCGTCGCGGTGCAGGTTCTGCTGCACCGGCAGCTCGACCATCGCGCCGTCGGCCGCGCGCGCGACGATCACGCTCAGTTCGTGCGCCAGCGGCAGGCGCTGCTCGAGCACGCAGGGCACGCCCTTCAGCTCGCGCCAGGCGGCCGCCAGCGCCGCCGCGTCGTCGACACGCACCTGCCCCTTGCCGTCGTAGCCCAGGCGTGCGGTCTTCAGGATGCCGGGCAGCAGCGCCGCATCCACGGCCGCCAGATCGGCCTCGGTCTCGATCACCGCGAACGGCGCGCAGGGCACGCTGCTCCTGACGAAGTGGCGCTTCTCGGCCGCACGGTCCTGGCAGATCGCCACGCAGGCCGCGGACGGGGCCACCGGACGGTGCGCGCCCAGCGTGACCAGCGCCGGCGCGGGCACGTTCTCGAACTCGGTGGTGATGGCCGCGCAGCGCTGCATCAGCTGCGCCAGGCCCGGCTCGTCGAGGTAGCCGCTCTCGACGTGATAGTGCGCCACCAGCCCGGCCGGGCTCGTCTTGTCGGGGTCGAGCACCGCGGTGAAGTAGCCCATGGCCTGGGCCGCCTGCACGAACATGCGGCCGAGCTGGCCGCCGCCCATGACGCCCAGCGTGACGGGCCGGCCGTCGGCGCCGACCGTGCCGGGGAGCAGCCGTTTCACTTCAGTTCCGCGCTCATCGCGCGCGCCGCCTCGGTCTGGCGCGCGCGGAAGGCGTCGAGCCGCGCGGCCAGCGCGGCGTCGTTCACCGCGAGCATCGCCACCGCGAACAGGGCCGCGTTGGCCGCGCCGCCCTCGCCGATGGCGAAGGTGGCCACCGGCACGCCCTTGGGCATCTGCACGATCGAGTGCAGCGAGTCGACGCCCTGCAGGTGCTTGCTCGCAATCGGCACGCCGAGCACCGGCACCGCCGTCTTGGCGGCCAGCATGCCGGGCAGGTGCGCGGCGCCGCCGGCGCCGGCGATGATGGCCACCAGGCCGCGCGACCGCGCCGCCTCGGCATAGGCGAACATGTCGTCGGGCATGCGATGCGCCGAGACCACCTTGCATTCGTGCGGGACCCCGAACTCGGTGAGAATGGCGGCCGCGTGCTGCAGGGTCGGCCAGTCGCTGGCCGAGCCCATCACCACACCGACCAGCGGTCGTGCATCGCTCATCGCTTGAATTGTAGGCGGCACCCACCACATCTCCTTTCGCCATGATCGACATCACGATCCAGAACTTCGAAGCCGAACTGATCCAAGCCTCGATGCAGCAGCCGGTGCTGCTCGACATCTGGGCGCCCTGGTGCGGCCCCTGCAAGGTGCTCGGCCCGGCGCTGGAGAAGCTCGAGGTGGCCTACGGCGGGCGCTTCAAGCTGGCCAAGCTCAACAGCGACGAGCAGCCCGAGATCGCCGGCCAGCTGAGCCAGGCGTTCGGCGTGCGGTCGATCCCCTTCTGCGTCCTGTTCGATCGCGGCCAGCCGGTGGACGGCTTCGTCGGCGCGCTGCCGGAGAGCCAGATCCGGGCCTTCCTCGACAAGCACGTGCCGAGCCCCGACGAGCTCGAGGCGGAGGCCGAGATGGGCGAGGCCGAGGCCCTGATCGCCGAGGGTGACCCCGATGCGGCACTGGCCAAGCTGCAACAGGCGGTGGCCATCGACCCGGCCAACGACGACGCGCGCTACGACGTCGTCAAGCTGCTGCTCGAACGCGGTGCGCTCGAGCAGGCCGAGGCGGCGTTCGAACCGGTGGCGCGCAAGGTGGCCACCGACGGCCGGCTCGACGCCCTCGGGCACTGGATCGCGGCGCAGCGCAAGGCGCGCTCGGCGCGCGGCGCGGATGCATTGGCCGCAGCGATCGGCGCCAACAAGCGCGACTTCGATGCCCGCTTCGAGCTCGCCCAGACTCATTTCGCTGCCGCCCGATTCACCCAGGCGATGGACGAACTGCTCGAGATCGTGATGCGCGACAAGGCCTGGAACGGCGACGCCGCGCGCAAGACCTACGTGGCGATCCTCACGCTGATGGCCAAGCCCCTGGCCAAGGGCGCCACCGCCGACGGCGGCACGGGCAAGGGCACGCTGGAGGTCACGGGCAAGGCGGCCGCGGTGAGCGCCGACCCGGTGGTCGACGCCTACCGGCGCAAGCTCAGCATGGCGCTGTTCTGAGCGGCGCAGCCCTAGACGCTCTTCGGATCGACACCGGCCAGCGCGGCCTCGAGCTGCGCCAGCAGTCGCGCCTGCTCCTCGCGATGCGCTGCATGCAGCGCCCGCGATTCGGCACGCTGGCGTTGCGCCGCCGCTGCGTCGCCGAGCGCCTCGCGCACCTGGGCCAGGCGCGCCAGCGCGAGCACGCGGTCGTCGAGGTCGCAACCGGCCTGCAATTCCTGTTCGGCGGCGGCGGCCAATGCCCGCGCGCGCTCCGCATGGCCAAGCTGGAACTCGCACCATGCGCGGTCGGCCAGCAGGCAGGAGGCGATGCGCTTGAGCCCCTCGGCCAGCGCGGCGTCGAAGTGCGTGACGAAGAGCTCGTTGGCCTCGGCCCAGCGGCCCTGCGCCGTCAGCACCTGGGCCCGCAGCATCGGCACCAGCGACCCCAGCGAGGCGGTGCCGATGCCCGCGTCGTAGTGGCCGATCGACTCGGCCCCCATCAGCGCCTGGGTCACCGCCGCGGGGTCGGCCCCGCCTCCGACCAGCAGCGCCATGCGCGCCTGGCTGGCGCGCATCCAGGCCTGGTTGTGCATCAGCGCCGACAGGTGAGCCTCGTCGCCTTCGGCAATGGCATGGCGGCGCGACGCCTCGTACCAGCGCTGCGCCGCATCGTTGCAGCCGGCGAAGTGGAAGGCGTATCCGGCCACCAGCGCGGCACGTGCGCGTGCGCCGTGGTCCTGCGG
>DASTJE010000183.1:0-8755 GCA_035716845.1 Burkholderiaceae bacterium
CCGGCGGCGATGGCAACAAAGCTGATGACTTCCATGATGACTCCTAAGGTCGTTTGGTTTGTGGGAAAAGGGGAGAGGAGAAAACTTCGGTGCGAACTCAGTGCGCGTCGTGCGCCTGGCCGACGTACACCAGCGTCAGCATCATGAACACGAAGGCCTGCAGGGTGATGATCAGGATGTGGAAGATCGCCCACGCGGTGCCGGCAATGATGTGACCGAGGGCCAGCGCCAGGCCTGTACCCAGGCCGACCGCCGCGAAGGCGCCGCCCATCAGCGCGATCAGCATGAAGATCAGCTCGCCGGCGTACATGTTGCCGAACAGTCGCATGCCGTGAGAGACGGTCTTGGCGACGAATTCGATGATCTGCATCGCAAGGTTGACGATGCCCAGCAGGATCGCGAACAAAGGATTCTTGCTGGTGCCGAAGGGCGCGCTGACCAGCTCATGGCCCCAGCCGCCAAGGCCTTTGATCCTGAC
The DNA here is from genome assembly GCA_035716845.1 of Burkholderiaceae bacterium. Lineage (GTDB taxonomy): Bacteria > Pseudomonadota > Gammaproteobacteria > Burkholderiales > Burkholderiaceae_C > CADEEN01. Next base: position 479 of record DASTJE010000183.1, read on the forward strand.
GTTGTACACGAGGCAGACGACGAGCACCGACAGCGACAGACCCATCGTCACCGACAGATCGGCGGTCGGCACGACCCGTTGATAACCGGCGATCTTGCCGTGCTCGACGATGTAGGGAATCAGATCCACCGGCAGCAGGTCCATCGCGTTCATCAGGAAGATCCAGATGAACACGGTCAGCGCCAGGGGAGCCACCAGCTTGCGGCTCTGCGCGTTGTGCACGATGCCCTTGGCCTGGGTCTCGACCATCTCGACCAGGATTTCCACGGCGGCCTGGAAGCGCCCGGGCACACCCGGGGTGGCCGCCTTGGCCGCACGCCAGAGCAGGAAACAGCCGAGCACGCCCAGCGTCACGGCCCAGAAGATCGAGTCGTAGTTGAACACCGAGAAATCGACGACCCCGGCCTGCTTCTTGTTCTGCAGATGCTGGAGGTGGTGAATGATGTATTCACCGGCGGTGGGAGCGTGAGCGTCGGCAGCCATGTTGTCGTTCGTGACCCGTCGTACTTCGTTCTCAGACCCGGCGGCGCCATGCCAGCGCCACCCAGTACACCTTGATGCACACCACCAGGCCCGCCAGCAGCGCCGGCCAGCTCAGTGGCTTGACGATGCGTGCCGCCAGGATCAGCAGCACGACCGAAACCGCAATCTTCACCCCCTGCCACAACATGAAGCTGACGGCACTGCCGATCGGCGACACGCTGGCGAGCGGGCTGGTCATGCCGCGCGCCATCAGCACGCCCGGCACCACCACCACGCCGGCGCCGTACAGCGCCGACCAGAACCCTTCCATTGCGCCGACGACGAGGCCCGCGAGGACCGCCACCACCAGCCCGGCCGCAATCTGCACCGCGACCACCCGCCACGGCGACACCGTGAACGGGTCCTTCGCCCTCAGCGCCCGCGCTTCTTCCCGCGTCCAGCGCTTGAAGGGACGCTCGCCGTCCTCATCTGCGGCGTCGTCCCAGGCGTCGGAGCGAAGTTTCCGGTCTGGCGGCGTCGTGCCCACGGATGCGTCCAGCAAAGCCTTGGGATTATACGAACAAACCCCGACAACGCCGGCACCGCCATCCCGGCGGAGTCGGATATCCCCGCGGTGCCTGCGGTGGCGCAGACCGGACCGCCGTGCGATGCACTACCCTTGCGCTGCCGTGATCACCCTCTTGCGACCCCTCCTGCGCGCGTGCACGCCGCTCGCGATCGTGCTGGCCGCGCTGCCGGTGCCGGGCACCGCCCAGCCGCAGGCGTCCCCCGTCGTCAAGACCGACGAGGTGCGTGCCGAACTGGTCGCGCACGCCCCCGAGGGGCTCGGCCCGGGCAAGCCGGCGTGGCTGGGCCTGCTGATCGAGCACAAGCCGCACTGGCACACCTACTGGAAGAACCCGGGCGACTCCGGCCTTCCCACCTCGTTGAACTGGACCTTGCCGGCGGGCGCCGCGGCGGGCGACATCGCGTGGCCGACACCGTCGCGGTTGCCGGTGGGCCCGCTGATGAACTTCGGCTACGAGGGTCGCGTGCTGCTGCCGGTGCCGCTGACCCTCGCCCCCGCGTTCCAGAGCAGCACGCTCGACGTGCGGGTGTCGGCGCAGTGGCTGGTGTGCAAGGACATCTGCATCCCGCAGCAGGGCGAGTTCCGGCTCAGCCTGCCGACACAGGGCTCGACGGCCACGCATGCCGCGGCATTTGCCGCGGCCGACGCCGCCCGCCCGCGCGATCTCGCCGGCGCCCAGGCCCGCGCCGAGTTGGTCGATGCGGCCCGGGTTCTGCGCGTGTCGGTGGCCCCCCTGCCGGCGTCGATGCAGGGTCGCGAGCTGGCGTTCTTCCCGGAGGTCGCCGGCGTGCTGCACCACGCTGCCAAGGTGGCCGGCCGCTGGGACGGTGCGCGCTGGCAGGCCGACCTGCCTGTCTCGCCCCAGCGCTACGAGAGCCCCGCTCGGCTCGCGGCGGTGCTGGTCGCCCCCGGTCAGGCGGCCGGCGTGCGCGTCGAATTGCCGATCCAGGGCGCCTGGCCCGCGCCGGCCGCGCCCGGGAGCGAGGCCACCGCGGCGGTCACCGCGGCGCCGCCGGCGCCGGTCGACCTGGGCCTGGGGATCGCGCTGCTGTTCGCCTTCGTCGGTGGCGCCTTGCTCAACCTGATGCCGTGCGTGTTCCCGATCCTGTCGCTCAAGGTGCTCGGCTTTGCCGGCCATGCGCACAGCCGGCGCGCTCTGGCGGGCGGCGGTCTGGCGTACGGGATCGGCGTGGTCGCCTCCTTCCTGGCGCTGGCGGGGCTGCTGATCGCGCTGCGCGCCGGCGGCGAGCAGATCGGATGGGGCTTCCAGCTGCAGGCGCCGGGCTTCGTCGCGGCGCTGGCGGTGCTGTTCACGCTGATCGCGCTCAATCTGGCGGGCCTGTTCGAGTTCGCCACGCTGCTGCCCAGTGGTGCCGCCGGCCTGCGGCTGCGCCACCCGCTGGCCGACAGCTTCCTGACCGGCGTGCTCGCGGTGGCCGTGGCCTCGCCGTGCACCGCCCCCTTCATGGGCGCCGCGCTCGGCGTGGCCTTCACGCTGCCGGCAACGCAGACGCTGGCGCTGTTCGCGGCGCTCGGCCTGGGCATGGCGCTGCCCTACGTGCTGGCCAGCCTGTGGCCGGGCGTCGCGCGCGCACTGCCGCGGCCAGGCCCCTGGATGGCCACTTTCAAGACGGTGATGGCCTTCCCGATGCTGGCCACCGTGGTGTGGCTGGTGTGGGTGCTGGGCCAGCAGACGGGCATCGACGGCGCGGCCGCCTTGCTGGGCGTGCTGGTGGCGCTGGCCTTCGCGCTGTGGGCCTGGGGGCGCGTGGACAGCGCGCCGGCATCGCGCCGTGCGTGGAACGCGGTGGGCCTGCTCCTGCTGGGGGCTGCGGTGGCCTGGGCGGTGCCGAGCTGGCGCGAGGCACGCGCCGCCTCCGAGGCCCCGGGCGCCCGCTGGGAGGCGTGGAGCGCCGAGCGCGTGGCCGCCCTCAATGCCGAGGGTCGCTCGGTGTTCGTCGACTTCACCGCCGCGTGGTGCGTGACCTGCCAGGTCAACAAGCGCACGACGCTGGGCAATGCCGGACTGCTGGCCGATTTCGACCAGCGCAACGTCGTGCTGATGCGCGCCGACTGGACGCGCCGCGATGCCGCGATCAGCCGGGAGCTGACGCGCCTGGGACGCAACGGCGTGCCGGTCTACGCGCTGTACCGCCCTGGCCAGGCGCAGCCGACGCTGCTGCCCGAGCTGCTCTCGGTCGCGGCGGTGCGCGCCGCGCTGCAGGCGCCGTAGGCGGCCAAGCCCACCGGCCCGCCCCGGGCTCAGGGCAGGTGCCGGTATTGCGCGGCCAGCGCCTCGAATGCCGCCGCCGATGCGTCGGCGTCGAACGTGCCGCCGATCTCCTCGGCCAGGATGGCCGCCACCGGCCGCGCCAGTCCTGCTGCCGCCGCGGCGTCCAGGAACAGCAGGCGCGAGCGGCGCGCCAGCACGTCGCCCACGGTGCGCGCCATCTCGTGGCGCACCGCAAAGCGCACCATCGCCTCACTCAGCCCACCCTCGCCCGTCTCGGCGTCGCGCCACAGCCAGCGCGCGGCGCCGGGCAGTTGCGCCAGCGCCGCGGCCTCGGTGCCGTACAGGTGCTCGCCGGGCGGTGCGGTCAGCGGTACATGGGCCTGCGCGGGCGCCCCCACGAGCGGCAGCTTGACGGTCACGCCGCCCGCCCGTCGCGGCAGCAGGCCGCGCTCGAAGCAGCGGTCGAGCACGTCCTCGGCCATCGCGCGGTAGGTGGTCCACTTGCCGCCGGTCACGGTGACCAGGCCCGAGCGCCCGACCAGCACCGTGTGCTCGCGCGAGATCGCCTTCGTGTTGTCGCCATCGTCGCCGGTGGGCTTGACCAGCGGGCGCAGCCCGACCCACACCGAGCGCACGTCCTCGCGCGCAGGCGCCAGTGCGAGGTAGCGCCCGGCCTCGCGGAGGATGAAGTCCACCTCCTCGCCGAACGGCGCCGGCTCGCGCACCACGTCCTCGCGCGGCGTGTCGGTGGTGCCGAGGATGGTCTTGCCCTGCCAGGGCACCGCGAACAGCACGCGGCCGTCGGCGGTCTTGGGCACCAGCAGCGCGTGCGTGCCGGGCAGGAAGCGGCGATCGACGATCAGGTGCACGCCCTGGCTGGGGGCGACCATCGGCGCGCGCTCGGGCGCGTCGGCCTCGCGGTCCATGCGGCGCACGTCGTCCACCCACACGCCGGTGGCATTGACCACGCACCTGGCGCGCAAGGGCAGCTCGACGCCGCTCTCGGCATCGCGCGCCACGACGCCACGCACCTGCCCGCGCTCGCGCCGCAGGGCGACCACCGGGCAGTGGTTGAGCACCAGCGCGCCGCGCGCCGCGGCGGTGCGCGCCAGCGCCAGCGCCAGGCGCGCGTCGTCGAACTGGCCGTCCCAGTACTTGACGCCGCCGGCCAGGCCCTCGGCGCGCACGGTGGGCAGCAGCTCGCGCGTGCGCGCGGCCGACAGCAGCTCGGTGTCGCCGAGGCTGCGCGCGCCGGCCAGCGCGTCGTACATCTTCAGGCCGATGCCGTAGAACCCGCGCTCCCACCAGCGGTAGCCCGGCATCACGAAGGCCAGCGGCTGCGCCAGGTGCGGCGCATTGGCCAGCAGCGTGGCGCGCTCGTGCAGGGCCTCGCGCACCAGCGACACGTTGCCCTGCGCCAGGTAGCGCACGCCGCCATGCACCAGCTTGGTGGCGCGCGAGCTGGTGCCCTCGGCGAAGTCCTCGGCCTCGAGCAGTACCACCGAGAAGCCGCGCGCGGCCGCGTCGAGCGCGACGCCGCAGCCGGTGGCGCCGCCGCCGATGACGACCAGGTCCCATTCGTCGCGCGCCTGCAGGCGCGCGAGCGTCTCCGGGCGCGACAGCGGCGTCATGAAATGACGGACTGCTGGGCGATGCCGGCGTCGACCAGCACGTGCTGGCCGGTCATGCCGTCGCTGTCGTCGGCGGCCAGGAACAGCGTGGCGCGCGCGACGTGGCCCGGGTCGAGGCGGATCTTCAGGCACTGCGCGTCGAGGAAGGCCTGGTCGGCCGCCGGGTCGCGGTGCAGGGTGGTCTGGCGTTCGGTGACGATGGCCCCGGGCACGAGCGCATTGACGCGGATGTTGCGCGCGCCGAGCTCGCGCGCCAGCGTGCGCGTCAGGCCGAGGATGCCGGCCTTGGCCGTGGTGTAGCCCACCAGGTTCGGGCGGCCGCGCATCCAGCTCACCGAGCCCATGTTGACCACGCTGCCGCCGCCGGCCGCGGCCATGCCGGGGGCCACGGCCTGGATCGCGAAGAAGTAGTGCTTGAGGTTGAGCGCCAGGCGGTCGTCCCAGAACTCGGACGTCACCTCCTCCATCCGGTGGCGGTCGTCGCGGCCGGCGTTGTTGACCAGCACGCGCACCGGCCCGAGCTCGGCGGCCACCCGCGCCAGCAGCGCCTGGTAGGCCGCCACGTCGCGCACGTCGCAGGCGCCGTACCACGGCGCCGCGTGGCCGGCGGCGACCAGTTCGTCGATCAGCGCCCGTCCGCCGTCGGGCCTGGTGCCGCAGAAGGCGACCTTGGCGCCCTGGGCGGCGAAGGCGCGCACCAGCTCGGCGCCGATGCCCGAGCTGCCGCCGGAGACGAAGACGACGCGGTCCTGCAGCGAGGCGTAGCGGGTGTAGTGCATGGCGGTTCTCAGAGTCGGGCGTAATGCGCCGGCAGCCCCGGCACGTCCACGCGCAGCTGCAGCACGCAGCCCGCCAGCGGCTCGCGCGCGAGCTCGTCGACCGGACGCTTCTCGCGCGCGGTGGTGATGTAGAGCGTCTTCAGGTCGGACCCGCCGAAGCAGGGCATCGTCGGGCAGCGCACCGGCAGCTTCAGGTCGTGCGTGAGCGAGCCGTCGGACGCGAAGCGCAGCACGCGCGCGCCCTCGTACATGGCCACCCAGTAGCCGCCCTCGGCATCGACCGCGGCGCCGTCGGGCCGGCCGCCATAGGTGGCGAGCGGCTGCTCCGGTGCACGCGGCGCGAATTGCGCGAAGCTGCGCGGGCGCGACAGCGTGCCCTCGGCCAAGTCGAAGTCGAAGGCCTGCACGCGGTGCGCCTTGGTGTCGGCCCAGTACATCGTGCGCCCGTCCGGGCTCCACGCCAGGCCGTTGCTCACGGTGATGTCGTCCGCCATGCGCTGCAGCGCGCCGCCGGCGAAACGGTACAGCGCCGCGCGCGGCGGGTCGCGCGGCTGGTAGATCGTGCCGACCCAGAAGCGCCCCTGCGGATCGGCCTTGCCGTCGTTGAAGCGTTCGACCGCGGGGTCGTAGGGCAGCGGCACGGGCAGCGGCGCCAGCGCGCCGCTCGCGGGGTCGAAGCGCGCCAGGCCGCTGCGCAGCGCCAGCAACAGCCCGCCGTCGAGCAGCGGCGCGCAGCAGGCGACGTCGGTGTCGAAGGGCCACTGCGCATGCGCCCCGCTGCGCGGGTCGAAGCGGTTCAGGCGATGGCCCGGGATGTCGCACCAGTACAGCACCTGCTCGCCCGGATGCCACAGCGGCGACTCGCCGAGCAGGCTGGGGCCCACGCCGGGCAGGGCCGCGATGGCGCCCATCGTCATAGCGGCTGGACCTGCAGCCGCATCCACGCCTCCAGCGTCTGTCCCGCGGCGAGCGCCATCAGGCCGTGCGACTCGGGCGTGACCATGTGGATGGCGTTGTTGACGTGGCTCACCGGCTCGACGCAGAAGTAGTCGCGCGTGGGCGGCGTGAACACCACCAGGCGCTCGCACGAGGAGGTGAGCGTGAGCGAGAAGCGCTCGTCGCGCAGCCGCGCCCCGCCGCGCCAGCCGTCGAAGCAGTGGTCGAAGTCGAGGTGCCGCAGCTCGGCATCGATGCCGGCCTGCGTCACGTGGCGCGTGGGCAGCTGCGTCGCCGGGTCCGACTCCCAGCGCCCGCTGCACTCGATGTGCAGGCGGCTGCGACTGCGCTTGGGGAAGTACGGGTGCCAGCCCAGGCCCACCGGCTGCGTGCGCGCGTCGATGTTGGTCAGCGCCAGGCTGATCCGCAGACGGTTGGCGGACAGCTCGAAGCGCTGGTCGAGGTCGAAGGTGAAGGGCCAGTGCGCGTCGGCGCGGTGGGTCAGCGACAGCAGGGCGTTCGTCGCGTCGGCATGCACCACCCGCCAGGCTTCGCGCCATGCGGTGCCGTGCAGCGAGTGCGGATAGCCGTCGTCGAAGTTCGGCGCCGTGGTGTGCTCGCGCCCCTGCCAGCGGAAGCGCCGCCAGCCCAGGCGGTTGGAGTAGGGCGCGAGCGGGAAGCAGCCCGAGGCGCGCGGCCCGGCAAGCTGCGCCGGCTCGCTGCTGCGCAGCACCGGCAACTCGCCCAGCCACAGGCCGGCGATCGAGCCGCCCAGATCAGGGCGCAGCGCCAGGCGCAGCTCGCCGCAGCGGAGTTCGACAACGGAGACGGCAGCGTCGCTCATGGCCTCGGGCGGGCGGGTGCGGGGGCGGAACCTGCATCCTACCCAGGCCGGCGGCTCACCAACCGGCCGGCAGCACCTCGCTCATCGCCACCACGCGGCCCTCGTCGATGCTCTTGTGGGCCGCCAGCCCGGTGGCCACCGCGCGCAAACCCTCCTCCAGCGGGATTTCGGCCGGCAGGCCCTGGCGGACGGCCTGCGCGAACTTCTGGTGCTCGACATAGCTGGCGCCGAAGTGCTGGCCGAGGTACTTGATGTTGGTGTCGCGCACCTGGCGCACCGCGACACCCTTGCCGGTGCCCGAGGGCTGGCCCCAGACCTCGCGCCGGCCCCAGTCCTCGCGACGGCCGTAGCGCAGCACGCCCGAGGGCAGCAGCGACTCGAGCTTGCCCTCGGCGCCGACGATCACGATGTGCTCGTTGTCGATCGAGTTCTCGGCGAACATGCACAGGTCCAGGCTGGCGCGCGCGCCGCTCGGGTATTCGACGATGACGTAGGCGCTGTCCAGGATGTCGGGCGTCTTGCCGCCGTACGTCTCGTCGAGGTGGTTGACGCGATGGCCGCCGGAGGCGAACACGCGCGCGGGCCTCTCCTTCAGGATCAGGTCCATCAGGTTGAAGTAGTGGCAGCACTTCTCGACCAGGGTGCCGCCGGTGTTGGCGGTAAAGCGGTTCCAGTCGCCGACCTTGGGATAGAAGGGCTCGCGGTGCTCGCGGATGGCCACCTGGTGCACGGTGCCGACGCCGCCTTCGTGGGCGATGCGGATCATCTCGGCCACCGGCGGCATGTAGCGGTACTCCTGCGCC
>DASTJE010000184.1:0-5184 GCA_035716845.1 Burkholderiaceae bacterium
ACGCGCGCAGCGCGGCGCCGGCGAGGGGGGTGACCTCCCGCTTTCAGGAAGTGCGCTTCCCGCGATCGAGAAGCCGGCGCCGGCCGGGCCGGGCCGGCGCGCGCTGCTACTTGCCGGTGGGGCGCGAGCGCCGCGCCAGCCAACCGGCCTCGGGCTTGAGGCCGGCCGGGCGGTAGACGTCGATCTTGCGGAACCACTGGTCGACGACGTAGACGCGGCCGTCCTCGTCGACCGCGATGCCCGACGGCAGCATGTACTTGGCGGGGCCGTCGCGTTCCGAGCGGTCACCCACGAACAGCAGCAGTTCGCCTTCGGGGTTGAAGATCTGGAAGTTGCCGAACGCGCTGTCGACCACGTAGACGTTGCCTTCGCGGTCGGCCGCGATCTCCTTCGGGCGCGCGAACTGGCCGTACTGCTTGCCCACGCTGCCGAAGGAGAACAGGTACTTGCCCTCGCGGTCGAACACGACGACGCGGAAGTTGCCGCCGTCGACCACGTACAGGCGGCCCTGCAGGCCGATCGCCAGGTCGCGCGGCAGGTTGAATTCGCCCGGGCCGCTGCCGCGCTTGCCGATGTCCATCAGGTGGGCGCCGGTCCTGGCGTCGAACACCCGCACCACGTGGCTTTCGGAGCTGACGCCGCCGATGTCGACCGCGTACAGGCGCGAACCGGACGGGTCGACCGTCACGCTGGTCAGGCGGGTGAACCACTTGCCGCCGCCGATGCGGCGCAGGTGCTGCCGGTCGGGGCCGTAGACCAGCACCGTGGCCTGGCTGATGTCGGCCACGTAGAGGTTGCCTGCCGCGTCGACGTCCAGTCCGATCGGCTTGACCAGCTGGCCGGCGCCGTCCTCCTCGCCGATGCGGTGCTGCTCGCCGCGCGGCACGTCGAACAGCCGCACGAAGCGGCTCACGGTGTCCGACACGTAGATGCGCCCGCGCGTGACCGCGATCGCGTAGGGCTTGGACAGCGGCTCGCCGCGGACCTCCTCGCCGGTGAGCGTGCGGCGCAGCTCGCTGATGCGCGTGTCGGGCAGCAGGTCGATCGTGCTGCGCACGGTGCGCTCGTAGACGAAGCGCGGCTCGTCGGGCGGCGACGGAAAGACGAGTTCCCTGGGAGCGGGTGCAGCGGTCTGGGTCGGCGGCGTCGCGCAGCCGGCGAGGCCCGCCGCGGCCGCTCCGAGCAGGAGCGTGCGCCGCGGCAAGCGGACCGGGGCGAACTGCGACGGCGCCACCGTGCGTGCCCTCGTGCGTGTCAGCGGGCGGCGATCACTTCACCGAGGCCAGCATGTAGTCGATGGCCGCCTTGATGTCGTCGTCCTTCAGGTCGGCGGCACCGGCCTTGGGCGGCATCGCCCCCTTGCCCTTGACCACCGAGCCGAACAGCGCGTCCTTGCCGGCGGCCACGCGCGGCGCCCAGGCCGCCTTGTCGCCGAGCTTGGGCGCATTGGCCACGCCCGCGGCGTGGCAGGCCACGCAGGTCCTGTCGTAGACGGCCTTGCCGTCGGCACCCACGGCCGGCAGCGCACAGGCCGCGATGCCGAAAGTGAGAAGAGCGTGTCTCGCAAATGAAAAGTCCATGGAGCGTTTCCTTGGCGTTGGGGGGTGTCGTGGCGGTCTGCCGGCCTCGGGTGCAATCCGCGTGCCACCCGATGTGCTGCGGTCGATCGCCGGCGCGCACGCACGTGTGGCAAGGAAGTTGCAGCCGGCATCGCGAGGGCCCCCGAACGGTCGGGCCGAGGGCGCACGATGAGACTTCGATTGACGCGACCGTGGCGGGCGATGGCCGCGATCGCCGCACTGATGGCATTCGCGGCGTCCGCGGCCGCGGCCACCGACGCCGCGGCGCTCTACCACAACTACTGTTCGGTCTGCCACGGCGACAAGGGCAACGGCCAGAGCCGCGCCACCGGCGCGCTGTCGACGCTGCCGCGCGACTTCACCAGCGAGGCCTCCCGGCGCGAACTGAGCAAGCCACGCATCGCGCTGGCGATCGCGCACGGGCGCCCGGGCACCGCGATGGTGGGCTGGAAGACGCAACTGTCCGAGCAGGACATCGACCGCCTGGCCGATTACGTCTACACCCGTTTCGTGCAAGGCCAGCCGGTGGCGCCGTCGGCCGCGATTTCCGGCACGCGCGCGCACGGCGGCCGCGAGGCCGATGCCCGCCAGTCCACCGCCCCTCCGGCCGGCCCGGCCGGCGCCGCTTCCACCGCCGTGCAGGTCGACATGACGACCGGCCTCCCCAACGGTCTGAAGGGAGACCCCAGGCGCGGCGGTGCCTTTTATCTGGCCAACTGCGCGACCTGCCACGGCGCGCGCGGCGACGGCGCGGGGCCGCGGGCCTACTTCATCAATCCCAAGCCACGCAACTTCATCGACCCGGCATCGCGGGCGCGCTTCAACCGTGTCGCGCTCTACGCCGCGATCAGCGAAGGTCGCCTCGCCAGCGAGATGCCGGCGTGGAAGCAGGTGGCCACGCCGCAGCAGATCGCCGACGTGTCCGAGTACGTGTTCCTGTCGTTCATCCGCGGCACCGCGGCGGCGTCGGCCGGCGCAGGGCCGGCGCGCTGAAGCGGCCATCGGCGATGTGGCGCGACGCGGCGATCGGGACGGCGCTGGCCGCGCTGCTGTTCGTGGTCGGCTGGGACGCGATGGGGCCGGGGGCCGGCGGCGCGACGGCGCAGGCCGCATCGGCGCGGCACGACGGCGACGTGCACGAGTTCGGACGCAGCGTCTACAACTTCCGCTGCTATTTCTGCCACGGCTACTCGGGCGACGCGAAGACCCTGGCCGCGACCTACCTGCAACCGGCGCCGCGCGACTTCACGCGCGGCGAAGGGCTGAACCGCGCGGCGATCGCCGCCGCGGTGCACGACGGGCGCCCCGGCACCGCGATGGCGTCCTTCAAGGGCACGCTGAGCGAGCGCGAGATCGACGCCGTGGCGGCCTTCGTCGAGCGCGAGTTCGTGCAGCAGCGAGCGCCCAACACGCGTTACCACACGGCGGCCAACGGCTGGCCGGGTCACGAGCGGCATGCGGCCGCATTCCCCTTTGCGCGCGGCGACATTGCGCTGGACGCACCCGAGGAGGCGCTCGACCGCGCGCAGCGCGCCGGGCGGCAGCTCTTCCTGTCCGCCTGCGTGTCCTGCCACGACCGCGCCCGCGTGGTCGACGAGGGGCCCGCATGGAGTTCGCGGCCGGTGTCGTACCCGCGTTTCGGGTTCGTGCCGGGCCAGCCGAACACGCCGCCGGTGGACGCGGTGTCCAGCGCCAGCGTCTACGCCAAGCACGAGCTGCCGCCGCAGGTGGCGAACCTGAGCCCGCGCGAGAAGCGCGGGGAGGCGCTGTTCCAGCGCAACTGCGCCTTCTGCCACGGCGCCGACGGCACCGGCAAGAACTGGATCGGCCAGTTCATGGAGCCCAAGGCGCGCGACCTCACCGCCTATGCCGCCGCGCAGATGCCGCCGCCGCGGCTGCGGCAGGTGATCCTCGACGGCCTGCCGGGCACGTCGATGCCGGCGTGGCGTCACGTGCTGAAGCCGGCGGAGGTCGATGCGATTGCGGCTTACGTCAGCCGTGCGATGGTGGGCACTCGGGCCACCGGCGTGGCTGCCGCCCGATGAACCGCGCGATGGCCGAGTCCACGGGGCGCGGTGCGCCGGCAGCCTCCCCCGGTCCGGCGCCGCGGCCGCTGCCGTTGGGCGCGCGCTGCGATGCCTGGGCCGCGCGCGTTCTGCCCTGGTGCGTCGCGACCTGCGCCCTTTCGCTGACGGGCGGGCTGGTGCTCGCGCTGGTGGCGGCACCGCAGGACTTCCTGCATGGCGACGCCTACCGCATCGTGTTCGCGCACGCGCCGGCATCGGCGTCGTCGGTCGCGCTGTACGTGGCGCTGGTGGCGAGTGCGATGGCCGTCGTGGCGCTCTCGGGCGAGCTGCCCGCCATGATGGCGCGGGCCATTGCGCCGGTCGGCGCGCTGATGGCATTCCTGTCGCTGTGGACCGGCGCCATGGGGGCACGGGCCATGCGGGGCCTGTGGCTGGAGTGGGACGCCAGGAATCTCGCCGAGGGGGTGATGCTGACCGTGTGCATCACCGCGACCGCGCTGTACATGCTGCTGGACGCGCCGCGGCGGGCCGACCGCGCCGCCGCGTGGCTGGTGCTTGCGAGCGTTCCGGTGCTCGCACTGCCGGTGGTGCTCGACCGCCTGTGGCGGGTGGGTCCCGCGCCGCATGCGGGCGTGGCGCCGCCGCCGCCCGCCGATGCTTCGGTGGTCTGGGCGCTGGCGCTGATGCACCTGGCGTTCCTGACGTGGTCGCTGGCGTCGGTGCTGCACCGGCTGCGAACGGTCCTGATCGAGCGCGCGCTGGGCGCCGCAGCCGTGCGCGATGCGGCTCCCTCGGGACGGGGATGAGCATGCGCGACCTCGAATCCCTCGTCGAGATGGGCGGCTACGCGCTCTACGTCTGGAGTGCGTTCGCGATGTGTGCGGCCGCCGCGCTGTGGGACGCCGTGCTGCTGCGGCACCGCCGGCGCCTGGCGCAGGAGGATCTGGACGACCACCTCGGGCGTTCGGACGCCGGCGGGAAGGAGGGCCACGATGGCGCCTGAGTTGGGTCACTTCGCGCTCATCGTCGGCCTTTTGCTCGCCCTCGTGCAGGGCATCGTGCCGCTGGCCGGCACGTGGCGCGGCCGCACGGCATGGATGGGCCTGGCGCGGCCGCTGGCCGGCACGCAGTTCCTGTTCGTCGGCCTCGCCTTCGGTAGCCTGATGCATGCCTTCGCGACGCTCGACTTCTCGCTCGGCCTGGTCGTCAGCCATGCCCACAGCGAGCTGCCGATGGCGTATCGGCTGGCCGCCACCTGGGGCAGCCACGAGGGCTCGATGCTGCTGTGGGTGCTGATGCTGTCGGGATGGTCTGCCGCGGTGGCCTGGCGTTCGGCGCATCTGCCGCTGGAAATGGTGGCCCGCGTGCTCGCGGTGATGGGCCTGGTGGCCAGCGGCTTCATCGCCTTCGTGCTGTTCACGTCCAACCCGTTCAGGCGCCTGGTGCCGGCCGCGCTCGACGGGCGCGACCTCAACCCGCTGCTGCAGGACCCCGGCATGGTGCTGCACCCGCCGATGCTCTACATGGGCTATGTCGGGTTCAGCGTCGCGTTCGCGTTCGCGGTGGCCGCGCTGCTG
>DASTJE010000185.1:0-8847 GCA_035716845.1 Burkholderiaceae bacterium
CGCATGGGCCTGCAGTGGCAGGTGATCGGGGCACGCTACACGGTGGCCGGTACGCGCATGCCCTCGCATGCGCTCGTCGACGCCACGCTGAACTGGGCGCCGGCTGGCCGGCCTTGGACGCTGGCCGCCAGCATCTTCAACCTGTTCGACCGTGCCTGGGCCGACCCCGGCGGCGCCGAGCACGTGCAGGACACCCTGGCGCGCGACGGGCGCATCGTCGAGCTGCGCGCGAGCCGGGCTTTTTGACCGTCCTCGCCGCCACGGACACGCAGCAGCTGCCCATGCGCACCTCCCACTGGGCCGACCGGCTGCGGGCGTGCAAGGCCGCGCTGCGGCTGAGCGGAACAGTGAAAGGCCTGGCGGGCCGCATGGTCGTCGCGGCCCTCGGCGAGCGGGCTGCCCAGGCGCAGTCGGCGGCGCCGTGCCGCCACGCGGAGGCGGCACGCTATCGCTTGTTCAGCTACGGCGACGCGATGCAGCTGGCGGGGGCCTGAGCGTCGGCAGCGTCGACCGTGAGACGCGAGAAACGCCGCTTCGAACCCGGCGCATCGACGCTCATCAGCGCGGCGGCAAGCAGGCCCATGCCCACGGCCAGGCCCACCGATGGCATGGAAAGCCAAGCGACCGCCTGCACGGTGGCGCCGCGGACCATCGACAGCAGCACTCCCGCCAGTGCGCCGGCCACCGCCAGCCATTGGTAGACGGGCAGGCCGTGCCAGCATGGCGTCTGGGGTTCGCCGCGGTACTGCTCCTCGGCGAAGCGTGCCAGCGATGACAGCACGAGGTACAGGCCGGCGATCAGCGTCCAGTCGGCGCCCGTGCGCCACAGGCGCAGCAGGACGGCGGCGATGACCGCGTTGGCCATTACCGAGTACAGCGGCGTGGGATGGATGGGAACACCGCGCAAGCCGGCGAGCGCGACGACGCGCGAGCTCGGATGCACGATCCGCCACCCCGCCGCGCCCGTCACGGCGCGACCGTGGCAGCACCCTTGCACCATGCAACGCAGGCGTCCGATGCCCTGCGCAAGCGGCGCTGCCGCGGCCAACGCTGCGACAAGCCTGCCGTCAGCGGCATTCATCGCCACCATGACGGACAACGCGATCACGGCGCCACAGAGGAATCCGTAGTAGCCGAACGGCCGCGACAGCCGGCCGCCGCCTTCCACGAACTGGCCCCAGGCCGCCGCACCGGCGAAACCGGCCACCAGGGTGATGGCGCACGGCGCGAGCGACGCGGGTCCGGCGAAGTACAGCGCCAGCAGTGTGCCCGCACTGGCAGACAGGGCAGACCACAGTGCGTGGTTGATGACACGCAGTGTGCCCACGCGCACGCAGGCCCACGAGTTGGCGATCCGTTCCCCGACTGCGACCGTGGCCTGCCACGCGGCCTGATGACGCCACGCCAGCAGGCCCAGCGCTGCCCCTGCTGCCACGTCGACAAGGGCGTGGGTGCCCGTCAGCACGCACGACGCGCCGATCGCCGCTGCGCACAGCCGCCAGGCAAGGCGCAAGCGCGGCCAGGTGGCCGCAAGGGCCTCGCAGGCAAGCACCGCCCACGCGACGTGAAACGAAGGGCATGCGAGCCAATCGGCATCGAGCGCACGGTTGGCATCGGCCAGCCAGCGACCGACCGGTGAGTACTCGCCCGGCAGGTACGCGGCCTTGCCGGGCACGACCAGCATGGCGAAGAATCCGAGCGCCGACATCCACCACGCCGCATGCACGAATCGCCGCAAGTCAGTGGACGTGGCAGCGGTCAGCGGCGCGATCGCGGCCATCGGATAGGCCGCCGAATACAGCCACAGCGCCCACTCCGGGCGCGGCACGTTCGTCTCCCAGGCCATGCGCCACTCGCTGGCGCCCAACGGGGCGGGCATGAAGGAGAACGTCGAATACACGAGGACCCAGGGGGCCAGTGCCGCCATCGTGGCGCCTGCCCGAGACCGGCGGTTCGGCCGAACCGACCCAGGCAGCGGGGCCCCCACCCACGGTGCGCGTGAAGGCACACCGAAGCGAACACGTAGCTGAGGGCCTTCATGGCCGACGACCAGGGCCATCGCCGCCAGCGCTGCGCACGGCGTGACGATCCACAGCCCCGCTGGCGAATCGAGTGCCACCGCCAAGCCGGCGCATGCCATCACGAACGCGAGGTAGATCGGATGCTCCACGAGCGCGTAGACAGAGCCGCTTACCCTTCGCGGCGGCGGGTAGGCGTTCATCGGGAGGCCGCCACCGTCGACCCATAGCGCGCGCATGGCGACTGCCATCAGTGCCATGGCCACGCCGCAGGCGCCCACACCTGTCCATGCCGGAAACGGTTGCGGCCACACCTGGGTGGCGGAGGAATCCAGTCGGTACGCCCACGCCGCAAGCAGGGCCGGCAGCGCAACGCAGAAGAGCGCACCGTAGGCGATCTTGCCGAGCCGGTCGGTCATGACCACACCACCTCCTCGAACACCACGTACCCGCGGTCACACGCGCCGCCGTCGACGCGCAGTTCGCCTGGGGCATACCGCTTGCGTTCGACGCCGCTGAAGAACCGCACCGCCTCCAGGCCACGCGGCAGATGCAGCCCACGCAGCGAGCCTGCGCGCAATGTCTCGTCGACGATCACCCGCGGTTGCGACCACTGCAGAAGCACGCCCTCGCACTCGATCCGGTCCTGCGTGACGATCGACATCGGCAGCGCGCGACCGTCGAGGATCGCCAAGCGCAACGGATGGCGACCCTCCCACTCGATCCATGCCAGAGCGTGCGACTCGCCGCAGAACCTGCCCCAGCGCAGGCGCTGCAGACCAAGGCGCCACGGCGCGAAGTCGAGCGTGAGCCTCTCGGCATAGCCGCGCGCATCGCGCGACAGCCCGGCGCCGCTCACACGGCCGTTGAGCACGAGGGGGCTCCACGCCAGGGCGTGACGTCCGTGGCGCCACAGCGTCGCGGTCCGAGTCGCGCTCGGCTGCCACCGCCAGCCTGTGCCGCCCGCGGCCTGGTCGAGGGGCCACGCGAGCGTGCCGCCCGCGTCCAACGGCATTTCGAGCGTCGCGCCGCGCAGCGTGACATGCGACTCGCCCTCGGAGTCCAGATGCCGGGCGTAGGTCAGCAGCGTCGGCCCCAGGTGCAGGCGCGCACGGTACACCAGCGTGCATCGGCCGGCATCCACGACATCGGCGTACCACTTTTCGAGGAGCATCGCGGGTCTCGCAAACCACTGCCGGCATCTTCGGCCGGAACGACGGCAGCGTAAAGGCGGGCGTTGTTGCCGGTCCGATGCGTTGCCCCAGGCTGGCGCGAGAATGCGCATCGATGCTGACTTTCGACCTCCTCAAGACCGAAGGCCACGCCCGACGCGGCCGCCTCGCGCTCAACCATGGCGTCGTCGAGACGCCGATCTTCATGCCGGTGGGCACCTACGGCACCGTCAAGGGCGTGCTGCCGCGCGACCTGGAGGCGATGGGCGCGCAGATCATCCTCGGCAACACCTTCCATCTCTGGCTGCGCCCGGGCCTGGACGTGCTGAAGACTTTCGGCGGCCTGCACCGCTTCGAGGGCTGGCAGCGCCCCATCCTCACCGACAGCGGCGGTTTCCAGGTCTGGAGCCTGGGCGAGATGCGCAAGATCAGCGAGGAGGGCGTGCGCTTCGCCTCGCCGGTCAACGGCGACCGGCTCTTCCTCACGCCCGAGACGAGCATGCAGATCCAGACGGTGTTGAACAGCGACATCGTCATGCAGTTCGACGAGTGCACGCCCTACGAGACCAAGGGCCGCGTGACGACGGAGAAGGAGGCGCGCGCCTCGATGGAGCTGTCGCTGCGCTGGGCGCGACGCTGCCAGGCCGAGTTCGCGCGCCTGGAGAACCCCAACGCGCTGTTCGGCATCGTGCAGGGCGGCATGTTCGAGCACCTGCGCGAGGCCTCGCTCGAGGCGCTGGTGGCGATGGATCTGCCCGGCTACGCGGTGGGCGGGGTGAGCGTGGGCGAGCCCAAGGAGGACATGCGCCGCATCATGGCGCACACGCCGCACCGGTTGCCGGCCCACAAGCCGCGCTACCTGATGGGCGTGGGCACGCCGGAGGACCTGGTCGAGGGCGTGGCCTGCGGCATCGACCTGTTCGACTGCGTGATGCCCACGCGCAATGCGCGCAACGGCCACCTCTTCACCCGCTTCGGCGACCTGAGGCTGCGCAACGCGCGCTACAAGAACGACGAACGCCCGCTCGACGCCACCTGCGGCTGCCACACCTGCGCGAACTTCAGCCGCGCCTACCTGCACCACCTCGACCGCTGCGGCGAGATGCTGGGGCCGATGCTCACCTCGATCCACAACCTGCACTACTACCTGAACCTGATGCGCGAGGTGCGTGCCGCGCTCGACGCCGGCAGCTTCGAGGCCTTGCGCCGCCGCTTCGCGGACGAGCGCGCGCGCGGGGTCGACGGCTGAGCGCGGGCGCCGCCGCGCCTCACCAGAACTGCCAGTTCCCGGTCGCGACGACCCAGGCGCCGAGCGCCGCGTTGGTCACGGCGTGCGCGATCACCGGCATCCAGAGCTTGCCGCTGCGCACGTACAGCAGCGCATAGGCCAGGCCGGCGATCGCCGCGGCCAGCCACAGCGTGTGGGCCAGCACGAAGACGAAGGTCGACAGCACGATGGCCTTGACGCCCACCTGGCGCGGGTCCACGCCCTGGAACACCGGCGCCTGCAGCCAGCGCATCAGGAACGAGCGCCAGAACAGCTCCTCCACCACCGGCACCAGCAGCGCGGCGCCGGCCAGACGCACCGCCACCAGCGGCCATTGCAGCGCGCCGTCCGCACCGACGGGCACGAACTCGGCGCTCGGCACGCCGATGCGCATCCACGGCGCGTCGAGCCGGATCCACAGCGCGAACACGGCGAGTCCGACCGCCACGGCGAGCAGCAGCTCGCGCGCCTCGGGCAGGGTCTGGCGCGCCAGTTCGCCGTACTCGCGCCAGAACCACACGAGCAGGGCGCCCACCAGCAGCAGCTTGGCGCCATAGAGCGTGCGCGGGTCGACGCCCCAGCTGCCGTCGGCCGGCGCGGCGCCGCGCAGCGCCAGCAGCGCCATGAAGACGGCGAACGGAGCGACGCGGACCCACGCATCGCGCGACAAGGACATGACCACCGTGGACCCTTCCTGCTGCAGACCCGGCGCGCAGTATCCCGGCTCGGGGCGGCTTGAGTCACGTCAAACAAGGGATCGACCCCCGTGCCGTGGGGGCACCGGGCGCACTAGAGTGCCGGCGAATCCACCGTGGGGGCCGTCTGCGATGTCGTCGACCAAGGATCTGATCGCCGCGCTGAAGGCCGAGCTCAAGGCCGCGCATGTCACCTACGCCGAGCTGGCATCGCACCTGGGGCTGGCGGAGTCGAGCGTCAAGCGCATGTTCTCGCATGCCGACATGCCGCTGTCGCGCATCGACGAAGTGCTGCGCGTGCTGAAGATGGACTTCGCCGAGCTGGCGCGGCGCGTGGCCGACGCGCAGCCGCTGCGCAGCGAGCTGACGCTCGAGCAGGAGCTGGCGGTGGTGGGCGACCCCAAGCTGCTGCTGTTCGCCATCTGCTGCCTGTCGCAGTGGACCTGCGAGCAGATCGTCGCCACCTACACCTACACCGACGCCGAGGCGGTGGCCTACCTGGCCAAGCTCGATCGCCTGGGCATCATCGAGCTGCGGCCGATGAACCGCTACCGCCTGCTGCTGTCCAAGACCTTTCGCTGGCGACCGCACGGCCCGGTGATGAGCTACTTCCGCGAGCACGTGGTCAACGACTACTACGACAGCGGGTTCGACGGCGAGGGCGAGCTGCTGATGCTGGTGCACGGGCAGATCGGGCGCAGCCTGGCGATGGCCTTCAACGAACGCCTGGCACGCGTGGCGCAGGACTTCGCGCAGCAGCACCTGGCCGACCAGAAGCTGCCGCCGGACCAGCGGCGCCCCTACACGCTGCTGATCGGCATGCGTTCGTGGCTGTTCGAGGCCTTTCGCCACCTCAAGCGCGTGCCCGCCGGCTGATGCGAGACTCACCGGACACCCGGCCTGCCTTGCTGCCATGACGCATACCCCCACCCTGCCACCCGAATCGCACTGGAACGCGGTCTACCGGCGCAAGCGCGCCGACGAGGTCAGCTGGTACCAGCCGCACGCCGAGCGTTCGCTGGCGCTGATCGAGGCCATCGCGGCCGGCCGGCCCGCGCGCGTGATCGACGTCGGCGGCGGCGCCTCGACGCTGGTCGACGACCTGCTCGCACGGCCCGGCCTCGACGTCACCGTGCTCGACATCGCGCCCGCGGCGCTGGCCGTGGCGCAGGCGCGCCTGGGGCCGCTCGCGGCGCGCGTGCACTGGCGCGTGGGCGACGTGACGGCCATCGACCTGCCCGCGCAGGCCTACGACCTCTGGCACGACCGCGCGGTGTTCCACTTCCTCACCGACCCCGCCCAGCGGGCCGCCTACGTGGCCCAGGTGCGTCGCGCGGTGCGCCCGGGCGGGCATGTCATCGTCGCCGCCTTCGCGCCCGACGGGCCCACGCAATGCAGTGGCCTCCCGGTGGTGCGCTACGCGCCGCACGAACTGCACGCGCAGTTCGGCGGTGCCTTCGAGCTGGTCGAGCACCTCGACGAGGTGCACCGCACGCCGGCCGGGGCGGTGCAGCACTTCGTGTACTGCCACTGCGTTCTGCACTGATGCACCGTCGCCTTCCATCGCATAGGAAGAACAGCCGGCAGTTGCCTGCACTTTGCGGCCGGTCATTGCTGGCGCTCGATTGGCATTGGCGGTTTGCCAGCGTGCCGGGTCCCGCCCCGGCGGGCGGCATACTTTCTTTCTGTCGCGCCAGAAAGAAAGTAAGCAAAGAAAGAGGCGCTCAGGATTCGGGCGTAGCGCTTGGGCTACGCGGTCCGTCGGGCCACCTGGAGACAGCACCAGTCATCGCACCGACGGCGCACTCGACGGCGCGGCCTCGGGGTACCTCGCCGCGCTGACCCAGCGCACGTGCGCTGGATTCAGGCCGAAGCGGGCAGCGAGGCCCGCCGAGTGAGATGCCGGTTCGAGCTTCGGCGGCGTGTCCAGGTGGCCCGCCGGGCCGAGTGGCCCCAGCGCGAAGAACGAGCTGAGAGGTGTTGCATTCCAGACCCTTTGCTTTGGGCACTTTCAAAGGTATTTGCGCCAGAGCTCGTTCGACCACTTGCCCGCAGGGTCGAAGCTTCTCTTCACGGCCCGGAGTTGTTCCGCATGCGGGTAGCAGGCCTCGAACTGCTCGCGACTCGCGTGCAGTTGGTATGGCAGGTAATAGCACCCTTCATGCCGGATCACCGAGTCGGTCAGCTCGCGTGTCCAGCGTTCCACACTCCTACGGGCGGACTGCCAAGTCCGTTGCTTGAAATAAAGCACAAAAGAGAACACATCCTCGCGCGCCCACGCCAGCAAGGCATCACGGTCTGCGCTCGTATGTCGGATCGACACGTTCAGCGCTTCGACGTTGTGCGAGCGGAGGATGCGCGCCATCTCGCGCGCGAAACCCAGGAACTCGCGTGCGGGGACGAAGTACTCCTGCAACACATATGTCGAAACGGCGCGCGTGCGCGGCTCGAGTTCCGCTGCATCGAGGCTGGCCTCGTGATTCAGCCATTTGACCGAAGGTTTGCTCGTGAGCAGTGGGTGGACGACCGCCTGTCGGAGGCGCCGACCACCCGGCACCTCCGTCATGGCCCAGATCACGTTCTGCTCCAGGGTGTATGCCCGCCCCCGCTCGACCAGTCGCGCCGGCTCGGTCAGCGGACGATCGTCCGGAGCGCGGTACCAAGTGACGCTGACCGGGGCATCGAAGCCGGGTGGGAGTAAATCCGCGTTGTGCAGGACCGCATCCGGGCGCGACAGAACCGCGCTCGAAACGTGCTCGACGTAGCGTTCGAGCGCCACAGACTCGACCGCCCGTTCGATGCGGACGTTGTCGGTCACGTCGAGCTCGACCTCCGTGATGACGCCAACGGCGCCATATCCGCCAATGGCGGCACGAAACAACTCTGGCCGAAGGGTGCGGCTGGATTCGACCACTGTTCCGTCCGCGAGCATGATCTGCAGCGCGCGCACCGAGTGTCCGACGGGGCCATGGCCGACGTAGCGCCCATGCGCATTCACCGACACCGAGCCCCCGACCGTAAAGTTGGCGTAGCTCTGCATCGTCATGACTGCCAGACCGACAGGGTCGAGAAGATCCTGCAGGTCTCGCCATCGCATGCCGGCCTGGACGCGAACCGTCTTCGACGCAGGATGCAACCAGACGAGTCCGTTCAGCCGGCGCAAATCGACATGCAGCCCGCCACGGATCGCGATCTGGCCGCCCATGCTGTACCGACCGCCACCGACGGCGACCTGTCCCGGCCATGCCGTCACCAGCTTCGACAATTCGTCGATCGAGCGCGGCGCAGCGACCCGTGCGACCTCCACCGCATAGAGGCCAGTGACGTTGTTGACCACCAGGCGCTCGGCTGCCAGGGTCGGGGCCGGCGCTGCACCAATCACACCAGCAGCGGTCAGGGTGCGGGCCAGAAACGTGCGTCGACCCGGCGGCATCTGCGTGTGGCTTGTCATTGACGGCCACCCAGGATCTCGACCCGCGTTTCCCCCCACGACGCCTCAGCGCGTGTGCAGATCGAGCCGCTGCGTGGCGCCGTCGAACTGGCCGAGCACGTTCGCCAGGTAGGGCAGGCACTCGCGCAGCGTCGCGGCCAGTTCGTGCGGCGGGTTGACCACCACCATCGAGCTGCCGATGAGGCCGAAGCCCTGGGCGTCGGGCGGCGCCACCGTCAGGCGCGCCTGCAACCAGCCCTTGGGC
>DASTJE010000186.1:0-5060 GCA_035716845.1 Burkholderiaceae bacterium
CCGCTGTCCGCGCTCACGCAGGTGGCGCGCGAGGTGGCCACCAGCGCCGACTTCGCCCATCGCGCCGAGGGCAGCCGCATCGTCGAACTGGACACGCTGGCGCGCAGCTTCAACACCATGCTCGACCAGATCCAGGACCGCGACCTGCGCCTGGCCGCGCACCGCGAGCAGCTCGAGGCGGAGGTGGCCGATCGCACTGCCGAGCTGCTGCGCGCCAAGGTGGCCGCCGAGGCCGCCAGCCAGGCCAAGAGCGAGTTCCTGGCCACCATGAGCCACGAGATCCGCACCCCGCTCAACGGGGTGCTGGGCATGAACGAACTGCTGGCCGCCAGCCCGCTCACCGCCGAGCAGCGGCGCTGGTGCGTGGCCGTGGCCACCTCGGGCCAGCACCTGCTGGCGGTGATCAACGACATCCTGGACTTCTCCAAGATCGAGTCGGGCCACCTCGAACTCGAGCACGTGGACGTGGACCTGGTGGCCCTGGTCGAGGATGCCGCGTCGATGTTCGCGCAGCCGGCCGACGCGAAGGGCCTGGAGCTGGCCGTCAAGCTGCCGCCGGGCCGCGCCAAGCTGGGCGTGCGCACCGATCCGCTGCGCCTGCGCCAGGTGCTGACCAACCTGCTGGGCAACGCCATCAAGTTCACCAGCGAGGGCGAGATCGTGCTCGGCCTCGAACTGCGCGACGAGCGCCGCGACGGCGTGGACGTGCGCCTGACGGTGCGCGACACCGGCCCCGGCATCGCGGCCGAGATGCACGAGAAGATCTTCGAGCATTTCGCGCAGGCCGACGGCAGCACCACGCGCACCTTCGGCGGCACCGGCCTCGGCCTGGCGATCTGCCGCCGCCTGATCGGCATGATGGGCGGCACGGTGCGGGTGGACAGCGCGCCCGGCCAGGGCAGCACCTTCATCGTCGAGCTCGCGCTGCCGCGCGCCAAGGGCGTCGTCGAGGCGGCCGACGAGCCGCAGGTGCTGGCCGGGCGCCGCGTGCTGGTGGTCGACGACAACGCGACCAACCGCGACATCCTCGAGACGCAACTGCGCGCCTGGGGCATGCAGGTCGACTGTGCCGCCTCGGGCGCTGCCGCGCTGGCGGCCCTGTCCAAGGCGTCGGAGGAAGGCCAGCCCTTCGACATCGGCATCCTCGACATGCACATGCCGCGCATGGATGGCATGCAGCTGGCCGCGCGCATCTCGCAGCAGCCCGCGCTGGCGTCCACTCAGCTGATGATCCTGACCTCGACCTACGCGTCGAGCACCCAGTCGGCGCGCGAGGCCATCGGCATCCGCCGCCACATGACCAAGCCGGTGCGCCGGTCCGACCTGCTGCACTCGCTGTGCCAGCTCGCCGGCGGGCACGACGCCGCCGAGGCGCTCCCGCGCGCCCTGCCCACGGCGGGCGTCGCGGGCGCGGCCGGCGTGGCGCTCGCGGGCCGCGTGCTGCTGGTCGAGGACAACCCGATCAACCAGGGCGTGGCCAAGGCCATGCTCGCCAAGCTCGGCCTCGTCGTCACCGTGGCCTCCGACGGGCAGCTCGCGGTGGACCTGGTGCGCGCGCAGGCCTTCGACCTCGTGCTGATGGACTGCCAGATGCCGGTGATGGACGGCTTCGAGGCCACGCGCACGATCCGCGCGCTGCCGGACGGCCGCGGACAGGCGCTGCCCATCGTCGCCCTCACCGCCAACGCGATGGTGGGCGACGAGCAGCGCTGCCTGGACGCGGGCATGAACGCCTTCCTCGCCAAGCCGTACTCGATTGCACAGTTGCAGGCGATGCTGGCGCGCTGGCTGGCACGCGCACCCGCCAGCCGCCCCGATCCGGCGCCGGCCCCTGCCGCTGCGCCGCCCGCCGCCGCGCCGTCCGCACCTGCCGAGGCCGCGGACGGGACCACGAATCCGCAGGCGATCGATCCGTCGGTGCTGGAGGGCCTGCGCGCGCTCGACCCCGAATCCGGCGACGCCCTGGTGGCCGAGCTGCTGGCGGCGTTCGTCGAGATGGCCACGCGCACACACAAGGAACTGACGCGCGCGCTGATGGCCGGCGACGCGGTGGCCGTGATGCGCGCCGCCCACTCGATGAAGTCGGGCGCGGCCAACGTCGGCGCGGTCGCGCTGTCGGAGCGCTACCGCACCTTCGAGCAGTTCGCCCGCGAGGGCCTGCTGGCGGAGGTGGTGGCGCAGCAGGCCGTGTGGCAGGCCGAGCACGAGAAGGCACTGTCGTGGGCGCGGCAGGCGCTGGAGGCCTGCGCGTGACGTCACCCGGAGGCCCTCAGCTGCTGGTGGTCGACGACGACCCGACCACCCGCCTGTGGATGCGCGCCACGCTGACCAAGGCCGGGTTCGGCGTGGGGCTGGCCGCCAACGGCACGGACGCGCTGAGCCTGTTCGACGCGCAGCGCTTCGACATGGCCCTGCTCGACGTGCAGCTGCCCGACATCGACGGCCTGTCGCTGTGCCGCACGCTGCGCGAGCGCGTCGGCGAGGCGCTGCCGATCGTGATGGTCACCGGGGCGGACGATGTCGACTCGGTGGAGCGCGCGTTCGAGGCTGGCGCCACCGATTTCGTGGCCAAGCCGATCAACTGGCCGCTGCTGGCGCACCGCGTGCGCTATGTGCTGCGGGCCACGGCGGCGTTCGCGCACGAGCGCGAGGCGGCGGCGCGCCAGGCCGCGCTGCTGGCGGCGCTGCCCGATGCCTGGATGCGGCTGGACAGCCAGGGCCGCGTCATCCAGGCGCGGCGTGCGCCGGCCGCCGCCGCCGCCGCGCCGCTGGCCGAACCGGGCCAGCCCTGGCCGCAGGACCTGCCGCCCGACGAGCAGGCGGCGATCGACGGCGCACGCCGGCGCGCCCTGCAGGGCGCGGGCGTGCAGACCTTCGAGTTCCATCACCGCAGCGCCAGCGGGGAGCGCCTCGACCACGAGGGCCGCATGGTGGCCATCGACGAGGGCGAGGCGCTGTGCCTGCTGCGCGACATCACCGAGCGCCGGCGCGCCGAGGACGCGCTGCGCCGCAGCCGTGCGCAACTGGCGCAGGCCCACGCGATCGCGCGCCTGGGCCACTGGCAGCTCGACCTCGCCGCGCGGCGCCTGGAGTGGTCGGCCGAACTGCGCGCCATGGTCGGACTGGACCCGGACGCGCTCGCCGATGCGGCGCAGGTCGCGGCCACCGTGGCCGCCGACGACCTGCCGCGCGTGCGCCGCACCTGGCACGCCGCGCGCCGCGGCCAGCCGGTGCAGCAGGAGTACCGCGTGCAGGTGCGCGGGCAACAGTTGTGGCTGCAGGAGCATGCCGAGCCGCAGCGCGACGAGTCCGGCGCGGTGGTCTCGGTGATCGGCACGGTGCAGGACATCACGCAGCGCAAGGCCGTCGAGGAGCAGGTGCGGCGCCTGGCCTACTTCGACACCCTCACCGGCCTGCCCAACCGATCCTCCTTCCTCGACCGGCTGCAGCGTGCGCTGCGCCGCGCCCACGGCGGACAGGCCCGGCTGGCCGTGCTGTTCATGGACCTCGACGGCTTCAAGGCCGTCAACGACACGATGGGCCACGACGCGGGCGACATCGTGCTCGAGGAGGCCGCGCAGCGTCTGCGCTCGGCGCTGCGGGCGAACGACCTGGTGGCGCGCCACGACGAGACGCCGCGCGATGCGGCGCTGGCACGCCTGGGCGGCGACGAGTTCACCGCGCTGATCCTGGACATGCGCGAGCCCGAGGACGCGCTGCGCGTCGCGCAGCGCATCGCCGCCGAGATCCGCAAGCCCTTCGTGGTGCGGGGGCGGACCTGGTCGCTGACGGCCAGCATCGGCGTGGCGGTCTGCCCGGACGACGGCAGCGATGCCGCCACGCTGCTGAAGAATGCCGATACCGCGATGTACCACGCCAAGGGCGCCGGGCGCGACGCGATCCGCTTCTACGACCCGGCGCTGACCGAGCGTGCGCTGGCGCGCGCCCACCTCGAGCACGACCTGCGCGAGGCCTTGCCGCGCGGCCAGTTCGCGCTGGCCTTCCAGCCGCAGATCGACGCCGCCAACGGGCGCGTCGTGGCGGTCGAGGCGCTGCTGCGCTGGCGCCACCCGCAACGCGGCGAGATCGACGCCTCCGAGTTCGTGCCCGCGGCCGAGGCCATCGGCCTGATGGTGCCGCTGGGCGAATGGATGCTGGCCGAGGCGTGCCGCCACGTCGCCGCCTGGCGCGATGCCGGCATCGCGCTGCGCGTGACGGTCAACGCCACGGTGCGCCAGCTGCGCGGGGCGGGCTTCGTCGACACCGTGCAGCGCGCCCTCGGCGCGGTGCGGCTGGCCCCCGAGTCGCTCGAGGTGGAAGTGGCCGAGACCGACCTGATGGCCGCCGGCAGCGAAGGCGTGGCCACGCTGGCCGCGCTGCGCGCCATCGGGGTGCGTCTCGCGCTGGACGATTTCGGCACCGGCTATTCGTCGCTCGCGGTGCTCAAGCGCCTGTCGCTGAACACGCTCAAGATCGACCGCAGCCTGGTGATGGGCCTGCCCGGCGACAAGGACGACGATTCGATCGTGCGCGCCGTGCTGTCGATGTCGTCCTCGCTCGGCTTCGACGTCGTGGCCGAGGGCGTGGACACCGCCGACCAGGCCGCCGCGCTGCTGGCGCTGGGCTGCGCGCGGCTGCAGGGCCTGCAGTTCAGCCGCCCGGTGTCGGCGCTGGACGTGCCGCGCCTGGTGGCCGCGCTGGGCGAGACCACGGTGCCGCTGGGCACGCGCTGAGCGCCCGCGCGGTCTGCGCGCCCGCACCCTCCTCCCCATCCGATCTCCCGCCCGGCCCCGTCCGTGGCAGGAAACGGCCGCCTTTGGGCGCGCTTATCGGGGCATCGGCGCGGGCGCGGCGCCGCACACTGCGCGCACAGGGACACCACCGGAAGAGGCGTGCGTCGCGCCCCGCCAACCATCGAGACCACGACCCATGCAAACACTGGCCAATTTCCGCATCGGCATCCGACTGGGCGCCGCGTTCGCCACCCTGCTGCTGATGCTGGCCGCCTTCGGCTGGTTCAGCAGCCAGCTGGTGGACCGCATGCACGACCAGATCGAGGC
>DASTJE010000187.1:0-2576 GCA_035716845.1 Burkholderiaceae bacterium
CTCGTGTGGCTGTACGTCTGGCTGTTGCGGCGGCGCAAGAAGCTGGCGCTGTCCTGGTCGAGCCTGGCCGTCGTCAAGGAGGCGATGGGCCGGCAGCGCCTGTGGCGGCGCCACGTGCCGCCGGCGCTGATCCTGCTGGCACTGGTCTCGCTGATCGTCGCGAGCGCCCGGCCGACGGCAGTGATCACGCTGCCGCTGGTCGAGCAGACGATCGTGCTGGCGATGGACGTCTCGGGCTCGATGCGAGCCACCGACGTCGAGCCCAACCGGCTGGTGGCCTCGCAGAACGCGGCCAAGGCCTTCATCGCCGAGCTGCCTCGTTCGGTGCGCGTGGGCGTGGTCTCGTTCGCCGGCACCGCGGCGATCGTGCAGGCCCCCACGTTGTCGCGCGAGGACGTGGTCGCCGCGATCGACCGCTTCCAGTTGCAGCGCGCCACCGCGATCGGCAGCGGGATCGTGCTCAGCCTGGCGGCGATCTTTCCCGATGCCGGCATCGACCTGTCGCAGATCACGGGCCAGCGCCTGATGCCCAAGGCGCTGGGCGACACCAAGCCCGAGAAGACCTTCACCCCGGTGGAGCCCGGCAGCTACTCCTCGGCCGCGATCATCCTGCTCACCGACGGCCAGCGCACGACCGGCCCCGACTCGATGGACGCCGCGAAGATGGCGGCCGACCGCGGCGTCAAGGTCTACACCGTGGGCATCGGCACCAAGGAGGGCGACACGATCGGCTTCGAGGGCTGGTCGATGCGCGTGCGGCTCGACGAGGAGACGCTCAAGCAGGTGGCCAGCGCGACGCGCGCGGAATACTTCTACGCCGGCAATGCGCAGGACCTCAAGAAGGTCTACCAGTCGCTCGGCACGCGCCTGTCGGCGCAGAGGAAGGAGACCGAGATCAGTGCGCTGTTCGCCGGCCTCGGTGCGGTGCTGACCCTGCTGGCCGCGGGCCTGTCGGTGTGGTGGTTCGGACGCGTGGCCTGACGCACCGCGCCCGCCTGCGCCCGTGATCGACTGGCTCGAGGACGACGACTCGCCCTTCCCGCCCAGCGATCGGGCGCTGGGCGCCGACAGCGAGGCGCCGGGCCTGCTGGCGGCCGGCGGCCGCCTCACCGTGGCGCGCCTCGCGGCCGCGTACCGGCGTGGCATCTTCCCCTGGTACAGCGCCGGCCAGCCCGTGCTGTGGTGGACGCCCGACCCGCGCATGGTGCTGCCGGTGGCGGAGTTCCGGTTGCATCGCTCGCTGCGCAGGACGCTCGCGCGCTTTCTCGCCTCGCCGGGTTGCGAGATCCGCTTCGACAGCGCCTTCGAGCGCGTGATCGAGGCGTGCGCCAGCACGCCGCGCGCCGGCCAGCGCGGCACCTGGATCGTGCCCGCGTTGCGCCGTGCCTACGTCGCCTGGCACCGCGCCGGCGCGGCGCACAGCGTCGAGACCTGGGTCGATGGGCAACTGGTGGGCGGCCTGTACGGCGTGGGGATCGGACGCATGTTCTTCGGCGAGTCGATGTTCGCGCACGCCAGCGACGCGTCGAAGATCGCGCTGGCCGCCCTGGTGGCCTTCTGCCGCGCCCACGACGTGCCCCTGATCGACTGCCAGCAGGACACCGCCCACCTCGCGAGCCTGGGGGCGCGCACGATGCCGCGTGCCGAGTTCGAACGCCACGTCGCCCTCGTTTCGGGGGACGCCGGCCCGCCACGATGGACCTATGATCCTGCGCACTGGGCCCGCCTGGGCCTCGAGCCGCCGACCCCTGCGCCCGCGTGACCGCCCTCAAGGAACTTCCCCTCGCCTCGCTGCAGTTCTATGCGACGGCACCGTACCCGTGCAGCTACCTGCCGGGCCGCATGGCGCGTTCGCAGGTGGCCACGCCGAGCCACCTGATCAACGCCGACGTCTATACCGGGCTGGTCGCGGCCGGCTTCCGGCGCAGCGGCATGTTCACCTACCGGCCGCACTGCGACGGCTGCCGCGCCTGCGTGCCGCTGCGCGTGCCGGTGGCCGATTTCGCCGCCCGGCGCCACCAGCGCCGCGCGTGGAAGGCGCACCAGCACCTGGTGGCGCGCGTGCTGCGCCTGGGCTTCCTGCCCGAGCACTACCAGCTCTACCTGCGCTACCAGAGCGGCCGCCACGCCGGCGGCGGCATGGACCACGACAGCGTCGACCAGTACACCCAGTTCCTGCTGCAAAGCCGGGTCAATTCGCGCCTGGTGGAGTTCCGCGAGCCGGCGCCGCCCGGCCAGCCGCTCGGAGCGCTGAAGATGGTGTCCATTCTCGACGTGCTCGACGACGGCCTGTCGGCGGTCTACACCTTCTACGAACCCGAGCCCGGCGCGAGCTACGGCACCTACAGCGTGCTGTGGCAGATCGAGCAGACGAAGACGCTCAAGCTGCCTTACGTCTACCTCGGCTACTGGATCGAGCACAGCCCCAAGATGGCCTACAAGGCCCAGTTCCAGCCGCACGAACGGCTCGTCGACGGCCTGTGGCGGCGCACATGACGACCCCTCGCCCGCTGCGCGGGCACTCCCCCGCGGGGAGGCTCGGGCCGACGCTTGGGAGCGGCCCGGCGCTGGCCCGA
>DASTJE010000188.1:0-12099 GCA_035716845.1 Burkholderiaceae bacterium
GGATGAGCAGCGGCCCGACCATGGTGATGCCCATGTCGGGTGCGCGCGCCACGCCGTGCCGCTCCTGCTCCTCGATGAAGACGATCAACTTGTCCGGTGCCAGGCCCATGCCGCCATGGCGCGCCGGCCAGCTCGGAGCCAGCCAGCCGTGGGCCGCCAGCTTCAGTGTCCACTCGCGGATCTCGTTCCAGCGCAGGCGCCGCTTGGGGTAGCGAAGGTGTTCGGGGTAGTGCTGCTGAAAGAAGGCTCTCACCTCTGCGCGGAAGGCGTCGGTGTCCATCGTGTTCCACTCTTTGGCCATGTTCGACGCCCTCATCGAGCTGAGTCCTTTGCGCCGGCAGCGTCGCGGCGTGACAAGGCGGCGAAGCGGCGCCGCTGCTGCGCAGCATTGCCGAGCCACGCCGACAGCACGAGCGTGCGCTGCAGGTACAGCCCGAGATCGTGCTCGTCGGTGACGCCGATGGCGCCGTGCATCTGCACGGCTTCGCGTGCGATGGTGAGTGCGGCCTCCGAGCAGCGCGCCTTCACGCGGGCCGCCAGCTGCGCGCGCTCGGTGCCGGCGATGCCGCGGTCGAGTTCGGTCAGCGCGTGTGCGAGCACCGCGCTGCTCAGCTCCTGTTGGATGAACAGGTCGACGGCACGGTGCTGGAGGGCCTGGTAGCTGCCGATCGGCCTGCCGAACTGCTTGCGCGTGCGCAGGTAGTCCAGGGTCATCGCCAGCATCCGGCGGCCGCCGGCCAGCAACTCCACCCCCGTCATGATGAGGGCCTCGTCATGGGCGGCAGCGAACGCCGCGCGCGCGCGATCGCCGCTGGCCAGCAGGTGGCTGTCCGGCACCACCACATTGTCGAGATCCAGCCGGGCCGCGAACGTACCGTCGGCCAGTCGTTGCAGCAGGCGTTTCGATCCGACGGCTTCGGCCGGCAGCCAGACCAGCGCCAGCCCCTCCGAGGACGAGGCGGTGACGATGTAGGCGTGCGCCCCAGCGCCGGGCCGCACATGCAGCTTGCGGCCATTCAGCCGCAGCCCGGAGGCGCTTCGCGCGCACACCGCGGCCGGCTCCGACGGATGGCCCTGGCTGTCGAAGCTAGCGCTGCCCGTTGGATCTTCCTGCCAGGCCACGGCAGGCAGGAGCTGTCCCGACGCGGTTTGTTCGAGGAGCCCCGCGGCCATGCCCTGATCGCCGCAGCCGGCCAGCAGGCGGCCTGCGAAGACGGTGACCGGCGTCAGCGGCTCGGGGGCAGCCTGCTCCGCCAGGGCAGAGACCACCTCGGCCATTTCGGCGAATCCCTGCCCGTAGCCACCGACGGACTCCGGCGCGAGCAGACCGGTCCAGCCCTGCTGGGCCAGTGCCGCCCAGAAGCGCAGGTCGAACCCCGGGGCCTTGCCGCGAAGTGCGCGGGACCTTGACGGAGGTGACTCCCGGCCCACAAACGATGTCGCACTGGCGCGCAGCAGGGCGCGCTCTTCGAGTCGATCGGCCGGTGTGGCCACGGTGGAAGCAGACATGCGATGAGGACCGGCAATCAGTACGACTTGGGTAGGCCGAGTACCTTCTCGGCGATGAAACACAGGATCAGCTGTGGGCTGATCGGGGCGACCCGCGGGATCAGCATCTCGCGCAAATAACGTTCGACCTGATACTCTTTGGCGTAGCCGAAGCCGCCCAGCGTGGCCATGGCGCGCTGGCAGGCGGCGAAGCCAGCTTCCGCCGCCATGTACTTGGCGGCATTGGCATCTGCTCCGCAATCCAGCTTGTGGTCGTACTTCCAGGCCGCTCGCATTGTCATCAGCCAGGCGGCCTCCAGCTCCATCCAACTCTGCGCCAGCGGGTGCTGGATCGACTGGTTCTGGCCGATCGGACGGTCGAAGACGATGCGTTCGCGCGCGTACCGGCTGGCCCGTTCGAGCGCGGCCTGTCCAAGCCCGACCGCCTCGCCGGCGATGAGGATGCGCTCCGGGTTCATGCCGTGCAGGATGTACTCGAACCCCCGGCCTTCCTCGCCGATGCGATCTTCCACCGGCACCTTCAGGCCATCGATGAAGAGCTGGTTGGAGTCCACCGCCTTGCGGCCCATCTTGTCGATTTCACGCACCTCGACGAAGTTGCGGTCGAGGTCGGTGTAGAACAGGCTCAGACCGAGCGTGGGCTTGCGGCACTGCTCCACCGGCGTGGTGCGGGCCAGGATCAGCATCTTGTTGGCGACCTGGGCCGTGGAAATCCATACCTTCTGGCCGCTCAAGACGTAGTGATCACCGCTGCGCTCGGCGCGGGTCTTGAGCTTGGTGGTGTTCAGGCCCGTGTTGGGCTCGGTCACCGCGAAGCAAGCCTTGTGCTGGCCGGCGACGAGCGGTGGCAGCATGCGGCGCTTCTGCTCGTCGGTGCCGAACACCACAACTGGCTGCAGCCCGAAGATGTTCATGTGCACCGACGAGCATCCCGACAGGCCGGCGCCCGAACGCGCGATGGCGGCCATCATCACTGTCGCTTCTGCGATGCCCATGCCACTGCCGCCATACTCGGTCGGCATGCAGATGCCCAGCCAGCCGCCGGCGGCCAGGGCGTCGTACAGCTCGAACGGAAAGCCGCCGTCACGGTCGTGCGACAGCCAGTAGTCGTCGCCGAAGCGCTCGCAGATCTTCCCGATCGCTTCGCGGATCGCTTCGTGCTCGCGGTTCTCGATGAAGTCCATGATCGGATCGCCTGCGCTGCCGAGTGTCAGAAAGTCATCGCCAGTCGCGTGCCTTGCTCGATGGCGCGCAGCGCGTCCAGTTCGGCCGCGCGCTCGGCGCCGCCGATCACCGCCGGCTCGATGCCGAGGGCACGCAGCTCGGCGACCAGTCCGGCCTCGGGCTCCTGGCCAGCGCACACGACCACCGTGTCGACCTCGAGCAGCCGCGGTTCGCCGTTCACTCGGAGGTGCAGACCGGCATCGTCAATCTTGTCGTACGCGCAGCCGGTGAGGGTCTTGAGCCCGCGCTGGTCGAGCCGCGCACGCAAGGCCCAGCCGGTGGTCAGCCCGAGGGAAGTGCCCGGCTTCTGCGGCTTGCGCTGCAGCAGCGTGACGGAGCGCCAGGGCTCCGGGTGTCGCGGGGTGGTCAAACCGCCGGAATTCTCTTCCGTGAGGTCTACACCCCAGTCGGCGAAGAACGCCTGGGCGTCGCCGCTGGTACCGTGCGCTGCTGGGCGCCGCGGCGGGGTCGCAGGATCGTGTTCGTCGTGAAGCAGGTATTCGGCAACGTCGAAGCCTATGCCGCCGGCACCGATGACGGCGACCCTTCGCCCGGCGATTCGGCGCCCGGACAGCAGATCGGCGTAGCCGATCACCTTGGGGTGTTCGATGCCGACGATGTCGGGCTTGCGTGGGCGCACGCCGGCGGCGACGACGATGCGCTCGAAGTCGGCGGAAGCGATGTCGGCGGCGGTCGGGCGTCGATTCAGGTTCAGCTGTATGTCCAGCTCGGCGATGCGCGCGCTGAAGTAGCGCAGCAGCTCGTCGAACTCCTCCTTGCCCGGAACGGCGCGCGCCAGATGGAGCTGGCCGCCGATGACCGCACCGGCCTCGAACAGCGTCACGGCGTGACCTCGTTCGGAAGCGGTGATGGCGCAGGCGAGCCCGGCCGCACCGGCACCCACCACGGCGACTCGGCGCTTGGCCATCGGCGCCGGCATCTCGGCGAACTCCAGCTCGCGTCCGGCGCGCGGGTTCACCAGGCATGACGTGGGTTTGCCGGTGAAGATGAAGTCGAGGCAGGCCTGGTTGCAGGCGATGCAGGTATTGATCGACTCAGGTCGGCCGGCAGCCGCCTTGCGCACGAAATCGGGGTCGGCCAGAAAGGGGCGCGCCATCGACACCATATCGGCGTCACCGGAGCCGATGATTTCCTCTGCCACCTCGGGGGTGTTGATGCGGTTGGAAAGGATCAGCGGGATCCTCAGCGCACGCTTGATGCGTGCACCGACGGCCCGGAAGGCCGCGCGCGGCACGAGGTAGGCAATGGTCGGCACCCTGGCCTCGTGCCAGCCGAAACCCGTGTTGATGAGATCAGCTCCGGCGGCTTCGATGGCGCGCGCCAGCGCGACCACTTCGTCGGCCGGCGCGCCGCCCTCCACCAGATCGAGCGCCGACAGGCGGTACATGATCAACCCGCGTGCTCCCAGGCGCTCGCGGGTGCGGCGTACGATCTCCACCGGCAATCGGTGCCGGTTCTCCATGCTGCCGCCGAACTCGTCGTTGCGGTCGTTGCAGCGCGTGGTGGTGAACTGGCTGATGAGGTAGCCTTCGGAGCCCATCACCTCCACGCCATCGAAGCCGGCGTGAAGGGCCAGTTCGGCGCAGCGCACATAGTCGTCGATGGTGCGCCAGACCTCCTCGGAGGCCAGCGCGCGCGGCGCGCGGCGGTTGATAGGCGAGGGGATGATCGAGGCGCCCACCGGGTTGGCGATCTTGGCATAGCGGCCGGTGTGCAGCACCTGGAGCACGATCTTGCCGCCTTCGGCATGGACCGCTTCTGCAATCGGGCGCAAAGCCTCGGCCTCATCGGGCGTAGTCAGCATCGGCCCGTGTTCGTCCAGCCGCGCCTCTGCATTCATCGCGTAGCCACCGGTGGCGATGAGGCCGGCCCCGCCTCGAGCGCGCTCGGCGTAGAACGCGGCCAAGCGAGCCGTGCTGCCGTCCAGGTGCTCCAGGCCGGTGTGCATCGAGCCCATCAGCGTGCGGTTGCGCAGCGTATGGCTCCCGGCCTGCAGCGGGGCGAGCAGATGGGGGAAGGCGGGCTTGGGCTTGCTCATCGCATTCGATGCTTTTGGGCTAACTAACGTATGTTCGATCAGTATGCTATCGTATCCTGACAGCGTGCCGATGTCGCCGTGATCGCGCTACGGGTTTGCCCGCGGCATCGTCTGCACCCCCGCTTCGGGCTGTGCCGCTTCTGGCTTTGCCACATTCGTTCCGTCTGCATTGCGCCGCCTCACATGATGTCTAGTGCTTCCACCCCTGCCGCCGATCCCTTCCTTGCCCCGGGACGCTGCGTCGACAGCGATCACCCCGCGGTCAGGGCCTTTGCCCTCGAGCACGCGCAAGCATCGATGCCGCCACGCGATATCGCCGTGCGGCTGTACTACGCCGTGCGCGACGGTTTCCGCTACGACCCCTACTTCTTCGACATGTCGGAGCAGGGGCTCAAGGCCAGCCATGTGATCGCCAACGGCCGCGGCTTCTGCGTGCCCAAGGCTGCCTTGCTGGCAGCTTCTGCCCGTGCGCTGGGTGTGCCGGCCCGGCTCGGCTTTGCCGACGTGCGCAACCACCTGACCAGCCCGCGGCTTCGGGAGATGATGCAGACGGACGTGTTCACGTTTCACGGCTTTGCCGAACTGCTGATCGACGGTCATTGGGTCAAGGCGACGCCGGCTTTCAACCTCGGTCTGTGCGAGAAGGCGGGTGTCAAGCCGCTCGAGTTCGATGGCCGGGCCGACTCGGTCTTCCACGAGTTCGACGCACACGGCCGTCGCCACATGGAGTACGTCCGCGAGCGGGGCAGCTTTGCCGACGTTCCTCGGCGCGAGATGCTGGCTGCGTTCGCCGAGCTGTATCCGGCCTTCGAGACCTGGATGCGCAATGCTGGAGCCGGCGACTTCGAGCAGGAGGTGAGTTCTGGCGACGCCACCTGAACCCGAAGAACGACCGGGGCGCGCGCGACGGGTCGAGTTTTCCGGCTTCGACGGAGGCGCCTGGGTGGCCGACGTTGCCGGGCCGGCGACGGCCCCGACCGTGCTTCTCATGCATGGCGGCGGGCAGACACGCCATGCATGGCATGGTACGGCGATGGCGCTGGCGCGGGCCGGCTGGCGGGCGGTGGCGCTGGATCTGCCGGGCCATGGCGAGTCGGCCTGGTCGCCGCAGGGCGACTATCACGTCGACAAGCTGGCCGCGGACGTGTCGCGGCTGTGCCATAGCCTCGGCGCTCCGCTGGCCATCGTTGGTGCGTCCCTGGGCGGCATGATCGGCATGGCGCTGGTCGGCCGTGCCGATGCGCCGGCGGTGGCCGCGCTGGCTCTGGTGGACGTGGGCCCGTGGCTCGAATCGGCCGGGGTCGATCGCATCGTCAATTTCATGCGCGCTCATCCCGACGGTTTCGCGACGTTGGAAGAGGCCGCGCGCCACATCGCGGACTATCGCGGTCGACCCGTCCAGGCCCATCCGCGCGGGCTCGGCAAGAACCTCAGGCAGAACGCCGCTGGGCGCTGGGTCTGGCACTGGGACCCGCGCCTGATGAACGAGGAGAACCACAGCCACCGTAACGACCCGGATTACCTGTCGCGGTCGCTGGCAAGATACCTCGGGCCTGTGGCGCTCATACGGGGTGGCCGCAGCGACGTCATCAGTGCTGCCGGCGCGGCGCGCTTCTGCGAAGCGTTCCCGCGCGCCCGCTTCTACGAACTGGCCAAGGCCGGCCACATGGTCGCTGGCGACGCCAACGATGTGTTCACGGCGAGCCTGATCGACTTCCTCGGCGTCGCCATGCCTGCGGCCGGTGCAGCCGCCACGGCGCCCTCTGCTACGAACCAGGAGAGCAACCCATGAGTCTTCGCTCCTTCACCCTGTTCGATCGGATCGAGCACAACGCCCGGGTGCACGCCGGGCGCACCGCCTACGTCTCCGATGGCGTGCGCGTGACGCACGCCGAGTATGCCGAACGCGTGCGTCGCCTGGCCGCCGGCCTGTCAGCGGCCGGCGTCGGCGTGGGGGACCGTATCGCCATCGTCGCGCACAACGGGGGGCTGTACCTGGACCTCTTCGGTGCCGCCGCCCGGCTGGGGGCGATCGTCGTGCCGGTGAACTGGCGCCTGTCGGCCGACGAGGTGGCCCACGTGTTGGCCGACACCTCGCCCCGAGTGGTGATCGCCGCGCCCGACCTGCGGGCGCAACTGGCCAGCGCCGAGTTGTCCGGTGCACGCACGTTCTCGGCCGGTACCGAGTCCCCCGAGTGGCCGGCGGCGGAGGCGCTGTACCTAGATTCGGTCGCGTCGTCGCCTGCCGTGATCGACGACGCCGCCGGGCTCCTGATCGTCCACACCGCGGCCGTGGGCGGCAAGGCGCGCGGTGCCTTGCTGTCGCACCGTGGGCTGCTGGAGGCTGCGGGCCACTCGGCGCACGGCTGGGGTCTGACGCCGCAGGACGTGCACGTCGGCGTGCTGCCGTTCTTCCACATCGCCGGCATCGCGATGTGGATGGCAGTGCAGGCGGCTGGCGGTTCGACCGTGGTGATGGCGCGCTTCGACCCGAAGGCGGTTGTCGAGGCGATCGACCGCGAAGGCGGCAGCGTGATGGGCTCGTTCCCGCCGATGCTGGCCGGCGTGCTGGATGCGGCGGCTGCAACGGGTTCGGCCCTCAAGGCATTGCGCGTGGTCAGCGGGCTGGAGTCGCCCGAGACCCTGGCTCGCTTCGCTTCGACGTGTCCGCATGCCGACTTCTGGGTCGGCTACGGGCAGACCGAGACCTCGGGGTCGGTGTCCATGGCGAGAATGTCCGCCCGCCCGGGCAGTGCCGGGTTGCCGGTGGACGGTCATGTGGTTTCGATCGTCGACGACGAGGACCGGTCCGTGCCCGCTGGCGCCACCGGCGAGATCGTGGTGCGTGGACCGATGGTGTTCCGCGGCTACTGGCGGCGCGACGAAGACAACGCCTTCACCTTCCGCAACGGCTGGCACCACACCGGGGACATGGGGCGCCTGGACGAGGAAGGCTATCTCTGGTACGCGGGCCGATCACCGGCCAAGGAACTGATCAAGCCGGGCGGCGAGAACGTCTACCCGGCCGAGGTCGAACGCACCCTGGCCGAGCACCCGGCCGTCGCTGCCGCCGTGGTGTTCGGCGTGCCCGACGCGCAGTGGGGCGAGGCCGTCAAGGCCGTCTGCGAGATCCGCCCCGGCGCGGTCGCGGGCGCGGAGGAACTGATCGAGTTCGTCGCTCAGCGGATCGCACGCTACAAGAAGCCCAAGCGCGTGGATTTCGTCGATCGGTTGCCGCGCACCGCCGGCGGCGCGATCGATCGCGCCGCCGTGAAGGCCGCGCACGGCGGCTGAGGCGGGGTCTGGGCGCCTCAACCCGGCGTGCTGAGCCCGCCGTTGACGCTCAGCGTCTGCCCGGTGATCGCGTCTGACTCCGGCCCGGCGAAAAACGCCACCGCCTGCGCGATGTCAGCGCAATGCACCGGGAACAGCATGCGCTTCTTCAACTGCTGCAGCATGCCGCGCTCGTGGCTGGCCAGCGCCGGCGAGGCGCCGCCCCAGCGCGGCTCGGCATCGGCGATGTAGCTCATGGCCACGGCGTTGATGCGGATGCCGTCTCGGCCAAGCTCACGAGCCAGAACGCGGCACATCTGCATCATGCCGCCGGTGGCGCCGCCGATGAACGACTCGCCTACCGTGGCCACGCGACCCGCGTCGGTCCCGATGGCGACGATCTTGCCGCGCTTGTTCGCGCGCATCGCCGCGGCAGCCGCCTGGATGACATGTGCGCGTGCCAGCCAGTGCGAGCGGATGTAGGTCTCGAAGTCCTCGCCACTCATGTCCATGAACAGCTTGAAGGCCAGCGAGTCGCTGCTGGCGCCTGCGCCGCTGGCCGCCAGCACGTCCAGCCGGCCGTGACGCTGCACGATGCCGTCGACCAGGGCCTGCACCGCGGCACGGTCGGTCAGGTCCGCGGCGGCGAACTCGGCCCGCCCGCCCGCGGCGGCGATCTCGTCGGCCACCGCCTGCCCGGCAGCGGCGTTGCGCCCGCTGACGACCACATGCGCGCCGCGCCGCGCCAGTTCGAGCGCGATCGCGCGGCCGATGTAGGCGGTGGCGCCCGTCACCAGCGCGATGGGAGCGGAGAGCGGGCTCGATTGTCGAGGCGCTTCGGATGTCATAGAATTCAACCTAACATTTGTTTGACCGAACGGTGCCATTGTGACGGAGAACCAGGGCCATGAGCAAACGTGAGGCGGTGATCGTCGGCGTGGCCGACCTGCCCTTGAAGGACGGAAAGGTGGCGGTGCCGATGTCGGTGCTGCAGGCCCAGGCGCTGTGCGCGCGCGATGCGCTGGCCGATGCCGGCATTCCGATGCACGCGGTCGACGGCCTGCTCACTGCGGGCATGTGGGGCGTGCCCGGTCCTGGTCAGCTGGCCACGGTGACGCTGTCGGAGTACCTCGGCATCGCGCCCCGCTTCGTCGATGGCACCAACATCGGCGGCTCGGCCTTCGAGGCGCACGTGGCGCACGCCGCCACGGCCATCGAGGCCGGGCGCTGCGAGGTGGCGCTGATCACCTACGGCAGCCTGCAGCGCAGCGAGGCCAGCCGCAACCTCGCGGGTCGTCCGTCCGTGCTGACGATGCAGTACGAGACACCCTGGGGTATGCCCACGCCGGTGGGGGGCTACGCACTGGCGGCGATGCGCCACATGCACGAGCACGGCACCACGTCCGCGCAACTGGCCGAGATCGCGGTGGCCACGCGCAAGTGGGCGGCGATGAATCCGTCGGCCACGATGCGCGATCCGCTCAGCGTCGACGACGTGCTTGCGA
Organism: Burkholderiaceae bacterium; assembly: GCA_035716845.1. Classification (GTDB taxonomy): domain Bacteria; phylum Pseudomonadota; class Gammaproteobacteria; order Burkholderiales; family Burkholderiaceae_C; genus CADEEN01. Next base: position 9,571 of record DASTJE010000188.1, read on the forward strand.
GCCCGATGATCTCGGACCCGCTGCACCTGCTCGATGTCTGCCTGGTCACCGACGGTGGCGGTGCGGTGGTCATGACCACCGCCGAGCATGCGCGAGCGATCGGCCACCGCAAGCCGGTGCACGTGCGCGGCTACGGCGAGGCGCACACGCACTGGACCATCGCCGCGATGCCGGATCTCGCACGCCTGACCGCCGCCGAGATCGCCGGCCGCGAGGCCTTCGCGATGGCGGGTGTGCGACACGACGACATCGATGTCGTCGAGCTGTACGACTCCTTCACGATCACCGCGCTGCTCACGCTCGAGGCGCTGGGGTTCTGCCAGCGCGGCGAGGGCGGGGCCTTCGTTTCCAATCAGCGCACGGCGCCGGGCGGCGCGTTCCCGATGAACACGAACGGCGGGGGGCTGTCGTATGCACACCCTGGCATGTACGGCATCTTCCTTCTGATCGAGGCGGTGCGGCAACTGCGCGGCGAGTGCGGCCCGCGGCAGGTGAAGGACGCCGCCACGGCGCTGGTGCACGGCACGGGCGGCACGCTCTCGAGCGGCGCCACCTGCATTCTTTCGACGCACTGACATCGAGCAGCTCACCATGTACGACAAGCCACTTCCCGTCGTCGACCCTGAAAGCGCCCCCTACTGGGCCGCCCTGAAGGAACGCCGCCTGATCCTCAAGCGTTGTCGCGACTGCGGCCGTCACCACTTCTACCCGCGGGCGCTGTGCCCACACTGCCACAGCGACGCGCTCGAGTGGTCCGACGCTCGCGGCACCGGCAGCATCTACAGCTACACGGTCGCACGGCGTCCGGCCGGCCCTGCGTTCAAGGCCGACGCACCCTACGTGGTGGCGGTGGTCGAACTGGACGAGGGGGCGCGGATGATGACGAACATCGTCACCGACGACGTGGAGTCCATTCGCATCGGCCAGCGGGTCGCGGTCGCCTTCGATGCGGTCACCGACGAGATCACGCTGCCCAAGTTCAAGGCGGCTTGAACCGAGGCCTCCAGTCATGAATTTCGAAGTCGACGCCGACACCCGGGCCATCGGCGAGGCCGTTCTGCGCTTCGTCGAGCGAGAGGTTCTGCCGCTCGAGGACGAGCACCGGGCGGTGCTGGGCAGCGAACGCACGCTCTTCCAGCCCGATGGCCGCTTCGTGCCCGAGGCGCTGGCGCTGCGCCGGCGCATCCGCATGCGCTCGGCCGAACTGGGTTACTACAACTTGTTCGGCGCCGAAGCGCTGGGCGGCGCCGGCCTCGGGGCGCAGGCGATGGCGCACATCCAGGAGGTGCTGAACCATCGCTTCGGGCCCGGTCGGCCGCTGATCCAGACCGTGGTGCTGCCGTCGCCCTTCACCAACGGCCTGTCGCCGGTGCTGCGGCACCTGGAGCCGACGGTGTTCGCGCGCTATCGCGAGGGCATCGCCAGCGGCGACAAGACGCTTTGCTTCGGCCTGAGCGAACCCGACGCGGGTTCCGACGTGTTCGCAATGAAGACGCGCGCGGTGCGCGACGGCGACCACTGGGTGTTGAACGGCACCAAGCAGTGGATCACCAATTCGCCCTACGCCGACCACGCGATGGTCTTCGCACTCACCGACCCCGAGGCAGCGGCGCGCCACCAGGGCGGGGTGACCGGTTTCTTCGTCGACACGCGAGCGCCCGGATTCTCGGTACCGCGGCTGATCAACACCATGGGCCACCTGGGCGGCGATACCGGCGTGGTGACTCTCGACGGCGTGCGCGTGCCCGACGACCATCGCCTTGGAGCCGTCGGCCGCGGCCTGGCGGTGGCGATGGACGGCGTGAACGCCGGCCGCATCGGCATGGCCGCCACTTGCCTGGGGCTCGCACGCTGGGCGCTGGACCAGGCGCTGGAATACGCCAAGGTGCGCAAGACGCAGGGGGTGCCGATCGCCGAGCACCAGGCGATCCAGTTCATGCTGGCCGACAGCGCGATGGACATCTACGCCGCAAAGTCGATGATCCAGAACTGTGCCTGGCGCATCGACCGTGGCGAAGCCGCCACCGCGCAGGTGAGCATGGTCAAGGCCTTCTGCACCGAGATGCTGGGCCGCGTGATGGACCGCAGCATCCAGGTGCACGGCGCAATGGGGCTGACCAACGAGCTGCGCATCGAGGAGGGCTGGCGCTTCGCGCGCGTGATGCGCATTCCCGACGGCACGGCCGAGATCCAGCGGCGCACGATCGCACGGCAGTTGCTGGGCGGAAGGGCCGACCTCTAGGGCGTCGAGACGGCGAAGAGGCACATCGACGATGGCCGCAGCCGCGATGGAGATCAGGCGCCTGGCCGAGATATCGACAACGGTGAAGGAATGCGGAACAAGACTGCAACAAGCGGATCAATTGTCTAGAGAGGCGCGCATCGCGGCGCAGCGCAGCGAAGAGGCGGTCGGGGATGTGGCGCGCGGGATGGAGGGGATTCATGCCTCTTCGAAGAAGATCGGGGACATCACGGGCATCATCGATGGCATTGCGTTTCAGACCAACATCCTGTCCCTGAACGCTGCGG
>DASTJE010000189.1:0-3785 GCA_035716845.1 Burkholderiaceae bacterium
AGGCCGCACCGACGAGCGCGACACGGTGAACGGAGCGGATGGACATGGTGGTAAGACTCCTGGCGATGAACCCTTGAAGAGAGCACACTTTAGGCCAGCGTCCGGCCCTGTCCAGCGGGGCGACCCTGACGACGGCCGGATGGATCGCCGCCGCCCGGGCGCAGCGCCGGCCCCACAACGAGGAGACTGCCATGACCCTGTGCCCGATCGCCATCGTCGCCGGCTGCAAGAAGTGCCCGGCCTATGCCGTATGCCCGCTCAAGACTGTGCTGGGCGACGCCAAGCCGGAGGACGGCAAGAAGGACGCGCCGGCGGAGAAGAAGGGCTGAGGGCAGGCCGGCGGCCCTTGACGCCGCTGCGCGAAGTTGGCCTTCGTCGCCCCGTGCGGGGTTGTGTCTCCGGCCGGGCCTGCGGCCCTTAACTTGGCTGCGCCAAGTTAGCCTGCGACGCAACCACTGAGCGCTGCGCGCTCAGTGGTTGTCCCTCGGCACGAAGGCGCCGCGTTGGCCGCGCAGGAAGTCGAGATCCGCGCCCTCGTCGGCCTGCAGCACGTGGTCGACGTAGAGCTTCCAGTAGCCTGAATCGAGCGGCGGCTTGGGTGCCTGCCAGGCCGCGCGGCGCGCGGCGAGCTCCTCGTCGCTCACATGCAGGTGCAGCCTGCGCCCCGCCACGTCGAGCGTGATCAGGTCGCCGTTCTTCACCAGCGCCAGCGGGCCGCCGGCCGCGGCCTCGGGCGCGGTGTGCAGCACCACGGTGCCGTAGGCGGTGCCGCTCATGCGCGCGTCGCTGATGCGCACCATGTCGGTGATGCCCTTGCGCAAGACCTTCGGCGGCAGCGGCATGTTGCCCACCTCGGCCATGCCGGGGTAGCCCTTGGGGCCGCAGTTCTTGAGCACCAGCACGCAGGTCTCGTCGACGTCGAGGCTCTCGTCGTCGATGCGGGTGTGGAAGTCCTCGATGTCCTCGAACACCACGGCGCGGCCGGTGTGCTGCATCAGCGCCGGGGTGGCCGCGCTGGGCTTGATGACGGCGCCGCGCGGCGCGAGGTTGCCCTTGAGCACGGCGATGCCGGCCTTGGCCTTGAAGGGCGCGTCGACGCTCTTGATGACCTCGGGGTTCCAGTTCTGCGCCGCGCCCACGTTGTCGGCCACCGTCTTGCCGTTGGCGGTGACGGCGCCGCCGTGCAGCAGCGGCAGGATGGCCTTCATCACCGCGGGCAGGCCGCCGGCGTAGCAGAAGTCCTCCATCAGGTACTGGCCGCTGGGCTGCAGGTTCACCAGGCAGGGCAGCTCGCTGGCCAGGCGGTCGAAGTCCTCCACCGTGAGCGGCACGCCCAGGCGGCCGGCAATGGCGATCAGATGGATCACCGCGTTGGTCGAGCCGCCGATGGCCGCCAGCGTGCGGATCGCGTTCTCGAAGGCCTCGCGCGTGAGGATCGACGAGAGCTTCTGGTCCTCGTGCACCATGTGCACGATGCGGCGCCCGGCGTCGCGCGCCAGCACGTTGCGCCGGCCGTCCACCGCCGGGTAGGCGGCGTTGCCGGGCAGGCCCACGCCCAGCGCCTCGACCATCGAGGCCATCGTGCTGGCGGTGCCCATCGTCATGCAGTGGCCGTGGCTGCGGTGCATGCAGCTCTCGGCCTCGAAGAAGTCGGCCAGCTTGAGCGTGCCGGCGCGCACCTGCTCGCTCATGCTCCACACGCCGGTGCCCGAGCCGAGCTGCTGGTCGCGCCAGCGGCCGTTGAGCATCGGCCCGCCCGACACGCCGATGGTGGGCAGGTCCACACTGGCCGCGCCCATCAGCAGCGAGGGCGTGGTCTTGTCGCAGCCCATCAGCAGCACCACGCCGTCGATCGGGTTGCCGCGGATCGACTCCTCGACGTCCATGCTCGCCAGGTTGCGGTAGAGCATCGCCGTGGGGCGCAGCAGCGTCTCGCCCAGGCTCATCACCGGGAACTCGAGCGGGAAGCCGCCGGCCTCGTAGACGCCGATCTTGACCTGCTCGGCCAGCGTGCGGAAATGCGAGTTGCAGGGCGTGAGCTCGCTGAAGGTGTTGCAGATGCCGATCACCGGGCGGCCGTCGAACTGGTCATGCGGCACGCCCTTGCCCTTGACCCAGCTGCGGTAGGCGAAGCCGTCGCGGTCCTGGCGGCCGAACCATTGCTGGCTGCGCAGGGTCTTGGGGTCGCGTTTCTTCGGTGCGTTCACGGGAGTCGGTGCATCGTTGGGGGGGTGCCTTGCATACTATGGTATGACAATTGACGACCTGCACCGTGGAACCCCTAGGACGCCGCCGCGCAGGTACGGGAAAGCCCGCAGGAAGGCTCGCTTCAATCGTCATACGATAAGACCACAGGCGCCACAGGGCGCCGTTTTTTACCCCCCCTCAGGAGACAGACGATGCGGATGAAGACGTTGCTCACCAGCGCCCTGGTTTGTGCCGGCGTGCTCGCGGCCGGCCCCAGCCTCGCGCAGGAAAAGCTCACCGTGTGGTGGGTCAAGGGCTTCTACAAGGCCGAGGACGACGCGCTGTTCGAGGCCATCAAGAAGTTCGAGGCCAGGAACAAGGGCGTCAAGATCGAGCTGTCGCAGTACCCGATCCAGGACATGATCCCCAAGACGGTGGCCGCGCTCGACGCCGGCAACCCGCCGGACGTGGCCTACGCCGACAGCTACGACTTCCAGGTCACGGCCAAGTGGGCCTACGACGGCAAGCTGGAGGACATCTCCAGCGTGATCGACCCGCTGCGCAACAAGTTCGAGCCGCGCGCACTGTCCACCACCTTCCTGCTGAACAACGCCGCGCAGACCCGCGCCTACTACGCGTTCCCGCTCAAGCAGCAGACCATGCACATCCAGTACTGGAAGGACATGCTGGCCGACGCGGGCTTCAAGGAAAGCGACATCCCGAAGGACTGGAAGGGCTACTGGGACTTCTGGTGCTCCAAGGTGCAGGCGGGCTACCGCCAGAAGACGGGCAACCGCGCCTTCGGCATCGGCAACCCGATGGGCGTGGACAGCACCGACTCGTTCTTCTCGTTCCTGACCTTCATGGACGCCTACGACGTGCAGCTGGTCAACGACTCGGGCAAGCTGCTGGTCGACGACCCCGCGGTGCGCGGCAAGCTGATCAACGCGATCACCGACTACACGGCCATCTACGCCAAGGGCTGCACGCCGCCCTCGTCGACGAGCTGGAAGGACCCGGACAACAACGTCGCCTTCCACAACAAGACCACGGTGCTGACGCACAACGCGACGATCTCGATCGCCGCCAAGTGGCTCGACGACATGAACAACGCCACGCTGACCGACGCGCAGCGCGCCACGGCCAAGAAGAACTACACCGAGCTGATCGCCACCGCCGGCTTCCCGAACCGCCCGGACGGCAAGCCGATGACCTATCGCGCGGCGGTCAAGACGGGGGTGGTGTTCAAGGACGCCAAGAACAAGGCACTGGCCAAGAAGTTCCTGACCTTCCTGCTCGACGACGCCAACCTCACGCCCTACGTCGAAGGCTCGCTGGGCCGCTGGTTCCCGGTCACCAAGGCCGGCCAGCAGAGCGCGTTCTGGAAGAACGACCCGCACCGCCTGGCCGTCTACAACCAGTTCATGGCCGGCACGTCGCCGTTCGAGTTCACGAAGAACTACAAGTTCACCGTGCTCAACAACGAGAACGTGTGGGCCAAGGCGATGAACCGCGTGCTCAACGAGAAGGTGCCGGTGGACCGCGCGGTCGACGAGATGATCGCCCGCATCAAGCAGGTCGCGAATTAAGCCCCCCCC
>DASTJE010000190.1:0-3425 GCA_035716845.1 Burkholderiaceae bacterium
GAAGTGGATGTCGGTGACGCCGGCCTCCGACAGCTTCTTCAGGTGCCGCATGCCCGCCGAGCCGGTCTCGGTGAACGCGAGGTACTTGCCGCGGTGTGGCGCGCTCACGCTGGCGTCGCCGGCCGAGAAGTCGCGCACCGACAGCTCGTAGATCACCTGGTCGGTGGCGGCGCGCACGCGCTCGGGGCGCGGTGTCGCGTCCCAGCCGGCGGGCTTGAGCGCGGGCGAGGCGAGGTCGGCCACCAGGCCACGCGCCGAGTCGGTGGTGAGCGACACCGCATAGGGGTCGGTCACGCGGTTGCGCACCACGCCATGGCCGGGCACGAACACGTCGACCAGGTAGGCGTAGGTGAGGCCGGAACGGTTGCCGGGCAGGCGCACGGACCACACGCCGCTGGCCGCATCGCGTGCGAGGGCGTGCACCGACTGCGCCGGCGCCGTGCCGTCGCGGTACAGGCAGAGCGCGACGCGCTGTGCCGTGGGGGCCCACAGCCGGAAGGTGGTGGCGCTCGCGCGCGGCGTGGCGCCGAGGTCGGGCACCGCTTGCGCCGCGGCGTACAGCGCATCGAGCGCCCCGGCCGCCTGCAGCGCGGTCGCATCGAGCACGCGTCCCTGCGCGTCCTCGCGCACCAGCAGCACCTGCCCCTGCAGCAGGGCCTTGAGGCGCGCGCGGTCGGGTGCGGCCAGCGTCAGCGTCGCGCCCGCGGCGATGTGCGAGAAGCGGCGCATCGCGTCGCCGTCCGGCGCCGGGGCCACGGGGACCAGGCGCAGCGAGGCATCGGCCCCCCGCACCGGCTCGCCCGGCGCGAGCCGCAGCTGCGCCGTGCGCGAGGCCACGAGGCGGTAGCGGCCGTCGGCGCTCGCGCCGGCCCAGCGCAGCCGCGAGCCGTCGAGCCAGGCCGCGCGCGCCTGGGCCCAGGTGGTCGGCAGCGCCGGCGCGGCCTGCAGCACCGACGCGTGCGGGCCGTTGCAGGCCGGCAGCGGCGGCGTGGCGGCGGACGGTGCGGCAGCCGCGGCGCTCGCCGCGAGCGTGCCACCCAAAGCGAGAAGAACGAGGGAACGGGGCATCACGGCGGCGCAGGATATAGAAATAAAACTACAGTGCCAATGGTGTACTTCGCTGGGTTTTACACCTAGACTTGTAGCAAAGCTACATCATTTTCAGATGCTGATCCGGACCTTCGCCCTCGCCGCCGCCGTCCAGGCGGGCGCCGTCGCCGCCGCCGCCACGCCGCCGATCGACCTGTCGCAGGTGCCGGTGCAGATCTCACCGGTCGACCTGCCGGAGGGCTGGCAGCACGGCGCCTTCATGGAGGTGTTCGTGCGCGCCTACCAGGACAGCGACGGCGACGGCATCGGCGACCTGAAGGGCCTGATCTCGCGCCTGGACTACCTGAAGGACCTCGGCATCCGCGGCCTGTGGCTGATGCCGATCCAGGCCAATGCCGACGGCGACCACGGCTACGCGACCACCGACTTCCGCGCCGTGGCGCCCGAGTACGGCACGCTGGCCGACGTCGACGAGCTGCTGCGCGAGGCCGGCCGGCGCGGCATCGGCGTCATCATGGACTACGCGGTCAACCACAGTGCCGCCGAGCATCCGATGTTCGTCGCCGCGCGCGGCGACCCGAAGAGCCCGTGGCGCGACTGGTACGTGTTCAGCGACACGAAGCCCGTGGGCTGGGACATCTGGGGCAAGGATCCCTGGTACTGGAACGGCCCCGCGAGCTGGAGCTTCCGCGGCGAGGCGAAGGACACGCCCCCGGCGCCGCCCGGCGCGAGCGGCTTCTACTTCGGCACCTTCGGGCCGCACATGCCCGACTTCAACCTGCGCAACCCGGCAGTCGTGGACTACCACCTCGCGAGCCTGCGCTTCTGGCTCAACCGCGGCCTGGCCGGCGTGCGCCTCGACGCCGTGCCGCACCTGATCGAGAACAGCGCGAAGGACTGGAACGACCAGCCCGAGAGCCGCGCGCTGACGCGCCGCATCGCCGACGCGATCCGCGCCTATCCGCACCGCTACGTGGTGTGCGAGGCCACGGCCAAGCCCGAGGACTACGGCGACCCCGCGGTGTGCGGCGGCGCCTTCGCCTTCGGCCACGTGCAGCACTACGTCAAGGCCGCGCAGGGCAACGCCGCCGCGGTCGCCAGGCTGGCGGAGTTCTACGGCCGCGCGCGGCCGACGATGGCCACCTTCGTCTCGAACCACGACATCTTCGCCGGGTTGCGGTTGTGGGACCAGGTCGACGGCGAGGCGGCGCCGTACAAGCTCGCCGCCGCCGGCTACCTGCTGCAGCCGGGCACGCCCTTCATCTATTACGGCGAGGAGGTCGGCCAGGCCAGCGCGGTGGCCCCCGGCCTCGGCGGCGACATGCCGATCCGCGCCCCGATGAGCTGGACGCCGGACGGTGGCTTCAGCCGCGGCACGCCGTTCCGGCCGCACGCGCCCAACGTGGCGATGCACAACGTGCAGTCGCAGGCTGCCGACCCGGGCTCGATCCTCGCCTTCTACAAGGCCATGCTGGCGCTGCGCAACGGCCGGCCGTCGATCGCACGCGGCCGCTACGAGCACGCGTTCGCCGACGCTCTCGTGCTCGGCTTCCAGCGCGCGCTGGGCGACGAGCGCACGCTGGTGCTGATCAACTACGGGCGCGAAGCAGCGCGCGTGGCGGTGCCCGGCCTGACCGGCGGCGCGCCGCTGCGCGTGCTGTACCCGGCCGGCGCGGCGACGCCGGCCGCCGGCGCTGCGATCGACTTGCCGCCGCAGTCGGTGCGCGTGTTCGACATCGGGCGCTGATGCCCGGTTGCGCTTCATCGCGCAAGAACAACGGCCGGTCGGAGGAGCAGGCAGCGGTTGCCACCCGGAACGGCCTGTCGATTGCCTTTTGGCTGACTGCCGAGGTGCCGGGTCCCGCCCCGGCGGGCCACTTGGAAACATTGCGGCACATCGGTCCTTCAGCGCACTCGACGCTTCGCCTCGGAGTACGTCGCGTGCGTGATCCTGCGCACGTGCGCTGGATCGAGGCCGAAGCGGGCAGCGAGGCCCGCCGAGTGAGATGCCGGTTCGAGCTTCGGCGGGGTGTCCAGGTGGCCCGCCGGGCCGAGTGGCCCCAGCGCGAAGAACGAGCCGAGAGGTGTTGCATTCCATGCCCTTTGCTTTGGGCACTTTCATTGGGGCCAGCAAATGAAAGTGTCCCGCCCGCCGGGGCGGGACCCGGCACCGTGGCAAACCACCAAATCCAATTGAAGGCAACTCGGTAAAGGCCGCTCCGGACCGCGCGCCGTCGAAGCCTCTTCGGGCCTCGAACGCCAAGCCGCATGACTCTGTGCGCCCACGCCAGGTGGGCTGCGCGTCACAGGAGGGCGGGTCGACGCCCTCGCAGCAGGCGGCCGAGCGTCACCCGCCACAGCGCGCGCACCAGCAG
>DASTJE010000191.1:0-55895 GCA_035716845.1 Burkholderiaceae bacterium
ATCACCCACGACCGCTACTTCCTCGACAACGCGGCCGAGTGGATCCTCGAGCTCGACCGCGGCATGGGCATCCCCTGGAAGGGCAACTACTCCGACTGGCTGGACCAGAAGGAGCGCCGCCTCGAGGTGGAGCAGAAGAAGGAGGACGCGCGCATCAAGGCGATGAAGGAAGAGCTCAAGTGGGTGCGCAGCAATGCCAAGGGCCGGCAGGCCAAGAGCAAGGCGCGCCTGGCGCGCTTCGAGGAGCTGTCCGACGTCGAATACCAGCGCCGCAACGAGACCAACGAGATCTTCATACCGGTGGCCGAGCGCCTGGGCAACGAGGTGATCGAGTTCAAGAACGTCACCAAGAGCTTCGGCGACCGCGTGCTGATCGACAACCTCAGCTTCAAGGTGCCGGCCGGCGCCATCGTCGGCATCATCGGGCCCAACGGCGCGGGCAAGTCGACGCTGTTTCGCATGATCCAGGGCGTGGAGAAGCCCGACAGCGGCGAGGTGCTGATCGGCAAGACCGCCAAGCCGACCTTCGTCGACCAGAGCCGCGACGCGCTGGTGGCCGACAAGACGGTGTGGGAGGACGTGTCGGGCGGGCTCGACAACATCGTGGTGGGCCAGTTCGTGATGCCCTCGCGTGCCTATCTCGGCCGCTTCAACTTCAAGGGCAACGACCAGCAGAAGCTGGTGGGCCAGCTCTCCGGCGGCGAGCGCGGCCGCCTGCACCTGGCCAAGACCCTGGCGCTGGGCGGCAACGTGCTGATGCTCGACGAACCGTCGAACGACCTCGATGTCGAAACCCTGCGCGCGCTGGAGGAAGCGCTGCTGGAGTTCGCCGGCAGCGCGATGGTGATCAGCCACGACCGCTGGTTCCTCGACCGCATCTGCACCCACATCCTGGCCGCCGAGGGCGACAGCCAGTGGGTGTTCTTCCCCGGCAACTACCAGGAGTACGAGGCCGACAAGGTGCGTCGCCTGGGCGAGGAAGGTGCGCGACCGAAGCGGATGCGCTTCAAGCCCATCCACTGACGCGCGACGCGACCCCGGAGCCGGCCGCCCCCGGGGTCCGCCCTTGCAGGATCCGCTATGCCGCGGCGTTCTCGCGGCCGGTGTGCTGCCACACCTGGATGGCGAACAGCAGGAAGGCCACGCCGACGAGCATCGACATCGGGCCCAGGATCTTCTCCATCTCGGCGTTGCCGCGGATCAGGAGCGTCAGCGTCACCATCTGCACCACCGTGCCCGGCACGTAGATCCAGAACTGCACCTTGGCGAGCTTGCCCGCCGCGGCGGCCGGGAACGCACGGTAGAAGAAGGCGAAGATGCTCATGCCCACCCAGCCGAGCAGGTTGATGTGGGCGTGCACCGCGTGCAGCGAATGGTCGCCCGAGGCGCCCATCACGTTGCCCAGGGTCACGCCCAGGACGATGTAGATCACGGACAGTCGCAGGTACCAACGGCTCAGATCCATCGGAATCTCCTCGATCGGTGGTGCCCGCGACCGGACGGCCGCGGCAGGCGCGATGGTGCGGCGCCAGGCCTCCTGCCGCAAGGGCGGCGGGCCCCCTTGATTCCCGCTTGTGCGGTGCCCGCGTCGTGGTGTAGCTTGACGGCGTGAATGACCCACGCCCCGGCGAAGACGAGGCACAGCATGCGCGGCGCGCTCTGGTGCGCCAGGCGGTGTGCGTGGCCGGCGCCTTCGCGGCCGGGGCCTGGCCGCTGCACGCGGCTACCGGGGACGTGCGGCGTTACGGGCGCACCCGGCTCGTCGACGAGTTCCAGCGCCCGATCTCGGCACGCCAGCTCAGGGTCGGTGAGCCTTGGTTGTTCAACTATCCCTATGCAGCGTCTCCCGTCTTTCTCCTGGCGCTCGAGTCGGCGCCGGCCGGCGCCGAGCTGACGACCGAGGCTCGCCAGCGCTATGCCGCGCCGGCAGGCGTCGGGCCACGCCGCAGCGTGGTGGCGTTCTCGGCCATCTGCGCGCACAAGCTCATGTATCCCACGCCGCAGATCAGTTTCATCGGCGTGCGCCGGGGCTTCGATGGCGAACCCGCGCACGTGATCCACTGCTGCGGCGACCAGTCGCGCTATGACCCGGCGCAGGGTGCACGTGTCATCGGCGGGCCGGCACCGCAACCTCTGGCGGCCGTGCTGCTGGACTGGGACTCGCGCCGCGACGAGCTGCACGCCACCGGCGTGCAGGGCGGCGAGATGTTCCAGGCCTTCTTCGAGAAGTACGCGTTCCGCCTGGAAATGGAGCTCGGTCGCAAGGCGCGCGACCTGGCCGGCCCGACGGCCGTGGCCAGGCCGGCATCGGCCTACAGCCGCCAGTGGCAGAGCTGCCGCGCGTGAGACCGACCACAAGCCTGGGTGCCCGGGCCCGCCGGGCCATTGCCGTGCGCCCATAATCGTCCGATGCGTGATCGATCGATCTCTTTCGTGATGACCGCCGTTCGCGCTGGCCTGCCGTCGGCGGTGATCGTGTTCGCACTCACCGGGTGCGCCAACCTGGGGCCTGTGGCGTCGACGGCGTCGGCTCCGGCGGCTTCGGGTGCGGCCACCGCGGCACGCGAGGCCCGTCCCGCCGGCGCTGCCGCGTCGGCCCCGGCCGCGGCGCGCCCTGCCTCCGCGCCGTCCGCTGCAGCGCCACCCGCGGCGGGCCAGCCACCTGCGTTTGCCACGGTCATCAAGGACGCCAAGCGCACGGACGGGCTCTTGCCGGTCTGGCGCAAGGATGACAAGTTCTGGCTCGAGATTCCGGCGGCGTCCTTCGACAAGCCGCTGTACCTCGGCGTGGGCGTATCGCATTCCATCGGCGAGCGCGGCCTCGTCGGAGGAACCATGGGCCCGAGTTGGGTGGTCAGTTTCGTGCGACCCATCGCGAATCAGGTGCAGCTGGTCGCGCTCAATCCGGGCTACGTGGCCTCCGGCGCGGCGCGCGAACGCGGCGTCAGCGAGAACTTCTCGCGCAGCCTGCTGGCGTCGATGCCCGTGGCCAGCGCGCCTCATCCCGACAGCAAGGCCGTGCTGGTCGACGCGGCCTTCCTGCTGTCCGACCTGTCGTCCTACGGTCGTGCGCTGGAGGGCGCGTTCCGCATGTCGTACGCGCCTGACCGCGGCAATTCGCAGATCCGCCACGCGTACGCCGACGGCAACAGCACGACGGTCCTGACGACGATGCATTTCGCCGTGCCGCGTCTGCCGGCACCACCGTCCGGGCCGGTCCCGCCGGGGGCGTCGCTGCCGACGCCACCCACGGCGCTGCCCGATGCGCGCAGCCTGTTCGTGGGTTTCGTGTACAGCATCGCGCGTCTGCCCGATCCGGTGATGGCGCCACGAGTGGCCGACGGCCGCCTCGGCCACTTCACCGACACGGTCGTCGACCACAGCACGGATCGTCGTCTGCAGCAGCGCCTGCAATACGTGCAGCGTTGGCGCATGGAGAAGAAGGACCCGCAGGCCGACCTCTCTGAGCCTGTAAAGCCGATCACGTTCTGGCTCGACCGCAACATCCCGCCCGAGTTCCGGCAGACCGTGCGCGAGGGCATCCTCGCGTGGAACAAGGCCTTCGAGAAGATCGGCCTGCGCAATGCCGTCGTCGTCGAGCAGCAGCCCGAAGACGCGGAGTGGGACGGCCTCGACGCCGCGCATGCCTCGGTGCGCTGGTTCTTCGCCGCAGACTCCAGTGCGGTGGCCGTCGGGCCGCGGCGGACCGACCCGCGCAGCGGGGAAATCCTCGACGCCGACCTTCGCATCGGCGACGGCTGGACCCGTGCGCTGCGTCGCGAGGCGGTGGAAGGCGCGTCGCTGCGCGCGCATGCGGCGGACCCGCATTCGCACCCGGGGGGCCTTCACGCGCACGGGGGCGTCGAGGACGCCTGCGACTACGCCGAGAGCGCGCTGTCGCAAATGCAGTTCGCGCTGGACACCCTCATCGCCATGGGCGAGCTGCCGCCCGACGGGCCCGAGGTGGAGGCATTCGTCCAGGGCGCGCTCAAGGACGTGGTGATGCACGAGGTCGGCCATGCGCTCGGGCTGAAGCACAACTTCAAGGCCTCGACGGTCTTCACGCCGGAGCAGCTGCGCGACCCGGATTTCACGGCGCGCCACGGCATCGTCAGCTCGGTGATGGACTACAACGCCTTCAACCTGCCGTTGCCCGGCGAACCGCGCGGCGAACTGTATCCGCGCGACATCGGCCCCTATGACCATTGGGCCATCGAGTACGCCTATCGGCCGCTCGATCCGGCACGAGAGGCGGAGGAGCTGGAGCGCATTGCGTCGCGCAGCACCGATCCGTTGCTGGCCTATGCCGACGACTTCGATGCCGACGGGTTCGGCTTCGAGGGCGTCGATCCGCTGGTCAATCGATGGGACCTGGGCAGCGACCCGCTCGCCTACGCTGACCGGCGCCTGGCACTGACGCGTGCACTCTGGCAACGCGCGCAAGGCTGGACGCCGCGCCCGGGTGAAGGCGTGCTGCGCCAGCGCAGCATGTTCGGGACCGGCTTTGGCCAGTTGCGACTGGCGGCGACGATGGCAAGCAAGTTCATCGGCGGGCTTCACACGGTGCGCGAGGTGCCCGGCACGCCGGCCGCCGCAGGCCGCAAGGCCACGTTCGTGCCGGTCGACCCTGCCCTGCAGCGACGCGCGCTCGACCTGCTGGCGCGCGGGATATTCAGCGTCGACAGCTTCCGTTTCCCGCCGGCGTTCGTGGCCAACCTGGCTCCCGACTTCGTCGCAGGCACCGACCGCACGCCGGTGAGCATTCCGGCCCAGGTGCTGCGGGTGCAGACGGCTGCGCTCGACCGGCTGCTCAGCCCGGGGGTCGCCTCGAGGCTGCTCGAGTTGCCGCTGCTGCAGCAAACGCCGCCGCAAGCCGGGCGCCCGGCAATCGGACTCGACGATCTCTATTCCACTCTCCAGAGCTCGATCTGGAGCGAACTGCGGCGCGGCGGCGAGATCGACCCCCTGCGTCGTAACCTGCAGCGCGAGCACCTGCGGCGCGTGCAGACCACGCTGGTGCGCTCGCCCACCGGGCTCCCGCCCGACGCGCTCAGCCTGATGCGGCTGCAGGCGCGGCGGCTGCAAGCCGACCTGCGCGTGGCTGCCGCACGCCCCGGTCTGCCGGTCGAGACGCTGGCCCACCTGGAGGACAGCCTCGCCGCGCTGACCGAAGCGTTGCGCGCCTCGATGCTGCGCAGCCAATAAAAAGGCGGGCCGCATGCGCGGCCCGCCGAAAGTCTCCGCAGCGTGAAGCGTGCCGCGGTGACGGAGGAGGCGTGAGTGTCAGGCTGTGGTGGCCAGCGCTGCGGCCTGGGCGAACAGGTCGTTCGCGGCGTGCTCGTGCAGCGTCAAGGCGTCGATGCCGAAGAGCATCGACCAGGTGACCAGCGCGGCGAGTGCGAGGGACGTCACTCGGGGCAGAAGGCGGTTCGTCATGGTGATCTCCTGGGGGGCAGAGGGTGTCGATGTCTGCACTCTAGGGACCGCCCGCCTGCGGCGCGAGCGTGATTCGACGAAGCGCCGACGGCGTGCGACGAACGGCACTGGGGGGCGACAGGCCGCGCGCTGCGGAGCCGCCCCCGGGGCGTCAGATCGCCGCGGTGCGCGTCTCCAGCCAGGCGAGGGCATCGCCCGCGACGCGCGGTGCCAGGCGCTCTCGCACCGTGGCGTGGTAGGCATTGAGCCAGTCGATCTCGTCGGCTCGCAGCAGGCTGCGCTCGATGCAGCGGGTGTCGATCGGGCACAGCGTGAGCGTCTCGAAATCGAGGAACTCGCCGAACGCGGTGTTCGGCCCGGTGACGTTCAGCACCAGGTTCTCGATGCGCACGCCCCACTGGCCTTCGCGGTACAGGCCCGGCTCGATCGAGGTGATCATTCCCGGCTCCATTGCCATGGCCGCGTCCGGCACCGCCTTGCTGATGCTCTGCGGACCCTCGTGCACGTTCAGGAAGTAGCCCACGCCGTGGCCCGTGCCGTGGCCGTACTCCAGGCCCTCGGCCCACAGCGGCACGCGGGCCAGTGCGTCGAGCATCGGCGAGAGCGTGCCGCGCGGAAAGCGCGCCCGCGACAGCGCGATCGTGCCCTTGAGCACCAGGGTGTAGTCGCGCTTCATGGCCGCGCTGACATGGCCCACCGGCCACACGCGCGTGATGTCGGTGGTGCCGCCGAGGTACTGGCCGCCGGAGTCGATCAGCAGCAGGCCGTCGCCCTCGATGGCCGCATGCGACGAGGGCGTGGCGCGGTAGTGCGGCATCGCGCCGTTGGCGTTGAACCCGGCGATCACCGGGAACGACAGGCCGACGAAGTCGCGCGCCTTGGCGCGCTCGCCTGAGAGCTTCTCGTCGACGGTGAGCTCGGTCATGGCCTCGCCGCGCGCCAGCGCCGCCTCGAACCAGGCGTAGAAGCGGCACATTGCGGCGCCGTCCTCGATCATCGCCTCGCGGATGTGCGCGGCCTCCTCGGGCGTCTTGCGGCTCTTGGCCAAGGTGCTCGGGTTGATCGCCTCGACCACCTTGACGCCCGCGCCCACCTGTTCGCGCAGTCCGAGGGTGACGCGCCGCGGGTCGACCAGCAGGGTGGCGCCGGCGGGCAGCGCGGCCAGCGCGTGCGGCGCCTGGGCGTAGTCGGCCAGCGCGACGCCGTCGGCGGCCAGCTCGGCAGCCAGCGCGGCGTCGATCTTGCCGGCGCCGACGAACAGCGTCGCACGGTCGGCACCGATCAACAGGTGCGCGAGGAACACCGGGTTGTAGGACACGTCGGCACCGCGCAGGTTGGTGATCCAGGCGACATCGTCGACCGTGGACACGAAGTGGTGCGTCGCCCCGCGCTGGGCCATGGCCTCGCGCACGGCCGCCAGCTTGGCGCCGCGCGGCGCCGGCGCGTGCGGGCTGCGGTGCGCATAGACGGCCGCGCGCGGCAGCGCAGGGCGGTCTGGCCACACGGCGGCAAGCACGTCGACGTCGGTGCGCAGCGTGATGCCGGCGGCGTCCAGCGCCGCGCGCAGCGCCTGGGCGGCGGCGAGCCCCAGCACCTGGCCGTCCACCGCCAGCGTGCCGCCACGCCGCACCTGCTGCGCGATCCACTCGATGTGGTGCGTGGCTGCGCCAGTGGGGATCTTCACCAGGTCGACGCCGCTGCCGCGCAGCTCGGCCTCGGCCTGCACCCAGTAGCGGCTGTCGGCGAACAGCGCGGCCCGTTCGATGGTGACCACAAGGGTGCCCATCGAGCCGGTGAAGCCCGACAGCCAGACGCGGCCCTGCCAGCGTTCGGGCAGGTACTCGGACAGGTGCGGATCGGCCGAGGGCACCAGCAGGGCATCGAAGCCCTCGCGCCGCAGCACGTCGCGCACGCTTTCGAGGCGCAGGGGAATCGGGGAGGTGCGGGTGTCCATGCGGCGCTCCGGGTGAGGGGCGTCCTCGTGGGCCGCCCCTGGATGGAATGGGTGCGCGATTGTAGGCAGCGCGCCGGCCGGGCCGCCGGGCCA
This sequence comes from Burkholderiaceae bacterium, assembly GCA_035716845.1. Lineage (GTDB taxonomy): Bacteria > Pseudomonadota > Gammaproteobacteria > Burkholderiales > Burkholderiaceae_C > CADEEN01. Next base: position 7,484 of record DASTJE010000191.1, read on the forward strand.
TAGCAGAATGCCGCAAGGACACTGCCGACGCGCGACGCCATGACCTCGACCCCTGCCGAACACGACGAAACCCTCGAACAGGCCCTGGCCCGCAACGTGCGCGACGCGCTGGCCGAGGACATCGGCCGCGGCGACTGGACGGCGCTGCTGGTGCCGGCCGATGCACCGGCGGTGGCGCGCGTGGTGGCCAAGGAGGCAGCGGTGCTGTGCGGACGGCCCTGGTTCGACGCCTGCGTGCGCGCGCTCGACCCGGCTGCGGCGATCCACTGGGAGGTCGACGAGGGCGGCCGCGTGGCGGCCGGCACCGCCGTGTGCCGCATCGAGGGCCGGGCGCGCGCGCTGTTGTCGGCCGAGCGCTCGGCCTTGAACTTCCTGCAGATGTTGTCGTCGGTGGCCACGGTCACGCGCAGCTACGTCGACGCCATCGCCGGCCTGTCGCCCAACCCGCGCGGCTGCGCGATCCTCGACACGCGCAAGACATTGCCGGGCCTGCGCCAGGCGCAGAAGTACGCGGTGCGCGTGGGCGGCGGCCGCAACCAGCGCCTGGCGCTGTGGGACGGCATCCTGATCAAGGAGAACCACATCGCCGCGGCCGGGGGGATCCGTGCCGCGCTCGCGGCGGCCGGCGCACTGGACGCCGGGGTGCCGGTGCAGATCGAGGTCGAGTCGCTGGCCGAACTCGACGAGGCGCTGGCCTGCGGTGCCACCAGCGTGCTGCTGGACGACTTCAGCCTGGAGGACATGCACCGCGCCTACGCGCGGACTGGCGGGCGCGCGCTGCTCGAGGCCTCGGGCAGCGTCGACCTCGAGCGGGTGCGCGACATCGCCCGCACCGGGGTCGACCGCATCTCGATCGGCAAGCTGACCAAGGACGTGCGCGCGATCGACCTGTCGATGCGGTTCGACGCCTGATCGCCGGCGCCGCGCGCGCACTCAGCCGGCCTGCAGCCGACGCCGCACCAGCTGGATGTGGCTCTTCAGCGCATACAGCTCGTCGGTGTACGACAGCGGCACCTGCACGGTGTCGACACGCGCCTCGATGGCGTCGAGCCGTTCGAGCAGGGCCGTGCGCGGCTCGCGCGCGGCGGCGTCCTCGATGTCGCGCAACTGCCCGTACCAGCGGAACACGCGCGAGCGGATGCGCAACTCCACCAGCGGCGGCACCACGCGCGACAAGGGCAGCAGCACCGCGACGATGGACAGCAGCGCGATCCACATGCGGTCGACCAGGTTGGCGAGCCAGAACGGCAGGTAGCGCTGCAGCCACGGCACGCCGTTGCGGTAGAAGCGCTCCGCCTCCGGCGCCAGCGGCCGCTCGCCGTCGCGCGCGTTCGGGAAATCGCCCTTGCGCTGGAACCAGCCGGGCTGGCCGTGCACGTCCTGCGCCGCCTGCACGAACAGCTGCACCAGCGCCGGGTGCAGCGAGGCGCGCGCCACCAGCGTCGCGGTGGGCGCGACCATGTGCACGTCGGCCGGCGGCATGTCGCTGGCCAGGTCGACGACGCCGCGCGGCAGCGTCACCGCATTCAGGAACGCGAAGCGGCGTGTGTAGGCATCGGCCTGCACGAAGTCGAACAGCTCGATGCCGGGCGTGCGCAGCAGCATCTGCACCATCAGCGATTCGGGGGCGGAGGCCAGCACCACCGCGTCGAGCCGGCCCTCGAGCAGGTCGGCCACGGCCGGGGTGAGGGGCTGCCGGGACAGCGCGATCGACGCCGGCTCGATGCGGTTGGCCTCCAGCAGCTGGTGCGCCACGTGGGGCACGCCGCTGCCGGGCGCGCCGATGTTGACCCGCCACCCCGCGAGCTGGGCCAGGGCCGACAGACGTGGCGCCTTCAGCAGGCGCTGGGCGCTGTCGCGACGGTAGAACAGCCACACCGGCTCGTGGAACATGCTGCCGAGCGACAGCAGGCCCTCGTCGTCGCGCGCCTCGGCGGCGCCGCCCTGGGCGAAGGCGATGTCGACGCCCGAGCCCGGATCCCCGAGCAGGGCCAGGTTCTCCGCGGCACCCTGCGTGTTGCGCAACTCCACCTGGATGCCGTGGCGTGCCAGGCGCTCGGCGTAGCGCGCACCGAACTCCGCGTAGGCGCCCTGCGGCAGCCCGGTGGCCAGCACGACGCGGCGCGGAGGGTTGGGGTCGAGGGCCCAGTAGGCCAGCCCGAGCAGGCCGAGCGCGAGCAGCACGAACGGTGCGGCCGTCGAAAGGCGGCTGCGCAGCACGGTCAGGAACACCAGGTCGGGGCGTCGCATGTTGTGCACGATAGCGCGGGTGTGACCGACCCGCTGCACGCCAGCCCGCGAGCCGGGCAGCTCAAAGGTCGGTGCGCAGCTTCCAGATCTCCGGGAACAGCACGACGTCGAGCATCTTGCGCAGGTAGCCCACGCCACTGGTGCCGCCGGTGCCGCGCTTGAAGCCGATCACGCGCTCGACGGTGGTGACGTGGCGGAAGCGCCAGAGGCGGAAGGCGTCCTCGAGGTCGGTCAGCTCCTCGCCGAGCTGGTACAGGTCCCAGTGGGTATCGGGGTTGCGGTAGACCGTGAGCCAGGCCGCCTCGACCGCGTCGCTGGCGGGGTAGGGCTGGGTCCAGTCGCGCTCGACGTGGCTGGCCGGCACCGGCAGGCCGCGTCGCGCCAGCAGGCGCAGCGCCTCGTCGTACAGCGAGGGTGCACGGTACGCCGCCTCCACCTGGGCCAGGCGCTCGGGCGAGTGCCGGTGCGGCTGGAGCATGGCGGCGTTCTTGTTGCCCATGCGGAACTCGATGCAGCGGTACTGCCAGCTCTGGAAGCCGCTGCTGTTGGCCAGATAGGGCCGGATCGCGCTGTACTCGGGCGGGGTCATCGTCGCCAGCACGTCCCAGGCGTGCACCAGCTGTTCCATGATGCGCGAGACGCGCGCCAGCATCTTGAAGGCGCTGCCCAGGCGGTCGTGCGCCACCGCGTCGATCGCCGCATCGAGCTCGTGCAGCATCAGCTTCATCCACAGCTCGCTGGTCTGGTGCTGCACGATGAAGAGCATCTCGTTGTGGTCGGGCGACAGCGGATGCTGGGCCGACAGCACCTGGTCGAGACGCAGGTAGTCGCCGTAGCTCATGTCGCGCGCGAAGTCGAGCTTCGCGCCATGGTGCTGGATCGGGTCGTTCATGTCACTGCCGCCTTGCGCTGGAACTTCGCGTCGCGCCACTCGCCCGTGTCGAGCACGTCGCGCAGGTGGTCCACCGCGTCCCAAACGTCCACGAAGCGCAGGTACAGCGGCGTGAAGCCGAAGCGCAGCACGTCCGGCGCGCGGAAGTCGCCGACCACGCCGCGCGCGATCAAGGCCTGCACGATCGCGTAGCCTCCCTCGGAGCGCGCGAACGACACCTGGCTGCCGCGCCGGGCCGTTTCGCGCGGCGTCACGCACTCGAGGCCGTGGCCGGCGCAGCGCTCGGCCACCAGGTCCATGAACAGGGTGGCCAGCGCGAGCGACTTTTCGCGCAGCGCGGCCATGCCGCCCAGCGGCTCGGCGGCCAGCACGCTGTCGACGCCGCATTCGAGCGCCGACATGCCGATCACCTGCGGCGTGCCGCAGAGGTAGCGTGCGATGCCGGGCGCGGGCCGGTAGTCGGGTGTGAAGGCGAAGGGCGCGGCGTGGCCCATCCAGCCGGCAAGCGGCTGCCAGAAGCGCTCGGCGTGGCGCGGGTGCGCCCACACGAAGGCCGGCGCGCCCGGGCCGCCGTTGAGGTACTTGTAGCCGCAGCCGATCGCGAAGTCGGCGTCGTCGCGCTTGAGGTGCACCGGCAGCGCGCCCGCGCTGTGCGCCAGGTCCCACACCGTGAGCGTGCCCGCGTCGTGCGCGGCGCACGTCAGCGCGGCCATGTCGTGCAGGCGCCCGGTGCGGTAGTTGACCTGGGTGAGCATCAGCACCGCGACGTCTCGGCGCGCCAGACGGGCCTTGATCGCGTCGGGCTCGTCGATCAACTCCAGCGTGCAGCCACGCTCGCGAGCCAGCGCTTCGGCGATGTACAGGTCGGTCGGAAAGTTGTCGCGCTCGGAGAGGATGATGCGGCGCCCCGGTGCGTCGGCAGCGGCGATCGACAACGCTGCCGACAGCACCTTGAACAGGTTGACCGAGGTGGAGTCGGCTGCCACCAGTTCTCCCGGCGCGGCCCCCACCAGGCACGCGATCTTGTCGCCCACGCGCTGCGGCAGGTGAATCCAGTCGGCGCTGTTCCAGCTTTCGATCAGATGCTCACCCCACTCGCGCTGCACCACCTCGGCCACGCGCGCCGCGGTGGCCTTGGGCAGCGCGCCGAGCGAGTTGCCGTCGAGGTAGATCTTGCCTGCGGGCAGGGCGAACTGGCGGCGCAGGGCGGCCAGCGGGTCGCGTGCGTCGAGAGCTTCGCAGTCGTGTCGTGTGGTCATGGTCATGGCAGGTCGCGCAGCACCGCCCGCACCGGGCTGGCATCGGCGGTGGTGAGCTTCAGGGGCAGGGCGATCAGTTCGTAGTCGCCCTCGGGCACGTCGTCGAGCAGCAGGTTTTCCAGCACACGCAGGCCGCGGCGGCGGATCACCTGGTGGCTGTCGAGCGTCTTGCTGGCGGCCGGGTCGATGCTGGCGCTGTCGATGCCCACCAGCCGCACGCCGAGATCGGCCAGCCGCTCGATGGTGTCGGGTGCGAAGGCGGGCAGCGCGTCGTCCCAGCGGTCGGCCGGCATGCGCGCGTAGGTGCGCACCAGCACGCGCGGCGGCAGGCTGGCGTCGAGCGCGTGCACGAGGTGGTCCCAGTGCACCAGCGGCCCGCGGTCGATGGCGTGGATCACGCGGCATGGGCCGAGGAAGGGCTCGAGATCGAGCGCACCGACGGGGGCACCGGCCGGGTCGTAGTGCAGGGGCGCATCGGCATGCGCGCCGGTGTGCGGCGACAGCGTGAGCGTGGCCACGTTGACCGGGCAACCCGGGCCGATCGCGGCGACCCATTGCTGTGCGTAGCGAGCGTCGCCGGGGAACACCGGCGAGGCGGCATGCACGGGCGGGGAGATGTCCCAGAGTCTTGGCATGGGGCGCGACTGTGCGGCGGCTTGCGTTCGTGTGGTGTCGGTTTAATCCAACAACGCCACGATTCTCGCGCCCCCGGCCGCGCGATGCACCGCATTGCGCCGTCGGGCGGAACGGGCACACTTCGGCGGTCGATGCTGGCGCCAGGAGGGCGGATCGCGATGGATCCCAACGTGTTCGAGATCGAGGAGAAGGTGCGTTTCTGCCACTGCGACCCGGCCGGGATCGTGTTCTTCCCGCAGTACCTGGTGATGCTCAACGTCCTGCACGAGCGCTGGTTCGACGACGCGCTGGGGGTGTCCTACCACGAGTACATCGGCACGCGGCGGCTCGGCCTGCCCACGGTGCGCCTGGAGTGCGACTTCACCGCCGTCAGCCGCCATGGCGACCGCCTGCGGCAGCGCCTGAGCCTGAACAAGCTCGGCCGCACCTCGATCGAACTGGCGGCGGAGTTCGACAGCCAGGGCGAACTGCGGGCGCGCTTCCGCCAGGTGCTGGTGTGCACCTCGCTGGCCACGCACAAGAGCCATCCCCTGCCCGACGACCTGCGCGCGGGCATGCAGCGCTACCTGCGGCCGGTCTGAACGGCCGACCCCAGGTGCGCGCCCGCTCAGGGCGCCAGGTCCGCGAGGCCGTGCAGGCGACGGGCTCGTCGGCAGGCGTCACTGCCGGCCTCGAGCTCGCGGCACGGCCCCGGCCGCCACTCGTAGATGCCGCAATGCACCCGTTCGCCGATGCGGCCGGCGAGGGCCGCGCAGCGGGGCGGGCTGTGGTCGGTGCCGCGCAGGCGCACGAGCGCGTCGGTCAGGTCCGCCGCCAGCCCGGCCGGAACCGGGCCGCCCGCGTCGTCGAGCTCGGCGCGCGAGAAGTCGACGCGGAACGCGGCGCAGCAGGCGCCGCAGGCGGTGCAGGGGCCCGCCTCAGCCAATGCGACCGAGCAGCAGGTACTCCATCAGGGCCTTCTGCACGTGCATGCGGTTCTCCGCCTCGTCCCACACCACCGACTGCGGCCCGTCGATCACCGACGCCGCGACCTCTTCGCCGCGGTGCGCCGGCAGGCAGTGCATGAACAGGGCGTCGGGCCGCGCCACGGCCATCAGGCGATCGTCGACGCACCAGTTGGCAAAGGCCTTGACGCGCTCGGCGTTCTCGGCCTCGAAGCCCATGCTGGTCCAGACGTCGGTGGTCACCAGGTGCGCGCCGCGGCAGGCCTCCAGCGGATCCTTGAAGACGCGGAAGCAGTTCGCGTCGTCGATGCCGGCCACCGCGGGGTCGACCTCGTAGCCGCCGGGCGTGCTGACGTGCACCTTGAAGCCGAGGATCTCGGCGGCCTGGAGCCAGGTGTTGGCCATGTTGTTGCCGTCGCCCACCCAGGCCACCGTCTTGCCCTGGATCGAACCGCGGTGCTCGATGAAGGTGAAGACGTCGGCCAGGATCTGGCACGGGTGGAACTCGTTGGTCAGTCCGTTGATGATCGGCACGCGCGAGTGCGCGGCGAAGCGCTCGAGCTTGCTTTGCTCGTAGGTGCGGATCATCACCAGGTCGACCATGCGGCTGATCACGCGCGCGCTGTCCTCCACCGGCTCGGCGCGGCCGAGCTGGCTGTCTCCGGTGGTCAGGTGCACGACCGAGCCGCCCATCTGGTACATGCCGGCCTCGAAGCTGACGCGCGTGCGCGTGCTCGCCTTCTCGAAGATCATCGCCAGCGTGCGGTCGGTGAGCGGCTGGTACTTCTCGTAGTTCTTGAAGCGCTTCTTGATCTCGCGCGTGCGCTCGAACAGGTAGGCGTACTCCTCGGCGCGGAAGTCCTTGAACTGCAGGTAGTGCTTCATCAGCGTATCGCCCGGTTTCATGACGCGAGGAACCTGCGGATCAACGGCGCGAGGATCGCGACGGTGCGATCGGCGTCGTCGCGCGTGAAGATCAGCGGCGGCAGCAGGCGCACCACGGTGTCGGCGGTGACGCTGATCAGCAGGCCGGCCTCGCAGGCCTGCCGCAGCAGTTCGCCGCACGGCCGCGCGAGTTCGATGCCCAGCATCAGGCCGTGTCCGCGGATCTCGACGACCCCGGCGACGCCGCCCAGTTCGCGCTCGAGGGCTGCCCGCAGGTGGGCACCGACCGTTGCCGCGTTGTCCAGCAGGCCGTCCTCCTCCATGATGCGCAGCGTCTCGATGCCGGCGCGCATGGCCAGCGGATTGCCGCCGAAGGTCGTGCCGTGGTTGCCCGGCCCCAGCACCTTGGCTGCGCGCGGCCCGCACACGATCGCCCCCACGGGCACGCCGGATCCCAGGCCCTTGGCCAGCGGCATCACGTCGGGCTGGATGCCGGTCCACTGGTGGGCGAACCACTTGCCGGTGCGGCCGAGGCCGCACTGCACCTCGTCGAGCATCAGCAGCCAGCCCTTGTGGTCGCACAACTGGCGCACCGAGCGCAGGTAATCGGCGCGCGCGGGGTTGATGCCGCCTTCGCCCTGGATCACTTCCAGGAACACCGCCACCACGTTCGGGCGCGTGCGCGCGACCTCCTCGATGGCCGCCACGTCGTTCAGCGGCACGCGCACGAAGCCTTCGACCAGCGGGCCGAAGCCCGCCTGCACCTTGGGATTGCCGGTGGCCGACAAGGTGGCCAGCGAGCGGCCGTGAAAGGCCTTCTCGTAGACGACGATCTCCGGCCGCTCGATGCCGCGGTCGTGCCCGTATTTGCGCGCGATCTTGATCGCCCCCTCGTTGGCTTCGAGCCCCGAGTTGGCGAAGAACACGTTGGTCAGTCCCGAGATCCCGGTCAGCTTGGCGGCCAGCTGTTCCTGCAGCGGTGCGGCGTAGTAGTTCGAGCAGTGGATCAGCCTGGCGACCTGGTCCTGCAGCGCCGGCACCAGCTTCGGATGGGCATGACCGAGCGTGTTGACGGCGATGCCGGCCAGCGCGTCGAGGTACTCGCGGCCGTCGGTGTCCCACACGCGGCAGCCGCGGCCATGCGTCAACGCGATCGGCAGGCGACCGTAGGTGGACATGACGTGCGGCTCGGCGGGGGCGGTCATTGCGGCGGCTCCTGAATGGGAAACGCCGGCCGCGTCACGGGTTCACGCGCCGGCGTTCGGACGATTCTACGGGGTGGCCTGGGTGCGCCGGATGGCGTGCTGCGGCGCAACAAGCGCAAGGCACAATAGCGGCTTGCGCGCCCGCCATGACCGCCATCGCCCGCGAATTCATCATCCACGGCGTCACGCTGGACGGCCGTCGCTTTCGCCCGAGCGACTGGGCAGAGCGCCTGGCCGGCGCAATGTCGTGCTTCCGCCCGGGCGCTTCGGGCCGGCCGGGCATCGGCGCCTTCATCGGCTATTCGCCCTACTGCGTGCCGACCACCGTGGGTGACGTCAAGGCGGTGATCGTCAACGAGGCCCTGCGCGACATCGAGCCGATGGCCTGGGACTTCGTCATCAACTTCGCGCGCGACAACAACCTGAAGCTGACCGAAGTGCGGCCGCCGGTGGCGCCGGGACACGACCGGTGAATCGGTTGCGTCCGGCCCAGGCCGCGGCTCGAAAATGCAAAAGGCCCACCGGAGTGGGCCTTCGATGCCGACCGCAGGGGACGGTCAGGCGGCAGCGGCCAGCGCCTTGACCTTGGCCGCCAGACGGCTCTTGTGGCGCGCGGCCTTGTTCTTGTGGAAGATGCCCTTGTCGGCCACCGAGTCGATCACGCTCTGGGCCAGCTTGAACAGGTCACCGGCCTTGGCCTTGTCGCCGCTCGTCACGGCCTTCTGGACGTTCTTGACCGCGGTGCGGAACTTCGAGCGCAACGACGTGTTCGCCGCGTTGAGCTGGACGTCCTGGCGGGCACGCTTGCGGCCCGAGGCGATGCGAACGGTCTTCTTCTTGGCTTTGGACGAGGTGGCCATGCTGGTATTGCGGCGATCTTGCGAACGAAAGACAAAGAGTATAGCACGCCTTTCGCGCGCGCTTCCCGCCACCCGAAGGGACGTTAGTGGCCGCTACCTATAATCCGCGCCGCTGCGGTGCCCGCCGGGCGAGCGCATGAATCTCCTCAAGGCTGCATCCACCGTCTCTCTGCTGACCCTGGCGTCGCGCATCACCGGTCTCGTCCGCGAGCAGCTGATTGCCGCGGCCTTCGGTGCCAGCGCTGCCACCGACGCATTCAACGTCGCGTTCCGCATTCCCAACCTGTTGCGGCGCCTGTTCGCCGAAGGGGCCTTCTCGCAGGCTTTCGTGCCGATCCTGGCCGCCTCGCGTGCCGCCGAAGGCGACGCTGCCACGCAGCGCCTGGTCAATGCCGTGGCGACCGTGCTCACATGGGCGCTGCTCGCGACCTGCGTGCTGGGCATCCTCGCCGCACCAGTGGTGGTCTGGCTGATGGCCTCGGGGCTGCAGCAGTTCGACGAAGCCGTGGTGATGACGCGCTGGATGTTCCCCTACATCGCCTGCATGTCGCTCGTCGCGCTGGCCGCAGGAGTGCTCAACACCTGGAAGCGTTTCGCGGTGCCGGCCGCCACGCCGGTGCTGCTCAACCTGTCTTTGATCGCCGCAGCGGCCTGGGGGGCACCGTGGCTGCGCGGCCACGGCGTGCCGCCGGTATACGCCCTGGCGGGCGGCGTGATGGTGGGCGGTCTTCTGCAGTTGGCCGTGCAGGTGCCGGCGCTGGCACGCATCGGGCACGTGCCTCGCATCGGCCTGCTGCCGTCGGCCGTCCGCGGCGCGTGGCAACACCCCGGCGTGGCGCGCATCCTGCGCCAGATGGCGCCGGCGCTGCTGGGGGTGTCGGTGGCGCAGCTCTCACTGCTCATCAACACGCAGATCGCCTCGCACGTGGCAGTGGGGGCAGTGTCGTGGCTGAGCTATGCCGACCGCCTGATGGAGTTCCCGACCGCTCTGCTCGGCGTTGCGCTCGGCGTCGTGCTCTTGCCCCAGCTTTCGGCGGCCCAGGCGCTCGGCGAGGACCAGCGCTACTCGGACCTGCTCGACTGGGGATTGCGCCTGGTGCTCCTGCTGGCGCTGCCCTGCGCGGCGGCCTTGCTGGTGTTCCCGACGGCACTCGTCAGCGTGCTCTACCACTACGGTGCCTTCAGTCCGCGCGACGTGAGCCAGACTGTGACGGCGCTGATGGGGTATGGCATCGGCCTGCTCGGGCTGGTGTCCGTCAAGATCCTCGCCCCCGGCTTCTATGCACGCCAGGACGTCCGCACGCCGGTGCGCATCGCGGTCGTCGTGCTGGTGGCCACGCAGGCGATGAACCTCGTCTTCGTGCCATGGCTCGGCCACGCCGGGCTGGCGCTGTCCATCGGCCTGGGCGCGCTCGTCAATGCGGTCTGGCTGCTCGTGGGCCTTCGACGGCGCGGCCTCTACGCCCCGGGGCCCGGCTGGGCGGGGTTTGCGTGGCGGGTGGTGGCGGCCACGGCCGCACTGACCGCCGCGCTTGCCTGGGCTGCGAGTTCGATCGACTGGGTGGGGATGGGGGCGGCACATGCCGGCACGCGCGCGCTGCTGCTGGCCGCGGTGCTGGCGGGGGTGGCCCTGGCCTACTTCGGGGTGCTGGCCGCACTCGGGTTGCGGCCGGCGCAGTTCGTGCGGCGGGCCTGACCTACACTCGGGCGGCCGATGGATACCTTGCGCCTGCAGGCGCCTTCCCTGCTCGAGTACTTCGCCGCGCTGGTGGCCGATGACGCCCACTTCTCGCAGTTCGAAGCGGCGGTGGCCGTGGCGCAGGACGAGGACCCACGTCTGGACGTGCAGGGCGTGCTCGCCCAGGTCGACGATCTGGCCGATCGGCTCAAGCGCCGCATCGCGGCCGATGCCGCGCCCCTGGCGCGGCTGCGCTACCTCAACCGCTACTTCTTCCACGAGTTGGGGTTCGCCGGCAACGTCAACGACTACTACTGCGCCGAGAACAGCTACCTGCATCGCGTGCTGGCCACGCGCCGCGGCATCCCGATCACGCTGGCGCTGGTCTACATCGAGATCGCGCAGCAGATCGGGCTCGATGCGCGAGGTGTCTCGTTTCCAGGGCACTTCCTCGTCAAGGTCAAGATGCCGCAGGGCGAGGTCATCATCGACCCGTTCAACGGGCGATCGCTCTCGCGCGACGAACTCGAGGATCGCCTGGCGCCCTACAAGCAGCAGCAAGGGCTCACCGGCAACCTCGACGTGCCCCTCGGGCTGTTCCTGCAGAGTGCCACGGCGCGCGCCGTCCTGGCACGCATGTTGCGCAACCTGAAGGAGATCCATCGGACTGCGCAGGACTGGGCCCGTCTGCTCGCCGTGTTGGAACGCCTGGTCGTGCTGCTGCCCGACGACTGGGACGAGCGACGCGATCGCGGCCTCGTGTACGCCGAGTTGGGCGACGCCGTCTCGGCGTGCCACGACCTGGCGACCTACCTGCGGCATCGGCCACAGGCCGAGGATGCGCGCGCGATCGGCGAGCGCCTCGAGCAGTTGCGCGGCGATGGGTCCGGCAGGACGCACTGAGGCGATGGCTGCGGACTTGCGTCGCCGCGTCGCCTGGGGCGCGCTCGCCCTGGGGCTCGCACTGTTGCTGTGGCTGCTCGGGCCGGTCCTGACGCCGTTCATCGTGGCCGCGGTGCTGGCGTACGCCTTGCATCCGGCGGTCGAGGCGCTGGCATCGCGGCGAGTGCCGCGGCTGCTCGCCGTCGTGCTCGTCGAGTCCGTGGCGATCGTGCTGCTGCTGGCGCTGGGCCTGCTGCTGGTGCCGGTGATCGCCAAGGAACTTCCGCTGTTGCGCGAGCAGATTCCGCTGCTGGCCGAGCGCATCAATGGTGCCCTGAGCCCCTGGCTGGCCCAGTTCGGTCTTCACGTGTCCCTCGACAGCGCCAGCATCAAGTCGTTCGTGCTCAAGGTGCTGGATGCAAACCTGGAGGAGTGGGTGGCCGCGGCGCTCAGTTCGGCGCGCATTGGCGGCAGTGCGCTGCTCGCGCTGGTGGGCAATGCGGTGCTGATGCCGGTGGCCTTGTACTACCTGTTGGCCGACTGGCCGCGCCTGGTGGCGCAGGCGCAGGCCTTGATCCCGCCGGCGCAGCGTGCGCGGGTGCTCGGGTTCCTCGACGAATGCGACGCCGTGCTGGGCCAGTACCTGCGCGGGCAGCTGATGGTGATGGCGGTGCTGGCCGTCTTCTACAGCGCGGCGCTGGCGCTGGCCGGGTTCGAGCTGGCGCTGCCGGTGGGCGTGTTCACCGGACTGGCGATCTTCATCCCCTACCTCGGTTTCGGCCTCGGGCTGGCACTGGCCCTGCTGGCGGGCCTGCTGCAGTTCGGCAGCTGGTATCCGGTGGTGGCCGTGGGCGTCGTCTACGGCGTCGGACAGCTCGCGGAGAGCCTGGTGCTGACGCCGCGCCTCGTGGGCGAGCGCATCGGATTGAGCCCGCTGGCGGTGATCTTTGCCCTGCTCGTCTTCGGTCACCTGTTCGGGTTCGTCGGCGTGCTGGTGGCGCTGCCCGTCAGTGCGCTGCTGCTGGTGGCGCTGAGGCGCGCGCGCACGGCGTACCTCGCGAGCCGGATGTACCAGGGGTGAGGCGTTGAGACAGATTCCGCTGGCCATCGGCCCGGCCCCGCTGGCCACGTTCGACAGCTTCCATGTCGGCGACAATGCCGACGTCGTGGCGCATCTGCAGTCGCTGTCGGCGCCGGCCTACCTGTGGGGCCCGTCGGGCGCCGGCAAGACGCACCTGCTGGGGGCGCTGGTGCACGCACACCAGCGCCGCGGCGGCCGAGCGGGCTGGTTCGACCCGGCGACGCCGTTGCACTGGGCATTCGACGAGGCCTGGTCGCTGCTGGTGCTCGATGCGGTGGAAGGATTCGATGCGGCGCAACAGCGGGCGGCGTTCGCGCTCTTCATCGAGGCCCAGACGCATGGCGTGCCGGTGGCGGCGGCCGGTCGCCTGCCGCCCGTGGACCTGCCTTTGCGCGAGGACCTGCGTACCCGCCTCGGCTGGGGCACGGTGTTCGCGGTGGCGCCATTGGCCGAGTCCGAGTCCCGTGCCGTGTTGCGGCGCGAGGCCGACCGGCGCGGGATCTTTCTCTCGGACGATGTGATGGACTACCTGCTGACGCGCTTCTCGCGCGACCTCAAGCACCTGATGGGCCTGTTGGACCGGCTCGACCGCTTCGCGCTGGCCGAACAGCGTGCGGTCACCGTGCCGCTGCTGCGCCGCATGTTCGAGCTGGAAGGCACGGAGTTGTGAACCTCACGCTGTTCGACCTCGACGGCACGCTGATCGAGACCGATTCTGACCACGCCTTCGGCGAGTACATGATCGCCATCGGCTGGGCCGACGGCGCCACCTACCGGCGGTGCAACGACGCCTTCTACGCCGACTATCTCGCCGGCCGTCTCGACCTGCCGGCCTACATCGAGTTCTGCACCGCATCCTGGCGCGACCGTTCGCCGGCCGATGCGGAGGCCGCGCGGCGCCGCTTCGCGGCCGAGGTGATCGCGCCCACCTACGGCGCTGCGGCGCGGGCACTCGTCGAAAGGCATCGCGCGGCCGGCGACCTGCTGGCCATCGTCACGGCGACGAACGAGTTCATCACGCGCCCGATCGCGGAGCTGCTGGGGGTCGAGAGGCTGATCGCGACCGAGCTCGAGCGCGATGTGCACGGCCGGGCGACCGGACGTCTCCACGGCGTGCCGTCCTATCGCGAGGGCAAGGTCGAACGTGTCGAGCAGTGGCTGGCCGCCGAGGGCCTGTCGCCTGGCGCGTTCGACCGCATCACCTTCTACAGCGACTCCACGAACGATCTGCCGCTGCTGGAATGGGCCACGCATCCGGTGGCCACCAACCCGGGCGCCGGGCTCGAGGCGATTGCCCGCGAGCGCGGCTGGCCCGTCCTGCACCTGTTCGAGAAGAAGACATGATCCGCAAGTTCATCGACAAGCTGCTGGGCAAACCGGCGGCCACCGGCAAGGGGGCGATCCCCTTGGGCAAACGCGTGGAGGTGCCCGCCGCCGAGCACGGCATCGACCCGGCGCTGCTCGACGATCGAGCAGTGCGTGTGGTGCGCACGCTGCAGGAGGGCGGCCACGCGGCCTACATCGTCGGCGGCGCGGTGCGCGACCTGCTCGTGGGACGGCGCCCGAAGGATTTCGACGTGGCCACCAACGCCACGCCCGAGCAGGTCAAGGCGCTGTTCCGCCGCGCCTTCATCATCGGGCGCCGCTTTCGCATCGTGCACGTGATCTTCGGCCGCGGCCGCGACCACGAGGTGGTGGAGGTGTCGACCTTCCGCGCCTACCTCGAGGCTGGCGACGCCGAGCAGGTGGAGGGCAACGAGAAGACGAGCCGCAGCGAGCTGGCCGGCAAGAGCCATGTCGTGGACGCGAGCGGACGCGTGCTGCGCGACAACGTCTGGGGGCCGCAGGTCGAGGACGCCGCGCGGCGCGACTTCACGATCAACGCGATGTACTACGACCCGGTGACGCAGGTCGTCGTCGACTACCACCACGGTTTGCGCGACCTGAAGAAGAAGACGCTACGCATGATCGGCGATCCGGCCACCCGTTATCGCGAGGATCCGGTGCGCGTGATCCGCGCCGTGCGGTTTGCGGCCAAGCTCGGCTTCGAGATCGAGCCGGCCACGCGCAGCCCGATCGGGTCCGCCGCGGCGTTGCTGGATGCCGTGCCGCAGTCGCGCCTGTTCGACGAGATGATCAAGCTGCTGCAGACCGGGCACGCGCTGGCCAGCGTCGCCGAATTGCGCAAGCAGGGCCTGACGCGGCTGTTCCCTCTGCTGGTGCCGCTGATGGAAGACGGGGTCAAGCACAAGAACCAGCGCGTGCAGTTCATCGAGGCTGCGCTGGCGGACACCGACGCGCGCGTCGGCGACGGGCGCAGCGTCGCACCCAGCTTTCTGCTCGCCTGCCTGGTGTGGCACGAGGTCCGCGAGCGCTGGCAGGCAGGCCGCGACGCTGGCGTGCCGGTGGTGCCCGCCCTGCACGAGGCCGTCGATGCGGTGTTCGACGCACGCATCGGCGACGTCTCCGGCCGCGGCAAGCTGGGCGCCGACATGCGCGAGATCTGGCTCATGCAGCCGCGCTTCGAGCGCCGCAGCGGCAGCGGTCCGTACTCGCTGGTCGAGCA
This sequence comes from Burkholderiaceae bacterium, assembly GCA_035716845.1. Lineage (GTDB taxonomy): Bacteria > Pseudomonadota > Gammaproteobacteria > Burkholderiales > Burkholderiaceae_C > CADEEN01. The sequence goes on from DASTJE010000191.1 coordinate 22,622, forward strand.
GCCGCGCTTCAGGGCCGCCTACGACTTCCTGCGGCTGCGCGCCGACACCGGAGAGGTCGACCCCGAACTGGCCGAGTGGTGGGAGGACTTCTCCCTCGGTTCCCCGGAGGACCGCGAGGCCTTGATCGCCACCGTGCGCGAGGCCCATCGCCAGTCACCGCGGCGCACGGGCGGGCGCAGCGGCGCGGCACCTGCCGAGGCGGGCGCGGCGGCGTCGGAGGGGGAGGGTGGTGTGGCGCCCGCGGACGAGGCACAGGCTCCCGCGCGCAAGCGCCGTCGGCGCCGCCGCAAACCCGGCACCAGTGGCGGCGCGGCCGGCGGCGAGGCCGCATCGTGAACGCGGCTGCCGGCGAGCGCGTGTTCGTCGGCCTGGGGGCCAATCTGGGAGATGCGGTGGCCACCGTGCGCGCGGCGATCGACGCGCTGCGCGGACTGCCGGGCACCACCTGCGTCGCGCAATCGAGCCTGTACCGCAGCGCGCCCGTGCTCGCCGAAGGGCCGGATTACGTCAACGCCGTGGTCGAGCTGCGCACCGAGCTCGCGCCCGAGTCCTTGCTGACGGAATTGCTGCGCGTGGAGGACCGTTTCGGACGGGAGCGCCCCTTCCGCTTTGCGGCTCGCACCCTGGACCTGGACCTGCTGGCCTACGGCAGCCGCCGCTTGGAAACGCCCACACTGACGCTGCCGCATCCGCGCATGCACGAGCGGGCGTTCGTGATCGAACCGCTGGCCGAGATCGCACCCGAGCTGGCGCCGCCGCGCGTGGCCGGCCAGCGCATCGAGAGAATCGCATCGTGAATGCATGGCCCCTGCCCTTGCAGACCTTCGGGCTGCTTGCGCTGTCCAACGTGTTCATGACGTTCGCCTGGTACGGGCACCTGAAGAACCTGTCCTCCAAGCCCTGGTGGTTCGCAGCGTTGGCGAGCTGGGCCATTGCGCTGTTCGAGTACCTGCTGCAGGTGCCTGCCAATCGCATCGGGTACGCCGGCGGCTACTCGCTGGCACAGCTCAAGATCGTGCAGGAAGTGACCACGTTGTCGGTGTTCGTGCCCTTTGCCGTGCTGTACATGCAGCAGCCGCTCAAGCTCGACTACCTGTGGGCGGCGCTGTGCCTGCTCGGGGCGGTGTACTTCATCTTCCGTGGCTGAGCGGCAGGACGTTCGCCCTTAAACTCCCCGGCGATATCCAGGAGGGACTCCATGCTGTTCGGCAAGCTGCTGCCGCGCGAGGGCAATTTCTTCGAGTTGTTCAACCAGCACGGTGCGCACATCGCCGCCGGCGCCAAGTCCTTCGTGGCCATGATCCAGGAATACGCCGATCCGGTGATGCGCCAGAAGCACGCCGATGCGGTGGACCACGCGGAACGCCAGGCGGACAAGGTCACCGCCGAGGTGAACCGCCTGCTGCACAAGACCTTCATCACGCCGATCGACCGTGAGCAGATCCACGGTCTGATCAACACGATGGACGACGTGCTCGACCTGCTGCAGGACGCCACGGAGACGATGTCGCTGTACGACGTGCGCCAGGTCACCGACGAGGTGCTGCGGCTGGCGGAGCTGTCGGCCAAGTGCTGCGAGCGCGTGGCGCATGTGGTGACCCTGCTGCCCACGATCGGCCGCGCCGACGTGATCGAGGCGGCGCTCAAGACCTGCGAGGAGATCGACCAGCTCGAGTCCGATGCCGACCGCGTGATGCGCGCGGCGATGAGCCGCCTGTTCCGCGAGCAGGACGACGTTCGCGAGCTGATCAAGCTCAAGACCATCTACGAGCAACTGGAGTCGATCACCGACCGCTGCGAGGACGTGGCCAACCTCGTCGAGGGCGTGGTCCTCGAGAACTCCTGACCGCCGCCGGCCATGGCCTCCGTCCAGGTCGCGTTCTGGGTGATCGCCCTGCTGGTGCTGCTGGCGATCGCGTTCGATTTCATGAATGGCTTCCACGACGCGGCAAACTCGATCGCCACCGTCGTGTCCACCGGGGTGCTCAAGCCGCAGCAGGCGGTGTTGTTCGCCGCCTTCTTCAACTTCGTCGCGATCTTCATCTTCCAGCTCAAGGTGGCCGCCACGGTGGGCAAGGGCATCGTCGAGCCGGGGGTGGTGGACCATTACGTCGTGTTCGGCGCGCTGGTCGGCGCCATTGCCTGGAACGTCATCACATGGTGGTGGGGCATTCCTTCGTCGAGCTCGCACGCGCTGATCGGCGGCATCGTGGGCGCCACGATGACCAAGGTGGGGGCCGGCGGCCTCGTCGGGGCCGGCGTCTGGAAGACGGTGGCCTTCATCATCGTCTCGCCGGTGCTGGGCTTCGTGTTCGGTTCTCTGCTGATGGTGGCGGTGGCGTGGATCTGCCGCGGTATGCGCCCGCAGCGCGTGGACAGCACTTTCCGCCGATTGCAGCTCGTGTCGGCGGGCCTCTACAGCCTGGGCCACGGCGGCAACGACGCGCAGAAGACGATCGGCATCATCTGGATGCTGCTGATCGCCACCGGCTACGCCAGTACGGCCGACAGGCTGCCGCCGGCCTGGGTGATCTGGAGCTGCTACATCGCGATCGCCGCCGGCACGATGTTCGGCGGCTGGCGCATCGTCAAGACCATGGGCCAGCGCATCACCAAGCTGCGCCCGGTGGGTGGCTTCTGCGCGGAGACCGGCGGAGCGATCACGCTCTTCCTGGCATCCGGCCTGGGCATCCCGGTATCGACCACCCACACCATCACGGGTGCGATCGTCGGCGTGGGCTCCACGCGCAACGCGTCGTCGGTGCGCTGGGGCGTGGCCGGCACCATCGTGTGGGCCTGGATCTTCACGATCCCCGCCTCGGCGCTCATCGCCGCTCTCGGCTACGGTCTCGGCCGCCTCGTCCTTTGATCACCGGCTGATCCGCTGCGCCGCTTCGACCTGCCACTCGAAGTAGCGTTGTCCAGCGAAGGCGATCGTGGCCATCAGCGTGCCGGCACCGACCATCAGCGCGGCGATCACGCCCAGCACCGGCCCCCAGCCCGTAGAACGTGACGGGGCATCGGGGTTGTGCCGCGCGTCCCAGCGCCCGTCGGGCGTCAGGCCGTACAGGATCGCGCACAGCGCCGCCTGCGCCAGCATCAGGCCCAGGATCGGCAGCAGGATCCACGACAGCCTGTCGTCCTGCCCGAGCGTGTGCACGCGCACGATGCCCCACAGCCCGAGCAGGGTCGGGGCAGGGTGCAGCCAGGCCCAGGCATCGCGCCAGCCGTGGAGATAGACGCGATGCCCCCCCAGCGCGCCGGTGAGCAGCGCGAGCCAGGTGGCGAGTGTCTTGGAGCGGTAACGGCGCATCAGGCGTCCCCTGGGGGCGTCGCATCGCCGGCGCCCAGGGTCCTCTGCATCAACACCACGTCGAGCCAGCGCCCGAACTTCCAGCCCGCCGCCTTGAACCGGCCGGCGTCCTCGAACCCGCAGGCGCGGTGCACGCCGATCGAGCCCGCATTGGCGGCGTCGCCGATCACCGCCAGCATCTGCCGCGCACCGGCAGCCTCGCACTGGGCCAGCAGCTCCGCCAGCAGGAGCCGACCGACGCCGTGGCCGCGTGCACCCTCGTCGAGGTAGATCGAATCTTCGAGGCAGAAGCGGTAGGCGCGGCGCGGCCGGAAGTGGTTGGCATACGCGTAGCCCAGCACCGTGCCGCCGCGCTCGGCCACCAGCCAGGGCAGGCCCTTGGCCAGCACGTCGGCGCGGCGGCGCGCCATTTCGGCCTCGTCCGGCACGTCGATCTCGAAGGTGCCGGTGCCCTGCAGCACCGCGTGGGCATAGATGCGCGCGATCGCCGGGACGTCCGCGTGCGTACTGGGTCGAATCACGAGAGGGGTGGCGGACATGGCGAGAAGTTTATAATCGCCGGCTTTCGGCGCTGGCTCATCGGGTGGTGGGCGTATCTACGGTGCCGGCTCCCGATCTGCCCGGCTGTGCGTGTTCCGTGTCGACGCGCGTCTGGCGGTGAGAAAACCGAAGATTCGAGGATCCTCATGGTCGTCATCCGTCTGGCCCGTGGCGGCGCGAAGAAGCGCCCCTTCTACAACATCGTCGTTGCCGACTCGCGAGAGCGTCGCGACGGGCGCTTCATCGAACGCGTGGGCTTCTACAACCCGATGGCCGCCGGCAGCGAACAGCCGCTGCGTATCGCGACCGACCGCGTCGCCCACTGGGCGGGCGTGGGTGCGCAGCTCTCGCCGACCGTGGCCCGTCTGGTCGAACAGGCCAAGAAGGCCGCTGCCTGAGTTGGCCGACGAAGCGGTCGAGTTCCCCACCGACGCGGTGGAGGTCGGCCGCATCGCCGGGGCCTGGGGTGTCAAGGGCGGGTTCAAGGTCCTGCCCTTCGCGACCGATCCCCAGGCCTTGTTCTCGTCCAAGCGCTGGTACCTGAGGCCGGCCGAGGGCCCTGCGGGTCGGCCGGTGCCGGCGCTGCTGCGCATCAGCCAGGCTCGTTCGCATGGCAGCGTCGTTGTCGCCACGGCGCAGGACGTGTCGAGCCGCGACGACGCCGAGGCGCTCAAGGGGGCCCGCATCTTCGTCGCGCGCGCGAGCTTTCCGACCGCCGCCGCCGACGAGTACTACTGGGTCGACCTCATCGGCTGTCGGGTGTTCAACCGCGACGGCGTGGCGCTCGGAAACGTGGCCGACCTGCTGGATACCGGCGCGCACAGCGTGCTGCGCGTGGCCGACGACGGCCGTGAGCGCCTGATCCCCTTCGTCGCCGCCTATGTCGACACGGTGGACCTCGCGGCGAGGACGATCACGGTCGACTGGGGGCTGGACTACTGAGCCGCGCGCAGTGCCAGACGCCATGCGATTCGACGTCCTGACGCTCTTCCCCGAGCTGTTCGAGCCCTTCCTGACGCTGGGCGTGACGCGTCGCGCCTTCGAGTCGCGCCAGGTCGACGTGCGGCTGTGGCCGCTGCGCGAGTACGGGGAGGGCACCTACAAGCGCGTCGACGACCGGCCGTTCGGCGGTGGCCCCGGCATGGTGATGCTGGTCGAGCCGCTCGAGCGTGCCCTGGCCGCCGCGTGTGCCGATCGGGGCGGGCCGTCGCCTGCGGTGATCCACTTCACGCCGACAGGGCGCCGGATCGACCAGGCGCTGGTGCGCGAAGTCGCGGGCGGCCCGGGGGCCGTGCTGCTGTGCGGACGCTACGAGGGCATCGACCAGCGCTTCCTCGACCGGCACGTGACGCTCGAACTCAGCCTGGGCGACTTCGTGTTGTCGGGCGGGGAACTGCCTGCGCTCGCACTGCTCGACGCCGTGGCCCGGCTGCTGCCCGGCGTGCTGGGCGATGTGCAGTCGGCCGTGCAGGACAGCTTCGGCGTCGACGGACTGCTCGATTGCCCGCACTACAGCCGGCCCGAGGTCCTGCAGGGGGAGGCGGTGCCGCCGGTGCTGCTGTCCGGCCATCACGCCCAGATCGAGCGCTGGCGCCGGGAGCGTTCGCTGGAGCTGACGGCCCGGCGGCGGCCGGACCTGGTCGCCGCCGCCCGGGCTGCTGGCCGGCTCAGCCCCGCCGACGAAGCGTTCCTGGCCGCTCTCGGTCTATAATCTTCGGCTTTCGATCCTCTGCCGGGTATCCCGTGGGGCACGCCCCACGCAATTCCTACAACCCGCCGGCAAGATCGCCCGGAGAAACCATGGACCTGATCCAGACCCTCGAGCAAGAGGAAATCGCCCGCCTGGGCAAGAACATCCCGGCGTTCGCGCCCGGCGACACGGTGATCGTCAACGTCAACGTGGTCGAAGGCACCCGCAAGCGCGTGCAGGCCTATGAAGGCGTGGTGATCGCCAAGCGCAATCGCGGCCTCAACAGCTCGTTCATCGTGCGCAAGATCTCCAGCGGCGAAGGCGTCGAGCGCACGTTCCAGCTCTACAGCCCGCTGATCGCCGGCATCGAGGTCAAGCGTCGCGGCGACGTGCGCCGCGCCAAGCTGTATTTCCTGCGCGAGCGTTCCGGCAAGTCGGCGCGCATCAAGGAAAAGCTGGCCTGAACGCCCGCCCGTCCGCTGGCCATGCAAAGCCGCCTGCGGGCGGCTTTGTCGTTGCGGGCTTAAGCTGATCGCCATGCGTCCGCGTCCCCGCGTCACCAACCCGCGCGCCGTTCCGGTGGCCGGCCACGACGCTCACCTGCCCGCCGTGCCGCCCGAATGCCTTGCGCCCGAGGCGCTGCGACGGCGTTTCGCCCATCCTCCCGAGTGGACGCCTGAAAAACGGGGCGACGGCGGGCAGTTCGCGGGCTACCCGCGCACCCGCGCATCGGTGCTGGTGCCGCTCGTGCTGCGCGACGACGGGCTGACCCTGCTGCTGACGCAGCGCACCGCGCACCTGCGGGATCATGCCGGGCAGATCAGCTTTCCGGGCGGGCGCGAGGAAGCGCACGATGCCGATGCCGTGGACACGGCGCTGCGCGAGGCGCAGGAGGAGGTGGGCCTGGCGCGCCGGCACGTCGAGGTGATCGGCACGCTGCCGGTCTACCGCACCGTGACGAACTTCGATGTGACCCCCGTCGTGGCGCTCGTGTCGCCCGAGTTCGAGCTGGCGCTCGACGCGCACGAGGTGGCCGAAGCCTTCGAGGTGCCGTTCGCGTTCCTGATGACGCCGGCGCACCACCGGCGCCACGTTTACGAGTTCGAGGGGGTCGAACGCGAATTCCTGTCGATGCCCTACCCGCGCCCGGACGGGCAGGGGGAGTACTTCATCTGGGGGGCCACGGCTGCAATGCTGCGAAACTTCTATCGTCTGCTCTCCGCCTGATGCCCCCGCGCCGATGAGCTTCTTCGCCGTCCTCCTCGCCCTGATGATCGAACAGCTCAAGCCGCTGCCGCGTGACAACTGGGTGCACGACAAGCTGATCGACTGGGTGGGCTGGGCCGGCCGCAATTTCGACGCCGGACGCGCGCGCCATGCCATCGTGGTGTGGTGCGTCACGGTCCTCGGGCCCGCCCTGGCGGCGTGGCTGGCGTACCTGGCGCTGGCGCACTGGAGCACGCTGGCGGGGTTCGCCTTCGACGTGGCGGTGCTGTACCTGACGCTGGGCTTCCGCCAATTCAGCCATTACTTCACCGACATCCGTGCGGCCCTCGACGCGGGCGACGAAGCCCGCGCGCGCGAACTGCTGGCCGAGTGGCGCCATCTCGACGCCAGCGAATTGCCGCGCACCGAACTGCTGCGCCATGTGCTGGAGCACGCGCTGCTGGCGGCGCACCGGCACGTGTTCGGCGTCTTCTTCTGCTTCATCGCGTTCTCGGCCATCGGCCTGGGCCCGGCAGGCGCGGTGCTCTACCGCATGGCCGAGTTCGCGAGCCGCTACTGGGCCTTCAAGAGCCGCACGCTTGACGTGCCGGCCAACGAGCGTCTGATGACGCTGTCGCAGCGCCTGTTCATGCGCATCGACCACCTCCCGGCGCGCCTGACGGCCTTCGGCTTCGCGGTGGTCGGCAACTTCGAGGAGGCGGTCAACGGCTGGCGGCGCGACGCCGGGCTCTGGCGCCACGCCAACGAGGGCATCCTGCTGGCCTCGGCGGCCGGCGCGATCGGCGTGCGCCTCGGCGGGCAGGCTGCCCCCGGCGTGACGCCGGACCGCAGCAAGACCTTCGACGTCGGCGGCAACCCCGAGGCGGCGGCGGCCAGCGGTTCGACGCCGGGGCTGCCGCCACAGCTCGGCCATCTGCAGAGCGTGGTGGGCCTGGTATGGCGCTCGGTGGTGCTGTGGATGCTGCTGGCCGCCCTGCTGTGGGTGGCCAACCTGCTCGGCTGACCCTGGGCGCCGGCCTACCAGCGCTCGCGCGCCAGCTCGTCGCAGATCTCGCCGTAGATGCGCCAGCGCGAGGCGCTGATCTCGCCGCGCTCGACCGCGGCGATCACCGCGCAGCCTGGCTCGTGGCGGTGCGTGCAGTTGTAGAAGCGGCAACCGCCGGCATGAGCACGCAGGTCGGGCATCAGGCCGGGCAGCTGCAGCGCCTCGACGTGGCGCAGCCCGAACTCCTGGAAGCCCGGCGAGTCGATCAGCGCGGTCTGCCGTGTGTCGTCGAGCCAGTACCACGCAGTGCTGGTGGTGGTGTGACGGCCGGCGCCGAGCGCGGCCGAGATCTCGCCGGTCTGTGCCGCGGCGCCCGGCACCATCAGGTTGATCAGCGTGCTCTTGCCCATGCCGCTGGGGCCCAGTACCAGCGTGGCGCGGCCTGCCAGCAGCGGCGCCAGCAGGGCGCGCGCCGCCTCGGGGGCACGCTTGAGCGACGCCTCGAGCACCGGCACGCCCATCGCGCGGTAAGGGGCCAGGCGCTCCCGTGCGGCGGCGGTCGACGGCAGGTCGCACTTGTTGAGCAGCACCTGCGCGGCGATGCCGGCGCTCTCGGCGGCGATCAGTGCGCGCGCCAGCTGCGACTCGCTGAACATCGGCTCGCCGGCCACCAATACGAGCACCTGGTCGAGGTTGGCGGCGAAGGACTTGCTGCGCCACTCGTCCTGGCGGTGCAGCAGGCTGCGTCGCGGCTCGATGTGCTCGATCACGCCCTCGTCGCCGGCGGGTTGCCAGCGCACCAGGTCGCCCACCACGCAGTCGCTCTTCTTGCCGCGCGGGTGGCACAGCGTGCGCACCCCTTCCGGCGACTCGACGACGCAATGGCGTCCGTGCGCGGCCACCACGCGGCCGAGGTCGAGCGCCGCGAACTTGCTCAAGCGTGCAGCGCGTCCACCTTCGCCGCGCAGATGAAATCGTTGATCGAGATCCCGCCCACGGAGTGCGTGTTGAAGCGCAACGTGCAGCGGTCGTAGCCGAAGGCCACGTCCGGGTGGTGGTCCTCGGCGTGCGCGATCCAGGCCACCGCGTTGACGAAGGCCATCGTGCGGTGGAAGTCCGCGAAGCGGAAGGTCTTCTCGATCGCGCCGGCCACCAGCGCCCAGCCCGGTACCTCGCGCAGGAGGCGCTCGACATCGGCCTCGCTCATCGGGGCCTGGCCCTCCAGGGGCTGGCAGCGGCGGGTGGCGAGGGCAGCGTTCATGCGCGGACGCCTTCCTGCGTCAGGGCCGCCAGGCGTTCGGCCGCCGGCGGGTGCGAGTAGTAGAAACGGGCGTAGACCGGGTCGGGCGTGAGGGTGCCTGCGTTGTCCTCGTGCAGTTTCACCAGGGCCTGTGCCAGTTCGTCGCCGCTGGCGTGCCTGCAGGCGTAGGCGTCGGCCTCGAACTCGTGCCGGCGCGACAGCGCCGCGGCCAGCGGCGTGACGAGGAAGCCGAAGGGGGGCAGGGCCAGCATCAGCAGCAGCAACGCCAGCGCATCGTTGGGGGCGGCGAGGTTGGGCGTCACGCCAAGGCCGGAATAGAACCACTGCTGCTGGGCCAGCCAGCCCAGCAACGCCAAGGCCGCAAGGCTGGCACCGAAGACCGCGAGCATGCGCTTGGGCACGTGCCGCAGCTTGAAGTGGCCCAGCTCATGCGCCAGCACGGCCTCCACCTCGCCCGGCGTCAGGCGCTGCAGCAGGGTGTCGAAGAACACCACGCGCTTGGCCGCGCCCAGGCCGGTGAAGTAGGCATTGCTGTGGGCCGAGCGCCGGCTGCCGTCCATCACGAACAGGCCCTTGGCACGGAAGCCGCAGCGCGCCATCAGCGCGCCCACGCGTTCGGCCAGTGCGGCGTCGGCCAGCGGCGAGAACTTGTTGAACAGCGGCGCGATGACCGTGGGGTAGAGCACCAGCATCAGCAACTGGAAGCCGGTCCAGGCGATCCAGGCCCACAGCCACCACCAGGGGCCGGCGGCGGCCATCAGCCACAGCACCAGCGCCGCCAGCGGCAGCCCGATCACTGCCCCCACCAGTGCGCCCTTGAGCGCATCGGCCAGGTACAGGCGCCAGGTCATGCGGTTGAAACCGAAGCGCTGCTCGATGCGGAAAGTGCTCCAGGCGTCGAGCGGCATGTCGACCAATGCGCCGATCACGGCCACCGCGGCCAGCAGTGCCAGCTGGTAGGCCATGCCGCCCCAGCGCGGCTGGAGGGCGTCGCGCAGGGTCTCGTTGAGGGCATCGAGTCCGCCCAGCAGGGTCCAAGCCAGCAGCACCGCACTGCCGAAGGCGGTCGACAGCAGGGCGAATCGGCCGCGCGCCAGCGTGTAGTCGGCTGCCTTCTGGTGCGCTTCCAGCGACACCTTGCCGGCAAAGGCGGCCGGCACGGCGCCACGGTGCGCGGCCACGTGGCGCATCTGGCGCAGCGCAAGCCAGACCTTGAGCGCGAAGCTCGTGACGATGGCGGCGGCGAAGAGGGCGGTGAGGGCCAGCGACGACATGGTGCGAGAGTGTAGGGCTGCGACAATGACCGCGACACCGCACGCCCACCCGTCCCATGACCGACACTGCCGCCCTTGCCAAGCTCGACAGCAACCTGATCTGGATCGACCTCGAGATGACGGGGCTCTCGCCCGAGCGCGACCGCATCATCGAGATCGCGGTGGTGGCCACCGACGCCCTATGCACCGTGCGCGTCGAGGGGCCGGTGTTCGCCATTCACCAGAGCGATGCCGTGCTCGACGCGATGGACGCGTGGAACAAGGGCACGCACGGCCGCAGCGGCCTGATCGAACGCGTCAAGGCCTCGACCATCGACGAGGCGCACGCCAGCGCCGAGGTCATCGCCTGGCTGTCGCAGTACGTGCCCGCGGGCAAGAGCCCGATGTGCGGCAACAGCATCTGCCAGGACCGGCGCTTCCTGGCCAACCACATGCCGGCGCTGGAAGCCTTCTTCCACTACCGCAACCTCGACGTCAGCACGCTCAAGGAACTGGCGCGGCGCTGGAAGCCCGCCGCGCTCGAGGGCCTGAAGAAGGCACAGTCGCACACCGCACTGGCCGACGTGCACGAGTCGATCGACGAACTGCTGCACTACCGCCAGACGCTGCTGGCGGTGTGACAACTAGGGCCTGTTCACGCTATGGGAGGGCTTGCGCTGGCCCGGCCCGAAGGGTGATCTCACCAAACAGTCGCCCGCGGCGTTGCAAATCCTCGCCATAGCTGCGGCTATGGCTGCGGTTTGCGCCTTGCGGGCGGCTGTTTGGTGAGTCACGCGTGACCTCCGATAGCGTGAACAGGCCCTAGGCCGTGCGCGCGTCCGCGGGCGCCGGGGCTGCGCGCAGTTCTTGCCAGCCCTGCGCCGCAAGCGCGAGCAGCCATGCCCCGCCGGCCACCGGCACGAGCAGCCACAGCATCGCCGGCTGCTCGAACCAGCGCCGCCCGTACATCGCGAGCAGGGCCAGCGCCATCCAAGGCGCCGGACGCGCCAGCGTGCGCGAGCCCGCTCCCAGCACCGACGCGCTGGCCAGCAGGAACAGCGCGGAGGCCACGAACACCACCGTGAACACGGTTTCGAAGATCGGTGCGGCGGCGCCGAGCGCAGCCTGATTGAGCTTGTAGGGCACCCACATCAGGCAGGCCAGACCCAGCACCAGCGCGGCCACGCGGGCGCGAACGGGCGCGGCGCCGTCGGGCGCGTTGCCGGCGACATTCTTCATCCAGGGCAGCAGCAGCAGGCAGGCGAGACCGAAGATGGCGTCGATCAGCATCGTCCTCGGGTAGCCCAGGGCTTCGGTGGCGATGCCCTGCCAGGTGGACGAGTAGGCGATGTTCAGGTTGAGCAGCGCCATGTAGGCGGTGAACTGCGTGGCCGCCACGCGCGGGTTGGTCACGTCCATGAAGGCCGCCGTCCGCGTGCCGTACATCAGTCCGTTGCCCATCGCGTACAGCAGTACGGCCACCCACAGCGCGGTGACCATCGGGGCCAGCGCGAGCCCGGCTCGCGCCGGGTCGTTGGGGCTGAGCGGCATCACGTAGCCGTGCTGCTGCAGCACCCACATCAGGTACAGCACCGGGATGCTCTGCGAGGCGATGAACAGCGCCAGCATGCGTCGGCGGCCGTAGCGGTCGGACAGGAAGCCGCCCAGCACCATGAAGCCGGCCGAGATCACGTTGGTCCACAGGCCCATCCAGGCCACCTGGTCGTCGTTCAGCCCCAGCTCCACGGCGAGGTTGGATTGCAGCGCGAGGCCCAGGCACATCGCACCGCCGGGCAGCAGCGCGAACAGCAGGCCCGAGGCCGCGCCGCGCGTGTCGAGGAACGCACGGAACGAGTCCACCGCGAAGTCGCGCATCTCACGACCGGCCTGGCGCATCCTCGACACCCCCTCGACGACGGCGCGCGGTGGCGTCGCCGCCTCGCGCATCGGCAGCACGATGAACAGAGTCACCATCAGGATGGCGCCGGCGACGAAGAAGAAGGTGGCCTGGAACCCGGTGTAGCCGGACAGGAACAGCACCCCGCTGCCGCCCACGGCCTGGCCGATGGCCGCACCTGCGAACATCAGTCCGTTGGCCAGCCCGCGTTCGCGCTCCTGCAGCGCATTGACGGCCAGGGCGTCGATGGCCACGTCCTGCATCGCGCCGAAGGTGTTGTGCACCAGCAGGATGGCCGTGAACAGGGCCAGCTGCTCGGGCAGCTTGAGCATCACCGTGGACATCAGCGTCAGCGCCATCAGGACCTGCGTGACGATGATCCAGCCGCGGCGCCGGCCCAGGCGCTCCGACGCGAAGGTGTCGATCAGCGGGCCGAACGCCCACTTGAAGGCCCAGGGCAGGTAGAAGGAGCCGACGAATGCGCCGATCTCGGCCGGCCCCACGTCCTGTCGACGCAACTGCGTTGCCACCGCCGTCGCCGCAAAGCCCAGCGGGATGCCTTCGGTGACGTAGAGGAAGAAGAACGCCGCGAGGCGCCCGACGCGGGTCTCGAGGAGGTTGGGCAATCGCATGGGGAGGCAGTGTCGCACGCGAGACATGCGTCGACGCGGCGATCCCGCAGGCCGGGGCCTGCACTGCCGCAGTGAAACGCAATAGACTGGCCCGGCATCCATCGGATCCCCACATGGTCTCCCTGCACGGCGTCTCGTCGGCGCTCATCGCTCGCAACGAGTCCTGGGTGCGCCAGCAGGCCGCAGCGCTGATGCGCCGGCTGCCGTCGAACGTCCAGAAGGCCGACCTGATCCAGGTCGGCCTGATCGCCGTGGCGCAGGCGGCGGTCACCTTCGCCTGGGAGGGCGATCCCGAGAGCGACGAGGCGCGCGCGGCCTTCGTGCGCTATGCACAGTTCCGCGTCAAGGGCGCGATGCTCGACGAACTGCGCCAGATGGACCAGCTCGGCCGTGCGGACCGGCGCAAGATCAAGGCGGTGCAGATCGCACGCGACCGCTGGCGCATGCGCAATGGCACGGAGCCCGGGCTGGGCGATCTCGCCGCGGTGTGCGAACTGCCGGTCGACGAAGTTGCGCGGCTCGACCAGGCGGCGGCGATGGTGCAGGCGCAGAGCCTGGACGAACAGGCCGAGCAGGACAGCGCATCCGCCGGCGAACCGGCCACGCCGCAGGACGAGGTCGAGGCGCGCGTCGACACGGCCCTCGTGCTGCGGCACCTCGAGGGCTTTTTCGCCGGCCTGCCCGAGCACGAGCGCCGCGTCATCGACAGCTACCTCGGCATCGGCCTGACGCCGGCGGAACTGGCGGACTCGATGCAGTTGAGCGTCTCGCGCGTGCGGCAGATCTTCCACGAGGTGGTGGACCGCATCGGCCGCCACCTGCGCAGCGGCCAGCGCCGCGCGCTCGACCAGCACGGCGCGCCGCGTGCCGCGCCACTGGACGCGCTGGTGGCCGAGCGCGAGGCCGAACTCGCGCGCCACCAGCCCAGCGATGCCTGGGGCGAGCTGATCGAACGCAGCCTCACCGCGCCGAGCGAGCGCTTCGGCGGCGCGGTGCCGCAGCGACTGCGCGTCACCGCCGACACGCGCTGGGGTTGAGGCCACGACCGTGGTCTTTACCTCGGGCCGGGCTTGAGGCATCCTCGTCGCCCCGTCGACCCACCTGTACGAGGACCTGCCGTGAAGCTCTACTACCACCCCGCCTCCACCACGAGCCGTCCGCTGGTCATGTTCATCGAGGAGCACGGCCTTCCGGCCGAGCTGCAGGTGGTGGACCTGTTTGCCGGCGAGCACCTGGGCCCGGCCTTCGATGCCGTCAATCCGAGCCACCTGGTGCCGGTGCTCGAGGACGGCGACTTCCGCCTCACCGAAAGCTCGGCGATCCTGAAGTACCTGGCCGAGAAGGTCGATTCGCCGCTCTACCCGAAGGACCTGCGGGAGCGGGCGCGGGTCAACGAGGCGATGGACTGGATCAACACGCAGCTCAACCGGGACCTGTGCTACGGCACCGTCTACGCGCAGGTGTTCCCGCACCACAAGCGCCCCACCGACGACAGCCAGCGTGTCACGGTGGAATGGGGCCGCGACCGTGCGCGTCAGTGGATGCGCGTGCTCGACGAGCGCCTGCTGGGCCAGGACAAGCCCTTCCTGTGCGGTGCGCGCATGACGATCGCCGACTACTACGGTGCCTCCTTCGTCTACATGGCCGAAGTCATCGGCTCGGACCTCTCGGCCTATCCCAACGTCAAGCGCTGGCTCGGCCGCATGAAGGAACTGCCGACCTGGAAGAAGGTCTACGCGGCCATCGACGGATTTGCCCAGCAGCTGCCCAAGGGCCAGCTGGCCACCGTCTGACGCGGCCGGCACGGGAGCGATCCGTGGGCATCCGCGGCCTGCACCACAACGCCTACCGCTGCCGCGACTCCGAGCAGACGCGGCGCTTCTACGAGGGCTTCCTTGGCCTGCCGCTGGCCGGCACGCTGGAGATCGGCGAGACCAAGAGCGGGCGGCCCACGCGGACCCTGCACACCTTCTACCGCCTGGGTGACGGTTCCTTCCTCGCCTTCTTCGAGGCGCCGGACCTGCCCTTCGAGTTCAAGGCGCAGCACGACTTCGACCTGCACATCGCGCTGGAGGTCGACCGCGCCACGCTCGACGCCATGTTCGCCAAGGGACAGGCCGCCGGCGTGGAGACGCGCGGCATTTCCGACCACGGCTTCATCGACTCGATCTACTTTCGCGATCCCAACGGCTACGTGATCGAGCTGACGTGCAAGCGCGAGGGTCACGACGCGGCGATGGACCCGGCACGCAACGGCGCACGGGCCAAGCTCGATCGCTGGCAGGCCGGCAAGGCTGCCCGGGGCTGATCGACCGCGCACCGGCAACCCGAGGGGCAATTCGTGAGCGAGATGGACGTGCCCGGCCGCGCCCGCGGCTTCCTCTCCGGGGCCCGCGAGATCGACGACGCTGCGGTGGCGGTGCAGGGTGCTGTGCCATCCTGGCTGCGCGGCACGTTGCTGCTCAACGGCCCGGCGCTGTGGGAGTTGCCGCACGGGCGGCTGCGTCATTGGTTCGACGGCTACGCCATGTGGCATGCCTTGCGCATCGGCGATGGCCACGTGCGCTACCGCAGCCGCTTCGCGCAGAGCGAGTCCTACCGTCGCAGCGTCGCCGCCGGGCGGCCGGTGTACGGCGAGTTCGGCAGCCCCAACCCGGCCGGTTTCTGGACGCGCCTGCGCGCGCCGCAGATCACCGACAACCCGTCGGTGGTGATGGCGCCTCATGGCCGGCGCTGGCTCTCCGTGACCGAGACGCCGCACCTGACCTATTTCGACCCGGTCACGCTGGCCACCGAGGAGCGCGTTGACCTCGTCGGTCGCGGCGCGCAGACGCTGCACCTGATGGCCGCGCACGGTTTCACGCTGGCGGACGGCAGCTACCTCAACGTCGGCGCCGAGCTGGGGCCGCGGTGCACGATGAAGCTGTTCCGGCTGGCGCCGGGGGCGCGTGCGCCGGAGGTCATCGCGTGCATTCCGGTGCCGGCCACCGGCTACCTGCACGCCTTCGCGCTGGCGCCCGGGCACGCCTTGATCTGGGAGACCGCGCTGCGCGCGCGGCCGCTGGCCTTCCGCTTCGGCGCCAAGTCCTATGCCGACAACTTCAGCTGGCGCCCCGCGAGCGGATCGGCCATCCATGCGGTCCCGCTGGGCGGTGGCGCCGTGAGGTGCTGGCGCATCCCGCCGATGTACGGCTTCCATGCCACTCAGTCCTGGGCCGACGGCTCCGATCTCGTGCTCGAGATGGTGATCTACGACGACGCGACGATCTTCTTCGATGAACTGACGCTGGAGAGGCGGCGCGCCGGCGCGCCCATGCGCAGCGTCGCACGCCACGTGCGCTACCGCCTGCGCCAGGGCCGCGGCGACGCCGAGCCCGAAGCCATCGGCGACACCCCCATCGAGTTGCAGAGCGTGCATCCGGCGCGGGTCGGTCGCGCACGGGCGCGCGTGTGCTGGGGCGCGAGCAATGGCGAGGACGGAACCCTCAATGCACGCACGGTCCGCGTCGACCTCGACAGCGGCGCGTCGACGGTCTGGCAGCGCCCGCGGGCGACGCAGCTCGAGCCACTGTTCGTGCCGCGACCCGGCGGCACGGCCGACGACGATGGCGTGCTGCTTGTCAACACCTTGGCCGATGAGGACGAGACCAGCGTGATTGCCGTGCTCGACGCGCGGCACATGGGGTGCCTGGCCGAGTTGCATGCGCCGCAGATCGTGCCCTTCGGTTTCCATTCGGCGTTCGTGCCGGCCGCCTGAGGCTGCGTCAGACCGCATGCCGGACCGCGCGACGCAGCGCTCGCCGCCGCCCACTGCCCGCGAGCGCGTCGTGACCCAGGTCAGCATGGCCCTGCCTGCCGCGTGGGGATGCGCGGTGCCCACAATGCGTGGTGTCGTCCTGGAGCTCCGCCGATGCAACGAATTCGCGCCGTGAAGACCCGCACCGGCTGCGCCCTGGTGCTTGCCGGCGCAGCCGCCTGCATCGCGGCACCGCTGCGCGCGGCCACGCCCGTTCCGGCGGCGTCGCCGACCGCGACGGCCTGCCCTGCCGTGCTGCGTCACACGATGACGCGGCTGCAGGACAGCGCGCCGCAGCCGCTGTGCCAGTACGCCGGCAAGGTGCTGCTGGTGGTCAACACGGCCAGTCAGTGCGGCTACACGCCGCAGTACAAGGGCCTCGAAGCCCTGCACACGCGCTACGCCGCGCGGGGTCTCGTGGTGATGGGCTTCCCCAGCAACGACTTCGGGCAGCAGGAGCCGGGGGACGCCAGGAAGATCGGCGAGACCTGCTTCAATGTCTATGGCGTGCGCTTCCCGATGTTCGACAAGATCAGCGTCGTCGGGGCCGGGACGCACCCGCTGTACGCGCAGCTCGCGCAGGCCGCCGGCGGACCGCCGCGCTGGAACTTCCACAAGTACCTGGTCGATCGGCAGGGCCGCGTGGTGGCGGGGTTCCCGAGCGCCGTCGAGCCGGAGGATGCGCGCCTGACCGCTCAGATCGAGGCGCTGCTCGCACGCTGAGCGCGCGGGCAGTGCGTCAGCGTCCGCCCGGGGCCGAGGCCGGCAACGCGATGCCCAGGTCGGGCGCGTTCAGCTGCTTGGTGGCCGTCAGCGGCTTCCCGCCGGGGGGCGGCAGCGCACTGAGGAAGCCGCCGTCGGCCTGGGTCGCCGGTGTGGCCGGCCCCGAGGGCCGGACGGCCGGGCCCGGCGTGCCGCCCGCGGACGTTGGCGCGACCACGGCCATCGCGGCCGAGGCTGCGGGGGCTGCGGCGTACGGCGCCGAAGCCGCCTTGCTGCGCGCCGGGATGATCGTGATGCCCGGCACGGTGCCCTTGCGGATCGCCGCGCGTGCGTCGTCGAGGGACTGCGCGGCAGCACCCCCGGCGTGCCCCGCGGCGATGAGCGCGATGTGCAGCAGGAGGTTCGCGGACTTCTTGAGCGTCGTCATGCCCGCATTGTCGCGCCGCGTCGCTGGCGTCGTAGAGTGATCGACGCCTCGCCCGGCCACGCCGCCCCATGCCCACCATCGCCTACCGCCTGCACGAGGACGACTGCGTCTTCGAGGCCATCCGCGCCCAGGGCCCGGGCGGCCAGAACGTCAACAAGGTCTCCAGTGCGGTGCAGCTGCGTCTGGACATCCGTTCCGCGCAGCTGCCCGACGCGCTCAAGGAGCGCCTGCTGGCGCGCGCCGACCGCCGCATCAGCAGCGAGGGCGTGCTCGTCATCAAGGCCCAAGGCTCGCGCAGCCTGGCCGCCAACCGCGCCGACGCGCTGGCGCGCCTGCGCGAGCTGCTCGAGGCGGCGGCTCACGTGCCGCGGGCGCGCCAGGCCACTCGCCCCACGGCATCGTCGCAACGCAGGCGGGTGGATGCCAAGGTGAAGCGCGGCCAGGTCAAGATGCTGCGCCGCGCGGTGGCCGCGTAGCGGCGGCTCGACCCGCCGCCCGGCGGGGCTTCGGGTGCGCCCGGCCCACGCTGGCGCCGGCGTCCCTATAGTGGTGCCATGCAAGGATCGCGCTGCACGCGCGACGAACCGTCTTTCACGGGGGATTCGAGTCATGACCACGCTGCACACCATCACCCTGGCCGGCGGCTGCTTCTGGTGCCTGGAGGCGGTGTACGAGCTGGTGGACGGCGTCACTGCCGTCGAATCGGGCTACAGCAACGGGCATGTGGCGAACCCCAGCTACGAGCAGGTGTGCAGCGGCGACACCGGCCACGCGGAAGTCGTTCGCGTCACGTTCGACGCCGACCGCATCGCCTTGCGCGAGATTCTCGAGATCTTCTTCCACATCCACGACCCGACGACGCTCAACCGCCAGGGCAACGATGTGGGCACGCAATACCGTTCGGGCATCTACTTTGCCGATGCCCAGCAGGAGCGCGTCGCCCTCGAGGTGCGGGCCGAGGCGAACGCGGCGCATGGCGGGCGCGTCGTCACCGAGGTGGCGCCGCTGTCCCACTACAGCCGCGCCGAGGCCTACCACCAGCGCTACTTCGCCCGCAACCCGGGGCAGGGCTACTGCGCCTTCGTCGTCGGACCCAAGGTGGAGAAGTTCAAGCGCACCTTCGCGGCGCGGCTCAGGCCACCGGCAGCGAGCTGACCACCGGGCGCGCGGCGCGCTGCCCTGCCACGGGTGTCAGGGCGCCAGCCGCTCGCGCACCCAGGCGCCGCCCTCGAGCCGGTAGCGCAGCCGGTCGTGCAGGCGGCTCTTGCGTCCCTGCCAGAACTCCCAGATGTCGGGCACCAGGCGGTAACCGCCCCAATGCGGCGGGCGCGGCGGGTGCAGGCCGTGCTGGGCGGCGGCCTTGGCCGCGTTGGCCACCAGCACCGCGCGCGAGCCGATCACCTGGCTCTGCGGCGACGCCCATGCGCCCAGGCGGCTGTCGAGCGGGCGGGTCTGGTAGTACGCATCGCTCTCCTCGGCACTCGTCTTCTCGACACGGCCCTCGATGCGCACCACGCGCTCCAGCTCGACCCAGTGGAACTGCAGTGCGGCCTGCGGATTGGCGGCCAGCTCGCGGCCCTTGCGGCTGCCGTAGTTGGTGTACCAGACGACGCCGCGCGCGTCGTAGCCCTTGATCAGCACCACGCGCGTCGAGGGGCGGCCGCCTTCACCCACGGTGGCCAGGGTCATCGCGTTGGGTTCGGGCAACCGGGCCGCGAGCGCTTCGCGCATCCACTGGTCGAACTGCTGCAGCGGTTCGTCCCGCGAGGCCGATTCATCGAGCTCGGCGCGCTCATAACTCTTGCGAAGAGCCGAAATATCGTGGCCGGACGGTGCGTTCATGGTGCAAGCATAAGTGCTTGTACTTCCCTAGTTCTGCCTACGTGGAAGGCCCTAAGTACACGTCCCGGTGACACCGGCGCGGGGCACGGCGATTCTTGCCTTCGTGTCCGATCTGCCCACCGTCATCGTGCTGGCCGCTGGCGCCGGCAGCCGTTTCACCGGCCCGGGCCACAAGCTCGTGCAGCCGGGCGGCGGCGACGGCAGCCCCGTGCTCGCGCAGACCTTGCGCCACGCCATCGAGAGCGGCCTGCCGGTCGCGGTGGTCACCACCGCCGAGCTGGCGCCGCTGGCGGGCCAGCAACTGGCCGCGCGCGACGTGATCGTCGTGCCCGGCGTGGGGCGCGCGCGCGGTGCCGGCGTGGGCGATTCGATCGCGGCCGGCGTGGCGGCTCGTGCAGACGCCCCGGGCTGGCTGATCCTGCCGGGCGACATGCCCCGCGTGCTGCCTCGGACGCTGCGCGCCGTCGCGCAGGCCTTGCAGGACCACCCGGTCGTGTACGCCCAGCATCAGGGCCGTCGCGGTCACCCCGTGGGCTTCTCGGCCGAGTTGTATTCGGAGCTGGTGGTGTTGTCCGGCGACGAGGGCGCACGCCGCCTGGTGGCGCGCTACCCGTCCGAAGGGGTCGAGGTCGACGACCCCGGCGTGCTGCTGGGCATCGACACGGTCGACGACCTGAGCGCCTGGCGTGCCGCTTCCGGGGCCGAATCCTCGGGCCAGCCGCTGGTACGCTGACCAGCGAACGTGGCCTCAGGCCAGGCCGTGGCGCCGCGCCAGCGCCACCAGCCGCTCGACCTCGGCATCGCGCACACCCCGTTCGGCGAGGCAGCGTGCGGTGTCCAGCAGGTAGTCGAGCGTGCTGCCGTAGCGGCCGCGCGCGTGGCGGAAGATCTCGACCAGGTGCATTTCGCTCAGGTGCCCGGTGTGGCTGGGGTGGCGCCGGTCGAGCGTGAAGGCCAGGGCGCGCACCGCGCCGCGCGGCGTGCGGCAGGGCAGCCAGCGCGGGTCGTACACGCCGTTGGGCATCTCGCGCTGCCACAGGCGCGTGAGTTCCTCGTCCGCCGCGCGGCGCGGCAGCCGGAACACGGCGCCGTGGCAGGACCCGCCCGGCAACAGGGCGAACACGAGACCGGGCCGTTCGGGCGTACCGCGGTTGATGCGCGAGGCCATGCGCAAGGCGCGATGCCAGCCGAACACGCGCGCCGGCCGGTGCTCGACGAAGGCGAACTCGGGGCGCCACAGCAGCGACGCATAGCCGAACACCCACAGGTCGCCACGGCCGCCCCACTCGTGCCGCGTGCGTTCGAGCAACGGCTGCGGGTCGCGCCAGGGCGAGGGCAGGGCGTCGACGGTCATCACGCGCAATGATGGCATCGCCTCCACCGTCGGCAGGCGCGGTGGATTTGACGATGTAATCAAATTACTAGAAAATTGGAGTCATGGTTACATCCTCACTCGGACATCGATGAAACCGGCCCTGCTCGAGATCACCGAGCGCATCCGCGAGCGCAGCGCTGCCACCCGACGTGCCTACCTCGCGCAGGTCGACCGGCTCGCGGCGCGCCCGCGCGGCAGCGATCGGCTCGGTTGCGCCAACGTGGCGCACGCCTTCGCGGCGCTGCCGTCGGCCGACAAGTTCAAGGTGGTGGCCGAGCGCGCGCCGCACCTGGGCATCGTCACCGCCTACAACGACATGCTGTCGGCGCACCAGCCCTACGAGGGCTACCCCGCCGTGATCCGCGACGAGGCGCGGCGCCGCGGCGCCACGGTGCAGGTGGCCGGCGGCGTGCCGGCGATGTGCGACGGCGTCACGCAGGGCGCGCCGGGCATGGAGCTGAGCCTGTTCTCGCGCGACGCGATCGCGATGTCCACCGCCATCGCCCTCACGCACGACGTGTTCGATGCCGCGCTGCTGCTGGGCGTGTGCGACAAGATCGTGCCGGGCCTGCTGATCGGCGCGCTGCACTTCGGCCACCTGCCGTGCGTGTTCGTGCCGGCAGGCCCGATGAGCACCGGCCTGGCCAACAACGACAAGGCCAAGGTACGCGAGAAGTTCACCACCGGCGAAGTGGGTCGCGACGCGCTGCTGGCCGCCGAGAGCGCGGCCTACCACGGTCCGGGCACCTGCACCTTCTACGGCACGGCCAACAGCAACCAGATGCTGCTCGAGGCGATGGGCCTGCACGTGCCGGGCAGCGCCTTCGTGCACCCGCATGCCGCGCTGCGCGAGCAGCTCACGCGCGAGGCAGTGCGCACGGCGCTGACGCTCGTGCGCGGCGGCCTGCGCTACACGCCGATCGGCCGCCTCGTGGACGAGCGTTGCATCGTCAATGCGATGGTGGCGCTGCTGGCCACCGGGGGCAGCACGAACCACCTGATCCACTGGGTCGCCGTGGCGCGTTCGGCCGGCATCGTGATCGACTGGACCGACTTCGCCGACCTCTCGGCGGCGGTGCCACTGCTGGCGCGCGTGTACCCCAACGGCAGCGCCGACGTGAACGGGTTCCAGGCCGCCGGCGGCCCGGGCTTCGTGCTGCGCGAACTGCTCGACGCCGGCTGCCTGCACCCGGACGTGGCCACGGTGAACGAGCGCGGCCTGGCCGCCTACGCCGAAGTGCCTTCGCTCGACAGTGGCGCGCTGCGCTGGCACCGGCTGCCGCGCGACAGCGGCGACGAATCCATCGTGCGCACTGCCGCGCGCCCGTTCTCGGAGACGGGGGGCCTGCGCCTGCTGACGGGCAACCTCGGCCGCTCGGTGATCAAGGTCAGCGCGGTGCCCGAGGACCGCTGGGTCGTCGAGGCGCCCGCGCGCGTGTTCGACGGCCAGGAACAGCTGCAGGCGGCGTTCAGGGCCGGCGCGCTCGAGCGCGACGTGGTGTGCGTGGTGCGCTTCCAGGGCCCGCGCGCCAACGGCATGCCCGAGCTGCACAAGCTGACGCCGCCACTGGCGGTGCTTCAGGGCCGGGGCTTCAAGGTGGCGCTGGTCACCGACGGTCGCATGAGCGGTGCCTCGGGCAAGGTGCCGGCCGCGATCCATGCGAGCCCGGAGGCGCTGGCCGGCGGGCCGCTGGCCAAGGTGCGCGACGGCGACGTCATCCGCCTGGATGCGGTGGCCGGCACGCTCGACGTGCTGGTGTCCGACGCCGAATGGGCCGCGCGCACGCCGGCCGGCCTTCCGCACACGACGGCCGAGGACAATGCGCACGGCCTGGGGCGCGAGCTCTTCGGTGGCCTGCGCAAGAACGTCACCAGCGCCGAGAAGGGCGCCATCACCTGGCTGTGAACCGATGATCCAGAACACCCTCGAACTCGCGGCCTGCGGGCCCGTCATCCCCGTCATCGTGCTCGACCGCGTCGACGACGCGGTGCCGCTCGCCGAGGCGCTGGTCGCCGGCGGCGTGCGCGTGCTGGAGGTGACGCTGCGCACCCCGGCGGCCCTGGCCTGCATCGAGGCGATCGCCCGCGCGGTGCCGCAGGCCGTGCTCGGCGCCGGCACGCTGCGCAGCACGGCCGACGTGCGCGCGGCGCGCGGCGCCGGCTGCGTGTTCGGCGTCAGCCCCGGCTACACGACCGAGCTCGGCGCGGCCTGCCGCGAGGCCGGACTGCCGCTGCTGCCGGGCGTGGCCACGCCCGGCGAAGTGATGGCGGCGCAGGCCGACGGCCTGTCGTTCCTCAAGTTCTTCCCGGCCACGGCGGCGGGCGGCATCGCCATGCTCAAGGCGCTCGCCGGGCCGTTCCCGGACGTGGCGTTCTGCCCCACCGGCGGCATCACGGCGGAGACGGCGCCGCAGTTCCTGGCGCTGCCCAATGTCAAGGTCTGCGGCGGCTCCTGGCTGACGCCGGCCGACGCGCTGAAGGCCGGCGACTGGGCGCGCATCACGCGCCTGGCGCGCGAAGCCTCAGCCCTGCGCGCCTGAGCCCGCGCCGCGCACCAGCGCGGCCATCTCGGGGGCCTTCGCCGCGAGGCCCTGTGCTGTCCCCTCCCGGTCGGCGGCGCTGCGGTTCTGGCTCACCTTCCACTTGCCGACGAGCGAGGCGACCGGGATCTCGATGCCGACGATGGCGCGCAGCATCTGCTGCACGTAGTCGTCCGGCGCGTCGTCCACCGACCAGGGCGCGGCCTGCGCGGCCTCGTGGCGCTCGGTCAGGCGTCCCACCAGCGTGCGCAGCCACGCGGCGTCGTCGACCGCGCGCAGCACGCCGCGCGCCTGGACCATGGTGTAGTTCCAGGTCGGCACCACCTTGCCGTGCTCGCGCTTGCTGGGGTACCAGCCCGGCGAGACATAGGCCTCGTGGCCCTGGAACACCACCAGCACCTCGGCGCCGGCGTGGCGCCACAGCGGGTTGGCACGCGCCACGTGGCCGCGCAGCGTGCCGTGCGTGCCGTCGGCCTCGGCGTATTCGAGCGGGACCAGGTCGGCCGTGGGGCCGGCCGGCGTGGCCACGATCAGCGTGGCCAGCGGCCGCTCGCGCATCAGCGCCGCCAGGGCCCCGCGGTCGTGCTGCTCGAAGTGCTTGGGCAGGTACATGGCGAAGGCTCCCGTGCTACCAGCTGCCGGTGTTGGGCATCGAGGCCCATGGCTCGGCCGGGGGCAGGGCGGCGCCGGCCTGCAGCAGCTCGACCGAGATGCCGTCGGGCGAACGCACGAAGGCCATGCGGCCGTCGCGCGGCGGGCGGTTGATCGTCACGCCGTGCTCCTGCAGGCGTCGGCAGGCGGCGTAGATGTCGTCCACCGCGTAGGCCAGGTGACCGAAGTTGCGGCCACCGGTGTAGACCTCGCCCTTGCCGTCGGCGTCGGGCCAGTTGTGGGTGAGCTCGACCTGGGCCTCGGCATTGCCCGGCGCGGCCAGGAAGACGAGGGTGTAGCGGCCCGCCTCGTGGTCGCGGCGCGAAAGGACCTCGAGGCCGAGGGCGTCGCGGTAGAAGGCGAGGGACTGTTCGATGTCCGTCACGCGGACCATGGTGTGCAGGTATTTCATCGATCGTGATCAGGGCGGTGTGTCGAAGAGGAGGCAGGTGGTCGAGGCGTGGGCGTACAGCTTGCCGTCCGGGCCGACCAGGCGGCCCTCCGCGGTGGCCACCTGACGGCCCGCGTGCACGACCTGCCCTTGCGCGCGCACCAGCGGCACGTCGGGGCCGATGGCGCGCACGAGGTTGAACTTGAGTTCCAGCGTGGTGTAGGCCCGGTGCGGTGCCAGCGTCGTGTGCACGGCACAGCCGACGCACGAATCGAGAAGGGTGGCGTACCAGCCGCCGTGCAGCGTGCCAAGGGGGTTCAGGAAAGCCGCGCCGGGGCGGCCCTGGAAGACGGCGCTCCCGCTCCCGACTTCGATCAGGATGAAGCCCATCGTGTGGGCGATCGGTGCGGCGGGCAGTCGCCCTTCGAGCATGTCGCGCAGCACGTCCAGGCCGGCGCGGCCCTGCACGGCCGTCCGTGGCAGTGGCGCCGGGGCCAGGTTCTGCCGTCCGCGCGCGGCGGCCTCCTCGGACTGCCAGCGCTGCAGCGTATCGGTGCTGTCCATGGACTGTGAGGATAGGCCCTGGACGTCAGGCTTGCACATGCAGAAGGATTGCCACGCCGATCGCGGCGAAGATGGCCGCGGCGACGCGGTGCACCCAGGCGATGGGCACCAGGCGCAGCACCTTGTCGCCCAGCAGCACGGCCGGCACGTTGGCGATCATCATGCCCAGGGTGGTGCCGGCGGTGACGCTCACCAGCGAATCGAAGCGCGCGGCGAGCATCACGGTGGCGATCTGCGTCTTGTCGCCCATCTCGACGAGGAAGAAGGCCACGGTGGTGAGCCCGAACACGCCCAGTCGGCCGAGCGGGGGATGCTCGTCGTCGTCGTGGGTGTCGGGCACCAGCATCCATGCCGCCACGGCCAGGAAGCTCAGGCCCAGCCCCCAGCGCAGGACGTCGGGGTCGACCACCCGCGTGAGCCAGGTGCCCAGGGCGCTGGCCAGCGCGTGGTTGGCCAGCGTGGCCACCAGGATGCCCAGCGAGATCGCCAGCGGGCGGTGGTAGCGCGCGGCCAGCACGAGGGCGAGCAGTTGCGTCTTGTCGCCCATCTCGCCCAGCGCCACGATCCCGGTGCTGACCGAGAAGGCTTCGAAATTCATCGAGGTGTCGTCGCGGAGTGCGCCGCGCGCTCACACGGTGTAGTTGAGGGTCATGCGACCACCGTCGACCAGCACGGTCTCGCCGGTCATGTAGCTCGCCGCGTCCGACAGCAGGAAGGCGACCACCGAGGCGACCTCGGCCGGCTCGCCCAGGCGCTTCATCGGCGTGCGGCTCATGATGCGCGCCCTGGCCTCCTCGCTGGTGAGCACGGCCTTGGCCGCCAGCTCGGTGGCGATGGTGCCGGGCGCGACGCCGTTGACGCGGATGCCGTGCTCGGCCAGCGCGAGCGCCATCACGCGCGTGAGCTGGTCGATCCCGCCCTTGCTCGCGTTGTAGCTGGCGATCGTGGGGATCGCCAGGCGGGCGTTGACCGAGCTCATGTGCACGATCGCGCCCCCGCCACCCTGGGCCGCCATCTGCCGCGCCACCGCCTGGCCGACGAGGAACGCGCCCTTGAGGTTGACGTCCAGCACGGCGTCCCAGTCGGCCTCGGTGATCTCGAGGAAGGGCGCGGCGCGAAAGATCCCGGCATTGCTCACCAGAGCGTCGATGCGGCCGTGCGCGGCCACGGTGGCCGCAAGGGCCGCCTGCACGTCGACTGCACGAGACACGTCGCAGCGCGCGAAGGTGGCCCGTGCGCCGCCCGCGGCGAGCTCGGACGCCAGCGCTTCGCCGCGCGCGGCGTCGACGTCCCACAGCGCCAGGGCGGCTCGGTCCGCGGCGAGCACGCGCGCGCACGCCGCGCCGATGCCCTGGGCCGCACCGGTGACGACGACGACACGGTTGTCCAGGCCGTAGCGGAGGGTCCCCATGTCAGGCCCTTTCCTTGCGGGCCAGGCGGTCCAGCCACACCGCGAGCCCCTGCGCGTTGAGTTCGATGTCGCCAGCCAGCAGTTCGAGCCGGTCGGGCGTGGGTTCGAGGCCGTGCTCGCGCAGCTGGGCCGAGTACAGCGCGGTGATCTCGCGCTTGAGGGCGAGGTGGCGTTCGGGCGCGTCGCGCAAGGCCTCGCCCAGTGTCGCCAGCGCGTCGATCAGGCGCAGCAGGTGGCGCGCCATCCGGCGCGGCTCGCGCACCGGCCCGAAGTGCGTGAGGAAGCACACGTCCGGGTCGAAGGACACCAGGCGTGCGATCGAGTCGCGCCAGGGGCCGGGCTCGAACTGGGTCGGCACGACCGGCGGGATGATCCAGCGCCCGCGCTCCGGGGTCTCGAACTCGGGATAGGCAATGCCGAAGGTGTCGCCGCTGAACCAGGCCCGGCTCGCCTCGTCCCAGACGCAGTGGTGGTGCCGCGCATGGCCCGGCGTGTCGATGAAGTGCAGGCGCCGGCTCCCCAGCATCAGGTCCATGCCGTCGTGCGTGGTGCGCACGCGTGCCGCGTCGACGCCGACGATCGTGCCGTAGGAGCGAGCCAGTTCCTCGGCGCCGTACACCGCCAGAGCGCTTTCCACCAGCGCCGTGGGGTCGATCAGGTGCCTGGCGCCCCGCGGGTGCACGATCAGCGTCGCTGCCGGGAGCTCGCGCATCAAGGCCCCGCTGCAGCCCGCGTGGTCCAGATGCACGTGCGTCGGGATGACGAACTCGACGGCCTCGCGTGCGAGCCCGAGCGCCTGCAGCGCGCCGAGGTGGCGCGGCAGCGCCGTCGCAGTGCCGTTGTCGATGAAGGCGGCCCGCCCCTCGTGCACGAGCAGGTAGGCGGCGTCGTAGTTGCGGCGCTGGAAACCCGTGTCGATGGCGTAGACGCCGCGACCCAGGTCCTCCAGGTAGTCCGGCAGCATGCCGCTACTGGAGCACGGCGGCGTACAGGCGCGCCACGTCGGCGGTGCCGTCGTGGCCGCCGATGCCGCGCAGCATCTGCAGGCCCCTGGCCTTGTGCTTGGGCGACTGCGCCATCGCCAGCGCCAGGCGCAGCTTGGCATCGTCGGGTCGCTTGAGGCCGCCCTTGGCGATGCCCTTCTCGATCAGCTCGACGGCCTTGTCGGCCTGGCCCATCGAGGCATAGACGGTGCCGACCTTGATCAGGTCGTTGCCTTCCTTCTCCTTGGCGGCCTCGGCGGCCTGGCCGTCGATGGCCGCGGCGCTCTCGGCCTGGGTCTTGAGCACGAGGTCCTTCAGGCGCTGGTGGCGTGCCGCCTGGTCGCCGCTGCCCAGCGCGCCGCTCGCGTAGCCCTTGTCGACGATCGCCTTGGCCTCGACGGGAAAGCCCGCCTGCAGCGCGAGCTGCGCCAGTTCCATGTAGTCGTCGGTCTTGGAGACGAGGCCGTTGGCCAGCTTCAGCCGCTGCACGTCCAGCGCCAGGCGGTCGGAGAAACCGGGCTTGCGCTGCAGGCTGGCCAGGTGCGCGGCCCAGTAGTCCTTCTTGGCGTAGTAGAGGACGAGCTTCTCGAGCGCCCCGGAGTAGGCGCCGTGGTTGCCGGTGCGCTTGGCGGCGTCGGCCAGGCGCAGCAGGTCGTCCTCGCCGGGCTTGCGGCCGTCCTTCTCGGCATTGGCCACCGCGGCCTGCGCGTCCTTGAAGATCTGCGAGTAGTCGCCGCTTTGCGCCTGCAGGTACGACGCGAGCTGGTTGAGCGACGCGCTGTTGCCGCCGGCGGCCCGCGCCTTGGCCACCCACTCGCCGGCCTTGGCGTTGTTCTTGAGCTGCACGTAGCCGAACGCGATCGACTCGGCCGTCTGCGCCTGCTCGGGTCCGGAGAGCTTGCCCGAGGCGAAGACCGTTTCGAAGGCCGCGACCGCGGCACCGTGGTCGCCCGCGCGCTGGGCCGCCGCGCCCTTCATGCGGTCGATCATCAGCTGCTCGGCCGGCGTCTTGCCGCCCACGGCATCGGCCTCACGCACCTTGGCCAGCGCCTCCTTGCCCTTGCCGGCCTTGAGCAGCTCGCTGGCCTGCTGCAGGGGCTTGCCGACTTCGGGACGCACCGCCTGGGCGAGTGCGGTGCCGGCCAGGCTGGCGGCGAGCAGTGCGGCGATGAGGGGGCGGAGCGTCTTCATGGGCGGGCTGGAGGAGGCGGAAAAGACGAGGGGATCGTACCTGTGCGGTAACGACCCCCGACGACGATGGGATGACCGGCGGCGAGCGCGCGGCCTCAGTTCATGAACTGCTCGTTGCCGACGAGGCCGATCTTGGTGACACCCTGGCGCTGGGCGCTGGCCATGATCGCGGCCACGTGCTTGTAGGTGACGAGCTTGTTGGGGCGCAGGTGCACCTCGGGCTGGTCGGGCCCGGGCAGGCGGCCCCACTCGCCCAGCTTGGCGTCGAGCTCCCCCTTGGTGGTCAGCACGCCGTTGACGCCGATCGTGCCGTCGAAGTCGACGTCGATGCGCATGACTTCCGGCAGCTTGATGGGCTGCTGGTTGCTCGGCGTGGGCATGTTGAGCTTGACCGCGTGGGTCTGGATCGGGATGGTGATGATGAACATGATCAGCAGCACCAGCATCACGTCGATCAGCGGCGTGGTGTTGATGTCCACCATCACGTCGCCTTCATCTGACGAGTTTCCGACGGCCATGGCCATGGTTGCTGCTCCTTACCTTGCGACGACGCCGGCGGGCGGCTCGGTGATGAAGCCCACCTTGAGGATGCCCGAGCGCTGGCAGGCCACGACGACGCGGCCCACCGATTCATAGCGCACCTCCATGTCGCCGCGGATGTGCACCTCGGGCTGGGGGTCCTTGACTGCCTCCGTCTTGAGGCGGGTCACCAGCGATTCGATGTCGGGGATGCGCTGCATGCCCCAGTAGATCTCGCCGTCGCGGTTGACCGCCAGCACGATGTTCTCGGGCTTGGTCTGCGTCGGAACGTTGCGTTCCTTGGGCAGCTCCAGCTTGATCGATTGCGTCACGACCGGGATCGTGATCAGGAAGATGATCAGCAGCACCAGCATCACGTCCACCAGGGGCGTGGTGTTGATGGACGAGTTCATCTGGTCTTCGCCGCTGTCGTCGGCGGGGCCTACGCTCATGCCCATGAAGGTTCTCCTGTCGCGGGTCAGGCGCGGATGAATCCGCGTCGGGCCGTCGCAAGCGGACTCGCTCCCCGCGGGGGACGCGAGCAAAGCGGGCTCGGGGCGGGCATTTACCGTTTGCCGGCCAGCAGCACGTTCTGCAGGTCGCCCGAGAAGGCGCGCACCTGCTCCATCGCGGTCTTGTTACGACGGATGAGCCAGTTGTAGCCCATCACCGCGGGCACCGCGACGGCCAGGCCGATGGCGGTCATGATCAGCGCCTCGCCCACCGGGCCGGCCACCTTGTCGATCGAGGCCTGGCCGGAGATGCCGATCGCCGTCAGCGCGTGGTAGATGCCCCAGACGGTGCCGAACAGGCCGACGAAGGGGGCGGTGGAGCCGACGGTGGCCAGGAACGCGAGGCCGTCCTGCATGCGGCTGTTGATGCTGTCGGTGGCGCGCTGCATCGACATGCTGATCCAGGTGTGCTTGTCGATCGCCTCGAGCATCGCCCCCTCGTGGTGCTCGGCGGCCTTCAATCCCGACTCGGCCAGGAACCGGAAGGCGCTGCCTTCATCGAGGGTGGCGGCACCCTTCTGCACCGAGCCGGCATTCCAGAAGCCGTCGCCCGCCTGACGCGCGCTCTTGAGCAGCTTGCGCTGCTCGAACAGCTTGGTGAAGATGATGTACCAGGAACCCATCGACATGATGATCATGATGATGAGCGTGCCCTTGGCGACGAAGTCGCCTTGCTTCCACATCGCTGCCAGGCCGTAGGGGTTCTCGACCGTTTCCTTCTCGACCACCGGTGCCGGCGCCGCTGCAGGCGCGGCCTGCGCGGCCGGTGCGGGTTCGGACGCGGCCTGCGCCTGCACGGCGGCGGGGGTGGCGACCAGGGTGGCCGCGGCGAGCAGCGCGGCGGCGAACGGCGCGCGAATCATCTGGATCAAAGACATGGGTTCCTCCGGAAAACTGTCGCGACGCGTTGTCGCCGCGGGGCTGGTTCAGTCAAGGTCAATCGGAACGTCGCGGCAGCGACCTGCCGCAACGAGGGTCATCACTGCAGCTTCCACACGTACTCGACGTTGGTGGAGGCGCCCACGGCGCGTCCGCTCTCGTCGCGGCCCGGCGTGAACTTGCACTCGCTCAGGGCCGTCACGGCCGCGCGATCGAGCAGGCGGTGTTCGCGCGACGGGCCCGAAGGCTTCACGATCTCGGCCGAGGCCACGCGGCCCGCGGCGTCGATCGTGAAACGGATGACCGTGGTGCCGGTGGCTTCGGCGCGCGCGGCGGCGGGCGGGTATTCGGGGCGGCAGCCCGAGGCGTCGGTGATCGCCGGACGCGCGGCGACCGGGGCCGGTGCAGGTGCGGGCGGTGCCGCCGGAGCGGGCGCCGGGGCGATGGTCACCGGCGTCGGCGGCGGGGCCACCGTCGTCGTCGTGATCGTCGGCGCCTGCACCTGCGGCTGCTGCACCACGACTTCCGGAGGTGGCACGAAGCTCGGCGGCGGCGGCGCGAACTTCGGCGGCGGCGGCAGGTTTTCCGGCGGCGGCGGCGGCGGCTTGGTTTCCTCGATGATCTTGGTCTCGATCGGGCCCTTGATCACCTCCACCACCTTGCGGGCCAGGCCGTTGACCAGGGCCCAACCGAGGATCACGTGCATCAGGACAACGACGCCGAAGCCCAGCAGGTGCTTGCTGGGCCGTCGCTGTTGCCACGCGTAGTCATGGGTAGCCAAACCGTTCCTCCGGCGCCCGATCGGGCGCGCTGCGATCCTCATCTCTCGGGGCTCGTGGCCCCCTCGGGACTCGTGAAACTGTCTCGAAGGGCGGCACTATAGCCTCGAACTGCGCCTCGACCTCACCGGGCATCACCCGACGCTGAGACCTGGCGCAAACAAGAAGCATGTAATAAAACTACTATTGTACGTGCCGATCGAAGGGCTGCCTAGTTGGGGTTCTCCCAAAGGCGGATGGCGGCTCAGGGCGTTTCCGGATGTAGTCCAATTTCTCCCAGAACCTCGCCCGTATGTTCGCCGGGCCGAGGCCCCGGGGCGGCCCTGCGGCCCGGGGTGCGCGACAGCCTCGGCGCGGCAGCCGGCTGGCGCCGGCCCTGTGCATCGACGAGTGTTCCCCGCGCTTGCAGATGCGGGTGGCGCGCCGCTTCGTCGAAGTCGAGCACGGGGGCAAAGCAGGCATCGGTGCCCTCCAGCAGCGTGCACCAGTGTGCGCGCGGCTGCGACTTCAGGAGGCGCGCCACGCGGGCGCGCAGCTCGGGCCAGTCCTCGGTGCGGTACTGGTGCGCCGGATCGACATCGTCGAGGCCGAGGCGCTCCAGCAGTTCGGCGTAGAACGCGGGCTCGATCGCCCCCAGGCTGACGTGGCGCCCGTCGGCGCACTCGAAGACGTCGTAGAAGGGCGAGGCGCCGAGGAAGTAGTTGCGCGCCGGATCGTCGCTCCAGCTGCCCTCGGCACGCCGCTGGTGGATCAGCGAGGCCAACACCGTGACGCCGTCGACCATCGCCGCGTCGATCACCTGGCCACGTCCGCTGCGTTGGGCCTCGAGCAGCGCGCAGGCGATGCCGAACGCCAGGAACATGCCGCCGCCGCCCATGTCGCCCACCAGCGTGGCCGGCACCATCGGCGCTTCGCCCGGGTGACCCGCGATGCTCATCGCGCCGGTGAGCGAGACGTAGTTGATGTCGTGCCCGGCGGCCTGCGCGAGCGGCCCGTCCTGGCCCCAGCCGGTCATCCGGCCGTAGACCAGCCGCGGGTTGCGCGCGGCGACCGCCTCGGGGCCGAAGCCCAGGCGCTCCATCACGCCGGGGCGGAAGCCCTCGATCAGCGCGTCGGCACGCTCGATCAGGGCCCATGCCGCGCGCTGCCCGAACGCACCCTTGAGGTCGAGCTCGATCGAGCGTTTGCCGCGGTGGTGGTCGGCGCGTTCGCGCGGGGCCCCGGCGGGCAGCGGGCGCTCGACCAGCACCACGTCCGCGCCCATGTCGGCCAGCATCGTGCCGGCAAAAGGCGCCGGCCCGAGGCCGCCGAACTCGACCACGCGGATGCCCTCCAGCGCGCCGCTCACGCCTCGGTCTCCCACAGCTCGCGCATCGCGCGCCCGAAGGCCTCGGCCACCGCCGCCTGCAGCGGCGCTTCATGCGCCCGGATCGCCCAGCGCCCGGCCACCATCACGTCGCGCCAGGGCCGCACGGGGGACGCGAAGACGAGCGCGTCGAGCAGCGCCCCGGGCGGCAGGCCGTGCAGCGCGTCGCAGCCCGGGTCGGCCACCAGCAGGTCGGCGCGCGCGCCGCGCTCGAAGCCCCAGCGCGCGAAGCCCGCGGCCGCAGCGCCGCCGCTGCGCACCCGCTCGACCAGGCGTGCCGCGGTCGAGGTCTCGTGGCCCGGCGCGGCGGCGACGTTGCGTTCGCGGCGCGCGAGGCGCTGGCCGTAGTCGAGCCAGCGCAGTTCCTCCAGCGCGTCGCGCCCGACCTGGCTGTCCGAGCCGATCGCCAGCGGCACGCCCCCGGCCAGCCAGCGCGGCAGGTCGGGCAGGCCGTCGCCGAGGTTGGCCTCGGTGCTGGGGCAGATCACGACGCCGGCGCCGCGCGCGGCCACGGCGTCGATCTCGG
>DASTJE010000192.1:0-28636 GCA_035716845.1 Burkholderiaceae bacterium
CGACGACCCGTGGCTGGGCGTGGCACGCCGCTACCCCACCGGCACGCGCCTGTTCGGCAAGGTCACCAACATCGCCGACTACGGCGCCTTCGTCGAGATCGAGCCGGGCATCGAGGGCCTGGTGCACGTCTCGGAGATGGATTGGACCAACAAGAACGTCAGCCCGTCCAAGGTGGTGACGCTCGGCGACGAGACCGAGGTCATGGTGCTCGAGATCGACGAGGACAAGCGCCGCATCAGCCTGGGCATGAAGCAGTGCAAGGCCAATCCCTGGGAGGAGTTCGCGGCCAACGTCAAGCGCGGCGACAAGGTCAAGGGCCCGGTCAAGTCGATCACCGACTTCGGCGTCTTCGTCGGCCTGTCGGCGGGCATCGACGGCCTGGTGCACCTGTCCGACCTCAGCTGGTCCGAGCCGGGCGAGAGCGCGGTGCGCAACTTCAAGAAGGGCCAGGAAGTCGAGGCCATCGTGCTGGCGGTGGACGTCGAGCGCGAGCGCATCAGCCTGGGCATCAAGCAGCTCGACGGCGACCCGTTCGCCACCTTCACCACGCTCAACGATCGCGGCGCGATCGTCACCGGCAAGGTGAAGGCGGTCGATCCGCGCGGCGCCGAGGTCCAGCTCACGGAAGACGTCGTGGGCTACCTGCGCGCCTCCGAGATCAGCCGCGACCGCGTCGAGGACGCGCGCAACGTGCTCAAGGAAGGCGACGAGGTCAACGCGATGATCGTCAACATCGATCGCAAGACCCGCAACATCCAGCTGTCGATCAAGGCCAAGGACAGCGCCGACCAGCAGGAAGCCATGCAACGCCTGGCCGCCAGCAACGAGCGCGAGACGGCCGGCACCACCAGCCTGGGCGCGCTGCTGCGCGCCAAGATGGACAACAAGGACAACGGCTGAGCACGGATGGCGCAGCCCGGGTGCGTCACGCGCACGGGCAGCGCCGCCACTGAGCCGCCCCTGCCCATGACGCGCTCCGACCTCGTGGCCGCGCTGGCCGCCAAGTTCGGCCAGCTGACCCAGCGCGACACCGAGTTCGCGGTCAAGACCGTGCTCGACGCGATGAGCGACGCGCTGGCGCGCGGCCATCGGATCGAGATCCGCGGTTTCGGCAGTTTTTCGATCAACCGGCGGCCGCCGCGGCTGGGACGCAATCCCCGCAGCGGCGAGCAGGTGACGATCCCCGAGAAGCTGGTGCCTCACTTCAAGCCGGGCAAGGCCTTGCGCGAAGCGGTGGACGCGCGCACGGACGGCCACGACAGCCCGTCGGACTGAGGGCTGTGCACCCCGGTCCGCCACGACGCGCCCCGCGGGGCGCGTTTTTCTTGCTCCCGCTCCGTAGAATCGTCCTCCGATGCGCGCCGCCGTCTGGCTCCTGCGAGCCTTCCTCTTCTTCGCCCTGTTTGCCTTCGCGCTGAACAACCAGCAGGAGACCGTGGTGCATTGGTTCTTCGGCTTCGACTGGCGAGCCCCCATGGTGGTCGTCGTGCTGGCCGCCTTCGTCGCCGGCTGCGCGGTGGGCGTGCTCGCGATGACGCCGGCCTGGTGGCGACAACGCCGCGCGGCACGCCAGCACGGCACCACCGCGACGGCCGCGCCGTCCCCTGCCCCTGCACCCGCGCCGGTGCCTTCGCAGTTCGGCGCCGAGGCGGCCTTCCCCCCGCGCGAGGTGCTGTGAGGCGATGATCGACTTCGACCTGCAATGGCTGCTGCTGGGCCTGCCCGTCGCGTTCGCACTGGGCTGGATCGGCTCGCGAGTCGACCTGCGCCAGTGGCGACGCGAGCAGCGTGCCCAGCCCAAGGCCTATTTCAAGGGCCTGAGCCTGCTGCTGGCCGAGCAACCCGACAAGGCCATCGACGCCTTCATCGAGGCCGTGCAGAACGACCCCGATGCCGCCGAACTGCACTTCGCTCTCGGCAACCTGTTCCGGCGCCGCGGCGAGTTCGAGCGCGCGATCCGCGTGCACCAGTACCTGCTGCAGCGCGGTGACCTGCCGGGCGCCGAGCGCCAGCGCGCGCAGCATGCGCTGGCCCAGGACTTCATGAAGGCCGGCCTGTTCGACCGCGCCGAAGCGGCATTCCGGGCACTGGACGGCACGCCCTACGAGACCGAGGCACGCCTGGCGCTGCTGCAGTTGCACGAGCGCGCGCGCGACTGGCACTCGGCCATGGCCGTGGCACGCCAGCTCGAGCTGGCCGGTGCCGGCTCCTTCGCTCAGCGCATCGCCCACCATCACTGCGAGCTTGCGTTGCAGGCCGAGGCGCAAGGCGATGCGGCCGCTGCCGACGCCGCACTGCGCGCGGCGCGCGAGGCCGCCCCCGAAGCGGCGCGGCCCCTCGTGCTCGTCGCGCAGCGCCAGGCACGAGGCGGCGATACCGCCGCGGCGCTGGCCAGCTACGACGATCTGCGCCGGCGCAATCCCGGTGCCTTCGTGCTGGCGGCGAGCGACTACGTCGACCTCGCGCGCCGCGTCGGGCAGCCCGGTGCCGCGCGCGCCGTGCTCGAGCAGCTGGCCGCCGACCAGCCGGCGCTCGAGCTGCTGCGTGCGCTGGCCACGCTCGACGAGCGTCCGGCCGGCGCGCTGCCGCTGGCCGCGCAGATGCTGCGCGCCCAGCCGACGCTGTCGATGGCGCTCGAAGTGCTCGACGCGAAGGCTGCCTCCGACCCGGCGTTGTCGGCGGTTCGCGACGCGGTGGCCCGCGCCGCACAGCCGCTGCAGCGCTACCGCTGCGCGGCCTGCGGTTTCGAGGCGAAGCGATACTTCTGGCAGTGCCCCGGCTGCCAGAGCTGGGACAGCTTCCCGCCGCGATCGATCGAGGAAGCCTGAGGACCCGCCATGCTGAGCAACAAGACCATCCTCGTCACCGGGGGCACCGGCTCCTTCGGCCACACCTTCGTGCCGATGACGCTCGCGCGCTACAACCCGAAGAAGCTGATCATCTACTCGCGCGACGAGATGAAGCAGTGGGAGATGGCCAAGAAGTTCCAGGGCGACTCGCGCGTGCGCTTCTTCATCGGCGACGTGCGCGACCGCGAGCGCCTGTACCGCGCGCTCGACAACGTCGACTTCGTGGTGCACGCCGCGGCCACCAAGATCGTGCCCACTGCCGAGTACAACCCCTTCGAGTGCGTCAAGACGAACGTGCTCGGCGCGATGAACCTGATCGACGCGTGCATCGACAAGGGCGTCAAGCGCGTCGTCGCGCTGTCCACCGACAAGGCCTCGAGCCCGGTCAACCTCTACGGTGCCACCAAGCTCGCCTCGGACAAGCTGTTCGTCGCCGGCAACTCCTATGCCGGCGGCCACGACACGCGCTTCGCCGTCGTGCGCTACGGCAACGTGATGGGCTCGCGCGGCTCGGTGATCCCCTTCTTCCTGTCCATCCGCGACCAGGGCGTGCTGCCGATCACCGACGAGCGCATGACGCGCTTCATGATCACCCTCGAGCAGGGCGTGCAGCTGGTGTGGCATGCCTTCGAGGACATGGTCGGCGGCGAGATCTACGTCAAGAAGATCCCGTCGATGAAGGTGGTGGACCTGGCGCGTGCGCTGGCGCCCGAGGCGCGGCTCGATGTGGTGGGCATCCGCCCGGGCGAGAAGCTGCACGAGCAGATGATCGGCCCCGAGGATTCGTTCTACACCTACGAGTACCCGGAGCACTACAAGATCCTGCCGGCCATCCACAACTGGGACACCACCAGCGAGCGCATCAAGGACGGCACCAAGGTGCCCGAGGGCTTCCAGTACGCCAGCGACAGCAACCCCGAGTGGATGAGCGCGGCCGAGCTGCAGGCCTGGGTCGCGGCGCACCGCGACAAGATCGGCGCGATCTGAACGCCATGATCCCCTACGGCCGCCAGGACATCACCGACGACGACGTCGCGGCGGTCATCGCCACGCTGCGCTCGGACTGGCTGACCCAGGGCCCGGCGATCCCGCGCTTCGAACAGGCCCTGGCGACCCACTGCGGCGCGCGCCACGCCGTGGCGATGAGCAATGCCACCGCGGCCCTGCACGTGGCCTGCATGGCGCTCGACCTGGGCGCGGGCGACCGGCTG
Organism: Burkholderiaceae bacterium; assembly: GCA_035716845.1. Taxonomy (GTDB): domain Bacteria; phylum Pseudomonadota; class Gammaproteobacteria; order Burkholderiales; family Burkholderiaceae_C; genus CADEEN01. The sequence goes on from DASTJE010000192.1 coordinate 4,062, forward strand.
TGGACCAGCCCGAACACCTTCGTCGCCTCGGCCAACTGCGGCCTGTACTGCGGCGCCACGGTGGACTTCGTCGACATCGATGCACGCAGCTGCAACATGAGCGTGGCCGCGCTCGAGGCCAAGCTGGCCGCGGCCGAGCGCGAGGGCACGCTGCCCAAGGTGGTGGTGCCGGTGCACTTCGCCGGCCAGAGCTGCGACATGCGCGCCATCCACGCGCTCGGCCAGCGCTACGGTTTTCGCATCGTCGAGGACGCCTCGCACGCGGTGGGCGGGCGCTACCTCGGCGAGCCGGTGGGCAACTGCCGCTGGAGCGACATCGCGGTGTTCAGCTTCCACCCGGTCAAGATCGTCACCACCGCCGAAGGCGGCGCGGCGCTCACCAACGACGCGGCGCTGGCCGCGCGCATGGAGCGCCTGCGCAGCCACGGCATCACGCGCGACGCCGCGCTGATGGAGGCCCCGCCCGACGGCCCCTGGGACTACGAGCAGATCGAGCTGGGCTACAACTACCGCCTGACCGACCTGCAGGCCGCGCTCGGCCTGTCGCAGCTGGCGCGGCTCGAGGCCTACGTCGAGCGCCGCCACGCGCTGGCGCGGCGCTATGACGCCGCGCTGGCCGATCTGCCGCTCGTCACGCCCTGGCAGTCGCCCGACGCGCACTCGGCGCTGCACCTCTATCCGGTGCAGATCGACGCGCAGCGCAGCCGGCTGTCGCGCCGCGAGGCGTTCGACGGCCTGCGCGCGGCGGGCATCGGCGTCAACGTGCACTACATCCCGGTGCACACCCAGCCGCATTACCGGCGGCTCGGCTTCCGCCCCGGGCAGTTCCCGGCGGCCGAGGCCTTCTACGCGCAGGCGATCTCGCTGCCGATGTTCGCCACCCTCGCCGAGGCGCAGCAGGACGAGGTGATCGCTGCACTGCGGCGGCTGCTCGGGTGAACGGCCGATGAGGCTCGCCGTCATCCCGGCGCGCGGCGGCAGCAAGCGCATCCCGCGCAAGAACATCCGCCCGTTCTGCGGCCGGCCGATGATCGCCTGGTCGATCCAGGCCGCACGCGACGCCGCCTGCTTCGACCGCATCCTCGTCTCCACCGACGACGCGGAGATCGCCGAGACCGCACGTGCAGCAGGCGCCGAGGCGCCCTTCCTGCGCCCCGCGGCGCTGGCCGACGACCACACCGGCACGATCCCGGTGATCGCCCACGCCATCGAATGGCAGCGCGCGCACGGCGAGGCCCCCGTCGAGGTGTGCTGCATCTACGCCACCGCGCCCTTCGTGCGCGCGGCCGACCTGCGCGCCGGGCTCGAGGCGCTGCGCGCCAGCGACGCGGCCTATGCGTTCTCGGTCACCACCTACGCCTCGCCGATCCAGCGTGCGCTGCGCCTGACGCCGGCCGGCCGCGTGGCGATGTTCCAGCCCGAACTCTTCAACACGCGCTCGCAGGACCTGGAAGAGGCCTACCACGACGCGGCCCAGTTCTACTGGGGCCGGGCCGAGGCGTGGACGCAGGGCCTGCCGATCTTCTCGGCCGACGCGGTGCCGGTGCTGCTGCCGCGCCACCGCGTGCAGGACATCGACACGCCGGAGGACTGGGCGCGCGCCGAATGGCTGTTCAAGGCCCTGCAGCAGGCAGGCGACGCATGACGCGCGGTCCGGCCGTCTGGTTGCGCGCCGATGCATCGGCCGCGCTCGGCAGCGGCCACGTGATGCGTTGCCACGCGCTCGCGCTCGCGCTGCGCGAACGCGGCGCCGTGGTCGGCCTGCTGGCGCGCGAGCTGCCTTCGGCGCTCGCCGCGCCGTGGCACGAGATCGCAGGCCGCGTCGTCATGCTGGGCGCGGGCGACGACGCCGCCGCCACGCGCGCCGCGCTGGACCGCACAGGCTGCGACGCGCTGGTGGTGGACCACTACGGCCTCGACGCCGCCTGGGAGCGTGCCCTGCGCCCGGCCTGTCGCGTGCTGATGGCGCTCGACGATCTCGCCGACCGCCCGCACGACGCCGACCTGCTGCTCGACCAGAACCTCGGCCGCGCGGCCGGCGATTACGACAGCCGCGTGCCCGCCGCCTGCGAGCGCCTCATCGGCCCTCGATTCGCCCTGCTGCGGCCGGACTTCGCCGCGGCGCGCGCGGCCAGCCTGCAGCGCCGCGCCAACGGCGCGCTGCGCCACCTCGTCGTCAGCCTGGGCGGCGGCGATCCGCAGCAGGCCTCGCTGCACGTGCTGCGCGCACTCGCCACGGCAACGCTGCCCGCAGGCCTTCGGGTGAGCGTGGCGCTGGGCCCGCTGGCGCCCACGCTCGCCGACGCGCGCGACCTGGCCGCCACGCTGCCCATGTCGTGCAGCGTGCACGGCGCGGTGAGCGACATGGCCTCTCTGCTCGCCGAGGCCGACCTCGCCGTCGGTGCAGCCGGCGGCAGCGCGTGGGAGCGCTGCTGCCTGGGCGTGCCGACGCTGCTGCTGGTGCTGGCCGACAACCAGCGCGCCGGTGCACAGGCCCTGGCCGAGGCCGCAGCCGCGCAGCCGCTCGGCACGCTCGACCAGCTCCCGCGCACGCTGCCCGCGGCGCTGCACGCCCTCGCCGAGCCCGCGCGGCTGCACTCGATGTCGACCGCCGCCGCCGCCGTCACCGATGGCCAGGGCGCGGCGCGCGTGGCCGATGCACTGCTGGCGCGGCTGGAGGCGAGCCGATGAGCGTCGCGACGCTGCGGCCGCTGGCGCCGGAAGACCTCGAACGGATCCGCGCCTGGCGCAACGCGCCCGGCGTGCGCGAGGCCAGCTTCCAGCGCCACGAGGTCGGCGCCGACGAACACCGTGCCTGGTTCGAGCGCGCCAGCGTCGACGCGACGCGGCGCCTGTGGCTGTTCGAGCGCGACGGCCACCCGGCCGGCTTCGTGCAGTTCTCCGGCGTGGCCCGCGAGGGCGTGGCCGAATGGGGCTTCTACGCCGCGCCCGACGCGCCGCGCGGCACCGGGCGCCAGCTCTGCCGCGCCGCGCTGCAGCGCGTGTTCGGCGAGGAGCGCGTGCACAAGGTGTGCGGCCGCACGCTGCACGGCAACCTGGCGTCGCACCGCCTGCACGTGGCGCTCGGCTTCCACGAGGAAGGCGTGCTGCGCGAACACCACCACGATGGCACGGCGTGGCGTGACGTGCACTGCTTCGGCCTGCTGCGCCGCGAGTGGGCCCTGCTGTCGAGCCCGGAGACCCGATGACCACACCCCTGCCCTCGATCGAGATCGCCGGCCGCCGCATCGCGGCCGATGCTCCGCCGTACGTGATCGCCGAGCTCTCGGCCAACCACAACGGGCGCCTGGACACCGCGCTGCGCATCGTCGAGGAGGCCAGGAAGGCCGGTGCCGATGCGGTGAAGCTGCAGACCTACAAGCCCGACACCATCACGCTGCCGGCCACCGGCGAGGGCTTCACGATCCACGGCGGCCTGTGGGACGGCCGCACGCTGTACGACCTGTACCAGCAAGCGCACATGCCCTGGGACTGGCACCGCCCGCTCTTCGAGCGCGCGCGCGCGCTCGGCATCACGATCTTCAGCTCGCCCTTCGACCGCACCGCGGTCGACCTGCTGGAAGACCTGAACGCCCCCGCCTACAAGATCGCCTCGTTCGAGGCGGTGGACCTGCCGCTGATCCGCTACGTGGCCGGCACGCGCAAGCCGATGATCATCTCCACCGGCATGGCCGACGCCGAGGAGATCGGCGAGGCGGTGGCCGCGGCGCGCGAGGGCGGCTGCACCCAGCTTGCGCTGCTGCATTGCGTGAGCGGCTACCCGGCACCGGCAGCGGACTACAACCTGCGCACGCTCTCCGACATGATCGCGCGCTTCGGCGTCGTCACCGGGCTGTCGGACCACACGCTGGACAACACCACGGCGATCGCCAGCGTCGCGCTCGGCGCCGCGCTGATCGAGAAGCACTTCACCCTCGACCGCTCGGGTGGCGGGCCCGACGACAGCTTCTCGCTCGAGCCGCCCGAGCTGGTGCAGCTGGTGCAGGGCGCGCGCACCGCCTGGTCGGCGCTCGGGCGCGTGGACTACGGCCGCAAGAGCAGCGAGATCGGCAACGCGCAGTTCCGCCGTTCGCTGTACTTCGTGCGCACGCTCAGGGCCGGCGAGGTGGTCACCGCCGATGCGGTGCGCAGCGTGCGCCCGGGCTTCGGCCTCGCGCCCAAGCACCTCGACGCGGTCATCGGCAAGCGCGTCGTGCGCGATGTCGCGCTGCACACCCCGGTGCGCTGGGACGACCTGGAAGCCTGAGCCGCATGCCGATCAAGCTCGCCTGCGTCTCCACCGCCGCCAACACCGACGCCGCCCTGCACGAGCTGGTGCGCCAGTCCGCCGGCGAGGTGGAGCTGGTGCTGCACCTGGGCAGCCGACACGCCGACTTCAAGGCCTCGTCGCTGTCGCGCATGAACCTGCGGCGCGGCCGGCGCGGCCACCTGCTCGAGGGCACGCGCCACAGCGGCCTGGCGCACGCGCTGTTCATGCAGCCCGAGTACGACGCGCTGGCCGACGATTTCATCGACCACCTGCACCGCCGCGCCGAGCCGTACGCCCACCTGCCGCATCCGCTGCGCGGCTTCCACGAGTACTGGGACTACTTCCACGTGCTGGCCGACGTGATCGCGCAGCGCCTCGCCGAGAGCGGCGCCACGCACCTGCTGCTGTTCAACGTGCCGCACCTGGTGCACGACACGCTGGTCTACCAGGTCGCGCGCAGTCTGGGCCTGCCGGTGCTGATCCTCACGCAGTCGCTGTTCCCCGACCGCTTCATCTCGATGCGCGCGGTCGAGGACTACGGCCGGCTGGCCCTGCCGCTGGACGCCGATGCACGCCACCCGATCGACCGCACGCAAGCGCTCGAGCACTTCTACATGAAGGGCATCGCGCAGGCCAAGGCCGCGCCGGGGCGCCTGTCGACACGCGCCTATGCGCAGTGGCTCGCCTTCCTCGCGCTCAAGCGCCCGGGGCGCGCGTTGAACCCGGCCTATTCGCTCGGCCTGCTGCGGCGCATGCGCGCGGTGGCCGCGGCGCTGCCCGACTGGCGCGACCCGTTCGCGCGCTTCTTCCACGAGGACGAGCTGGCCTACTTCGAGCACCTGGTGGCGCACGAGGACACGGTGCCCGACCTGTCGCGCCGCTTCGTCTACTTCGCGCTGCAATTGCAGCCCGAGATGACCACCTCGGCGCTGGGCGGCCCGTTCAAGGACCAGGCGCTGGCGATCGAGGCGCTGGCGCACCTGCTGCCCGAGGACGTGGCGATCTACGTCAAGGAGAACCCCAAGCAGGGCGCCTACATGCGCGGGCCGATGTTCTTCCATCGCCTCAAGCGCATCCCCAACCTGGTGTTCATGCCCTCGCACGCCAGCACGCACGAGCTGACGGCGCGCGCCGAATTCGTGGCCTCCATCTCGGGCACCGTGGGCTGGGAGGCGGTGCGCCAGGGCAAGCCGGCGCTGGTGTTCGGCCCCACCTGGTACGCCGGCCTGCCGGGCGTGCACACCTGGCGCGAGGACCTGCGTGTCGAGGACATCATCGGCACGCCGATCGACCACGAGCGGCTGGAGCGCACCGTCGGCACCTTGCTCGCACGCGCCCATCGCGGAGTGATCGAGCGCCACTACAGGACCCTGGTGAGCGACTTCGACGAAACGGCCAACACCCAACGCGTGGCCGAAGCCGCACTCGCGCTGCTGACGGGCCGCGCGCCCACGACCTTCGCGTGAGGATCCACGCCGGCATGGGCTTCTGGCTGCGCTTCCTCGGCTTCGGGCTGCTGCTGCACCTCGTCGCCGGGGCCACCGGCTTCATGCTCGCCAAGGACCTGGCCAAGATGGCGCTGTGGTGGGCCGTCGGCGGCAGCGCGCTGATGCTGGCCTGCCAGCCGCTCTCGCCACGCGCGCGGCAGCGCGTGTGGCTGGCGATGGTGCTGTGGTGGGCACTGGACATCGGCATCCAGGGCGTGGTGCGCGGCTATTTCGGCGCCGCGCCGCAGCCGGGCGTGATCGCCGAATCGCTGGCCAATACGACGCCCGGCGAGGTGGCGGGCTTCCTGGGCGAACAGTGGGGCGCCATCGGGCGCGGGCTGGCCTTCGCCGCCGGCGCGGTGGTGCTGGCCGCCGCGCTGATGCACGGGCACTTCCGACCGCTGGCCGGGCCTGCGTGGCCGCGCCGGCGCACGCTGGTGCTGGGCGCGCTCGCGCTGTTCTTCGTGGCGCTGCACTTCAACCCCACGATGCTGCGCCAGCAGCCGCTCCTGCGCTGGGGCGTGGTGCTGGTGCGCCATGCGCATGCGCAGCAGCAGATCGCCCGCATCGGCGCCGACCGCGCCGCCGTGCAGGCCGATGCCGCGAACTGGAAGGTGCGCGCGCTGGACCCCGCGCCACGCACCGTGGTGCTGGTGATCGGCGAGAGCGCCACGCGCCTGAACTGGGGCCTGCACGGCTACGCGCGCGACACCACGGCGCCGCTCGTGCAGGCGCTGGCCGCGCTGCCCGGTCGCGCGGTGTTCTTCGAAGACGCGTGGTCGAGCGAGGCCTTCACCCTGCCCTCGCTCAAGCTGGCGCTGACGCCGGCCACGCAGGAAGAGCCCGCGCTGTGGAACCGCACGCCCGACATCACCCAGCTCGCGCAGGCCGCGGGCTACCACGTGACCTGGCTCTCGAACCAGCCGGCGCACGAGGGCTGGTTCGCCGCGATGGCGCGCACGGCCCAGCTGCAACGCTTCGTCAACAGCGGCAACTGGCGCGACAGCTCGGCCACCGACGCCGACCTGCTGGCCCCGCTGCACGAGCGCCTCGCGGCGCTCGCGCCCGAACGCGAATTCATCGTCGTGCACCTGCTGGGCCAGCACTTCCACTACAAGCAGCGCTGCCCGGCCGGTACTCACCCCTGGCGCGACGCGACCGACGACGCGGTGGCGCGCAGCCTGCGCGCGGCCGGCCGCTCGAAGGGCATCGTGCAGGCGCGCAACGAGTACGACGACGCCGTCTATTGCGGCTCGCAGGTGCTGGGCCGCATGCTGCAGCTGCTGAACGAACAGCGCCCGGGTCGTGCACTCGAGGTGCTGTTCTTCTCCGACCACGGGCAGGAGGTGGGCCACCGCATCGACTTTGCCGGCCACAGCCAGGCCGAGCGTGCCGGCTTCGCGATCCCGATGTTCTGGTGGAGCCGCACGCCGGGCGCCGCGGCGCCGCCGCCCGGCCTGGCGCAGCGCCCCTTCCGCCTCGACTGGGCCGACCACGCGCTGCAGCGCCTGCTGGCCATCGAATCAGCGTGGTACCGGCGCGAGCTGGATGTGCTCGACGCGGCCTATCGGCCGGCCGGGCGGGTGGAGCCGGTGCTCGACGGCGCCGAACGCTGACCGACGCCGCCAGCCCGGCGCGTGCCCTCCGATAGCGTTCACAGGCCCTAGAACTTGCCGTACTTCAGGTAGGCCTGCTGCGGATCCACGCCCTGCAGGATGGCCGTGCGCACCTTGTTCTCGGTCGCGATGGCCGACTCGGCCTTGTCCAGCACCTCGTGCACGATGGCCTTCGGCACCCGCACCAGGCCGTCGCGGTCGCCGAGCAGGTAATCGCCCGGGGCCACGATCACGTCGCCGATGCGGATGTCGACGTCCACCGCGCGCGGCAGCCAGTAGCCCACGATGTCGCGCGGCGTGAACCCGCGCGACCACGTCTGGAAGCCCATCTGCAGCAGGAAGTCGACGTCGCGCACGTAGCCGTCGGCGACGCAGCCCAGCACCCCCTTGTTCTTCAGCGTCTCGGCCGAGAGCTCGCCCATGTGGGCGACCACGCGGTCGTTGGGCTGGGAGACCCAGACGTGGCCCGGCTTCGCGCTGGAAAGCAGGCCGGTCCAGGCGAGCAGGGTCTCGTGCGGATCGGCCCTCGGGTCCACCTTGCCGTCGATGGTGAACGCAGGGCCGGCGAGCCGCTGCTCGGGCAGGATCGGGCGCAGCTCCGCGGGCAGCACGAAGTCGCGCAGCCCCATGGCGCGCATCACGTCGTGGACGACGCCCGTGTAGCAGGCCTGCAGGCGTTGGCTGATGGGATCGGTCATGGCGACGTCGGCTCCTCGTGGGGGTTCTGGTCGATGGAAATCCCGCGCAGGGCGCGCGTGGCGCCAGGCAGGGTTCGTCTTCTCTTGGCCACGGGCGTGCCCCCGCTACTCGTACACCACCGCCGCGCGCCCCTCGTGGGCCAGCGTCTTCCAGCGCGCCAGCGCCTCGTCGCTGGGCCAGAAGCGCGCGGCGTCGCCGAGGTCGATGGCGGCCTCGGCCTGCTCGCGCCACACCTGCAGGCGGATCGCGAGGCCCTGCGTCAGCTCGCCCTGCTCGGTGTCCACCTTCTTCGGCGGCCAGGTGCGCAGCACCTCGGCCACCGGCGGCGCCTTGCCGTTGACCGCCACCGCCAGGTAGCGCCCGAAGCGCGCGCGCGCCGCGGGCAGGTCCCACACCGAGTTGACCGAGAGGCGCAGGCCGCCGCTGAAACGGTCGTTCTGCACCTTGCCCTGGATCACCACCAGCTCGTCGTCCTTCAGGCGCTCGCGGTGCAGGTCGTACAGCTCCTCGTTGGCCACCGCCTCGATGTACTCGCTGCCGTCGTCGAGGCGGAAGATCGCGGTGCGGCCGCGCGCGCCGTTGACCACCCGCAGGTCGCCCACGATGCCCGCCAGCAGCTGCGGCTCGCGGCTGTCCACCAGGTCGGCGATGCGGCGCTTGGCGAACTGGCGCACCTCGGGCGCGTACTCCTCGAACAGGTGGCCCGAGAGGTAGAAGCCCAGCGCCGTCTTCTCCGCGGTCAGGCGCTCCTTGATGCTCCAGGGCTCGGCCTTCACCAGCGCCGGCTCCTGCGTGCTGGCGGCGTGCGAGTCGTCGAAGTCGAACAAGCCTCCCTGGTGCTCGTTGACCTCCTGCGCGTCGGCCCACTCGAACGCCAGGCCCACGCTGGCCAGCAGCGCCGCACGCCCGGCCTCGCGCTCGGGATGCAGGCTGTCGAAGGCGCCGGCCTTGACCAGCGCCTCCACCACGCGCTTGTTGACGCGCTGGCGGTCCACCCGCGCGGCAAAGTCGAACAGGCTGCGGAAGGGCCCGCCGCCCTCGCCCTCGTGCGCGCCCTGCCCATCGCGCGCGGCGACGATCTCTTCGATGGCCCCCTGGCCCGTGCCCTTGATGGCGCCCAGGCCGTAGCGCAGGCGCTTGTCGCCCTCGCGTCCCGGCAGCGGCTCGAAGCGGTAGACGCCGCGGTTGACGTCGGGCGGCTCGAACGTGACGCCGAACTGCGCTGCGTCCTCGATCAGCACCTTGAGCTTGTCGGTGTTGTCGAGTTCGACCGTCATGTTGGCGGCGTAGAACTCGGCCGTGCAGTGCACCTTGAGCCAGGCCGTGTGGTAGGCCAGCAGCGCGTACGCCGCGGCGTGGCTCTTGTTGAAGCCGTAGCCCGCGAACTTCTCCATCAGGTCGAAGACCTCGTCGGCCTTGGCCTGGTCGATGCCGTTCCTGGCCGCGCCTTCGCGGAAGATCTCGCGCTGCTTGGCCATCTCCTCGGGCTTCTTCTTGCCCATCGCGCGGCGCAGCAGGTCGGCGCCGCCGAGCGAGTAGCCGCCCAGCACCTGCGCGGCCTGCATCACCTGCTCCTGGTAGACGAAGATGCCGTAGGTCTCGGCCAGCAGCCCTTCGAGCAACGGGTGCGGGTACTCGATCGGTTCGCGGCCGTGCTTGCGCGCGCAGAAGGTCGGGATGTTCTCCATCGGCCCTGGCCGGAACATCGCGTTCATCGCGATCAGGTCCTCCAGGCGCGTGGGCTTGGCGTCGCGCAGCATGCCCACCATGCCGCGCGATTCGAACTGGAACACCGCCTCGGTCTTGCCCTCGGCGAAGAGCCGGTAGGTGGGCGCGTCGTCCAGCGGCAGCTTCGCGTAGTCGAATCCGGCATGCTCGGGCCGCCGCGCGCGGATGAAGTCCTTGGCCAGCTCGAGGATGGTCAGCGTGGCCAGGCCGAGGAAGTCGAACTTCACCAGCCCGATCGCCTCGACGTCGTCCTTGTCGTACTGGCTCACCGCGCTGTCGCTGCCGGGCTGCTGGTACAGCGGGCAGAAGTCGGTGATCTTGCCCGGCGCGATCAGCACACCGCCGGCGTGCATGCCGACGTTGCGCACCATGCCCTCGACGCGCGTGGCCAGCGCCAGCAGCTCGGCCACCTCCTCGTCGGCCGCCTCGCGCTGCTCCAGCTCGGGCGCTTCGCGGCGCGCGTAGATGATGCCCTCGTCGGGCTCCTCGGGCACCTTGGCCAGCGTCACCGTCTTGCCCGGCGGCGCCGGCACCAGCTTGGCGATCTGGTCCACCTGGCCGTAGCCCATGCCGAGCACGCGCCCGACGTCGCGCAGCGCGGCCTTGGCCGCCATGGTGCCGAAGGTCGCGATCTGGCTCACGGCATCGCGGCCGTACTTGTCCTTCACGTAGTCGATCACGCGGTCGCGGTTGGCCTGGCAGAAGTCGATGTCGAAGTCGGGCATCGACACGCGCTCCGGGTTCAGGAAGCGCTCGAACAGCAGGTTGTAGGCCAGCGGGTCGAGGTCGGTGATCAGCAGCGAGTAGGCCACCAGCGAGCCGGCGCCCGAGCCGCGGCCCGGCCCCACCGGGCAGCCGTTGGCCTTGGCCCACTGGATGAAGTCGGCCACGATCAGGAAGTAGCCCGGAAAGCCCATCTTGACGATGGTGTCGAGCTCGAACTCGAGCCGCTCCACGTAGCGCGCGCGCTCGGCATCGCGCCGCGCCGGATCGGGGTAGAGGTGTTCGAGCCGGTGCTCCAGCCCCTTGCGCGATTCGTCGCGGAAGTGCTGCTCGATCGGCACGCCGCCGGGCGTCGGAAAGTCGGGCAGGCGCGGCTTGCCCAGCACCAGCGTCAGGTTGCAACGCTGCGCCACCGCCACCGTGTTGGCCAGGGCCTGCGGCAGATCGGCCCACAGGGCAGCCATCTCGGCGGTGCGCTTGAAGTACTGCTCGCGCGTGAAGCGCTTGACGCGCCTGGGGTTGGCCAGGGTCTCGCCCTCGGCCACGCACACGCGCGCCTCGTGCGCCTCGAAGTCGTCGGGCTCGAGGAACTGCACCGGATGCGTGGCCACCACCGGCAGGCCGAGCGCCGCGGCCAGCGGCACCGCGGCACGCACGTGCGCCTCGTCGTGCGGCCGCCCGGCGCGCTGCACCTCGACGAAGAAGCGCTGCGGAAACAGCGCCGCCAGCCGCGCCGCCAGCTCGCGCGCACGCGCCGCGTCGCCGGCCAGCAGCGCCTGGCCCACGGCACCGGTGTCGGCCCCCGAGAGCGCGAGCAGCCCGCCCGCGTGCGCGGCCAGCCAGTCCCACTTGACGAAGGCCTGCGCGCGCTGCACGTTGCCCGTCCAGGCGCGCGCCAGCAGCTCGCACAGGTTGTGATATCCCGTGCCGTCCTGCACCAGCACGAGCAGCCGGCTGCCCTGCTTCTCGCCGCCCTCGGGCTCGAGCCAGAGGTCGCAGCCGATCAGCGGCTTGACGCCCCTCTTGCGCGCCGCGCCGTAGAACTTGACCGCGCCGAACAGGTTCGAGAGGTCCGTGATCGCACACGCCGGCTGCCCGTCGCGTGCGGCCGCGGCCACCGCATCGTCCACCCGCAGCGTGCCGTCGACGACGGAGAATTCGGTGTGCGTGCGCAGGTGGACGAAGGCCATGGACGCATTCTAGGCAGCGCATGCCGCCAACCGCGCCCGGTGTGCTCGCACGAACACCGTGCGCTGCGCGTTGCCGGCCTCAGCCGAAGGAGAGTGGTCCATGTCGTTCACCAGGTTCGCCACGGTCGTCGCAAGCGCGCTGTCAATGGCCGCCTGTGCGATCGCTCCCGACCCCGACGATGCGGTGCGCAAGGCGATCGCCCCGACGGGGACATTGCGCGTGGGGCTTCTCAGCGTTCCTGTCCACTCGGTCAGGAATCCCTACTCGGGCGAACTGCGGGGCGTTTCGCACGACCTGGCACGCGAGCTCGCCGCCCGCCTGGGTGTGCCCTTCGAGCCGATCGTGTACCCCAACCCGGCGGCATACCTGGCAGCCGGCGCGGCCGGACAATGGGACATGGGATCGCTGGGCATGACCGATGACCGCCTGGCCGCGTTCGACCTCGCACCGCCGCACGTCGAAGTCGATTACGGCTACCTCGTGCCCGGCGACAGCCGCCTCGCGGCGGCGAGCGACATCGACCGCCCGGGCGTGCGTGTGGGTCTCGTTGCACGCAGCGCCAGCGAAACGGCACTCGGCCGGAGCCTGAGCCAGGCCACGGTCGTTCGCGGTCGCGACCTGTCGGCATTGATCGACATGGTCCTGATCGGTGAAGCGGACGTCATCGCCGCGCAGAAGACGAACCTCTACAACATCGCGCCTCGCATCCCCGGGTCCCGCGTGCTCGACGGACGGCCCGGCAGCGAAGAGCAGGCCCTGGCCCTGCCCAAGGGTCGCGATGCGGCCGGCATCGCGTACCTGGGCAGGTTCGTGCAGGACGCCAAGCGCCGAGGGCTGGTACAGCAGGCCATCGACCGGGCGGGCATTCAAGGCGTTCGCGTCACACCGTGACGCCCTGCACCCGGTGGACATCGGGATCGCGAAGAGCACGCCATGCCTGACGTGCACACCGCCGTCCCGCTACAGCTCGTCGCCCCAGCGCGTGGGCGACAGATCCTGCTCCGACGGCGGCAGGCGGCGCTGCGGCCACCCGAAGAAGTCGAGCACCTCGTCGCGGCGGGCCAGCGTGTCGGCCACGCCGAGCCGGATCAGTTCGCGCGTGTAGCCGGGCTCGAACAGGAGGTAGCTGGCCAAGGCGGCGCCGCCGCGCTTGTCGCCCCCGTTGCTGCCCACACCGACGCCGCGCAGCAGCGTGCGCACCGGCGCGGGCAGATCGTCGAGGTGGCGTGCCGCGATGTCGTCCAGGCGCTGCGACGGCGCGATCACCAGCACCTGCACCGGCCTGAGCGGCGAGCGCTCGCGCGCCACCGGGTCGAGCAGCGCGAGCGTACGGTTGATGCGCTGCAGGCGCTCGATGTCCACTGCCAGCGCATCCAGGAAGATGTTCGACAGCGCGTGCCCGGCCACCTGCGCCAGGCTCGGGTAATCGCCAAGGTGGCGCGACTCGCCGGGCGGCTCGTGCAGCCGGCCGGCACCCACCACGAAGACGCGCTGCGCGCCCAGGTGGATGGCCGGAGAGATCGGCGCCGACTGGCGCATCGAGCCGTCACCGAACCACTCGTGCGCGCCGGCCACCGGCAGTCGCTGCGCCGGAAACACGAAGGGGATGGCCGAGGAGGCCAGCAGATGATCGGTGGTGATCGGCGCTTGCACCGCCACGCGCTGCGAACGCAGCCAGGGCTCGAAGGCGCGCGCGGTCTGGCAGAAGGTGACATGGTGGCCGCTCGAATAGCTCGACGCCGTGACCGCCAGCGCATCCAGATGGCCCTCGGCCAAGAGGCGCGGCAGGCGCTCGAGCGGCACCGCCCGCGCCAGCAGTTCCGCCAGCGGCGAGTTGTCGAGCAGCGAGCGCGGGCGCGCACGCCGCCAGCGCGACAGCGCCCACCCCAGCGTGAGCATCGTCAACCAGCGCGCCCCGGTGCGCACCACGCCGAACGCGTCGGCGCGGTACACCGCCTCGGCATGCATGGCGTGCCACACCTGCACGACGCCGGCCACCGCGTGGTCGAAGCGATCGGCGTTGCACGCCAGCGCGGCCGCGTTGATGGCGCCGGCGGAGGTGCCGGCAATGATGCCGAAGGGATTGCAGCGCGGCGCCCCCACCTCGCGCCGCAGTCGGCCCAGCGCACGCAGCACCCCCACCTGATAGGCCGCGCGCGCACCGCCGCCCATCAGCACCAGGCCGGTGCTCGAGCGGCGTGCGGCGTAGGCGTCCATGGCGGTTTGGAGCGGTGATCGGCGGGCGGGTTCGTAGAATTTCGGCGTGTCGGCACCGATCCTGAACCTTAGTGCGTACCGCTTCGTGGCGCTGCCCGACGCGGCCTCGCTGCGCGCACGACTTCACGCCGACGCGGCGGCGCTCGATCTCAAGGGCACGGTGCTGCTGGCCGAGGAAGGCATCAACCTTTACCTCGCCGGCGCGCCCGATGCGGTGCGTCGCTGGCTCGACGCGCTCCGGGCCGATGCGCGATTCGCCGGGCTGGACGCCAAGTTCAGCTGGAGCGAGCGCGTGCCCTTCCGACGCCTGAAGGTCAAGCTGAAGCGCGAGATCATCCGCATGAACCAGCCGCAGGTGCGCCCGGCCGTCGGGCGCGCGCCGGCGGTGGATGCGGCCACGCTGGCGCGCTGGCTCGACCGCGGCCGCGATGACGCCGGGCGCCCGGTGGCGATGCTCGACACGCGCAACGCCTTCGAGGTGGACCACGGCGCCTTCGAGGGCGCGCACGACTGGCGGCTCGCGAAATTCTCCGACTTCCCGGCTGCCGCCGCGGCCCACCGCGACGCGCTGGCCGGGCACACCGTCGTCACCTACTGCACCGGCGGCATCCGCTGCGAGAAGGCGGCGCTCGCGATGCAATCCGCCGGCATCGAGCACGTATGGCAGCTCGACGGCGGCATCCTGCGTTATCTGGAACGGATGGGCACGCGGCACTGGCGCGGGCGCTGCTTCGTGTTCGACGAGCGCGAATCGCTCGGTGCCGACCTGCGATGAGCCACTGGCTGGCGCGCCTGCTGGGCCTGCTGCTGATGGCCAGCGCGCTGGCCGTGGCGCTGTCGCGCGCCCCCGACCGCCCGGTCGAGTCGCTGGTGGCGCGCTGGGCGCCGCCACCCTCGGACTTCATCGAGGTGCGCGGCCAGGTCGTGCACCTGCGCGACGAAGGCCCGCGCGGCGACCCCGAGCCCATCGTGCTGCTGCACGGCACCGGCGCCAGCCTGCACACCTGGGAAGGCTGGGCCGCGGCCTTGCGCCGCACGCGGCGCGTCGTCACCGTCGACCTGCCGGGCTTCGGCCTCACCGGGCCCTTTGCCGGCGCCTACGCGCCCGAGGACTACCGCGGCGACAGCTACGCGCGATTCGTGCTCGACATGCTGGACGCGCTGAAGATCCCGCGCGCCGTGCTGGGCGGCAACTCGCTGGGCGGGGAGATCGCGTGGCGCACCGCCGCGCTGGCGCCACAGCGCGTGACGCGGCTCGTGCTGGTCGGCGCCACCGGTTACGAGTTCGCGCCCGAGCACCTGCCGCCGGGCTTTCTGCTCGCGTGGACCCCGGTGCTCGGCCGCGTGGGCGAGTACCTGACGCCGCGCGCCCTGGTGGCCGCCAGCGTGGCCGCGGTGTACGGCGACCCGGCGCGCGTGACCGAGGCGCTGGTCGACCGCTACTTCGAACTCACGCTGCGTGAGGGCAACCGCCGCGCGCTCGGCCTGCGCCTGCGCCAGATGGAAGCCGGCGCGCATGCGGCGCGCATCGCGACGCTGACGCAGCCCACCCTGGTGCTGTGGGGCGGGCGCGACCGCCTGGTGCCGCCCGCGATCGGCCTGCGTTTCGCCGCCGCCATTCGCGGCGCGCAGCGCGTGCAGTTCGACGACCTCGGCCACGTGCCGCAGGAGGAGGACCCCGCGCGCACCGTGCAGCCCGTGCTGGCCTTCCTGGACGCCGCCAGCGCGCCGCGGTAGGACGCCGCGCCGCAGGCCGGGCGGCGGGACGTTCAGGGTGACAGGGGTCGGGGCGGTACAGGCCTGGGCAGCCTTCCGGCCGCTGCCGGCCAAGGGCCGGAGGCCGCTGCCGGCCAAGGGCCGGAGGCCGGTGACTGCCGCGATTCGAACCCAACGGCAGCCTGCGGCCCAACGCCGGCCTTACCTCGACTGCAGCATCTGGTCGATCTGACGGTCCTTGTCCTGCCACAGGGCCGCCAGCCAGTTCTGGAAGCGCGCCCGGAACGCGGCGTCCTCGGCGTAGTCGCCCTGGCAGAACTCCTCCGGGATCGGCAGCCGGCGCACGCGCACGATCACGCCCGTGCAGCGTCCGCACAGGAATTGCCAGAACGTCGGTGCGCCCTGCGGATAGACGATCGTGATGTCGATCAGCGAATGGAACCGTTCGCCCATCGCGTTGAGCGCGAGGGCGAGCGCGCCTGCCTTCGGCTTGAGCAGGTGACGGTAAGGCGAGCCCTGCAGGCGGTGTTTCTCCATCGTGAATCGGGTGCCCTCGGCAAAGTTCATCACCGACGTCGGCACGAGCGAGAACTTCGCGCAGGCGCGCCGCGTCGTCTCGCGATCCTGAAAGCGCAGCTCGGGATGCTTGCGCAGCGCGGCCTTGCCATGGCGCTTCATGAACGGGAAGTCCAGTGCCCACCACGCCAGGCCGATCACCGGCACCCAGATCAGCTGCGACTTCAGGAAGAACTTCAGCATTGGGATGCGCCGGTTCAACAGGTGCTGCAGCACGAAGATGTCGACCCAGGTCTGATGGTTGGCGTTGACCAGGTACCAGCCGGCGTACTGCAGCTCATCGATGCCTTGCACGTCCCACGTCGTGCGCTGCGTCAGCCGCATCCAGCCGCTGTTGCCCGCGATCCAGGTTGTGGCGATGGCGTTGAGCCATGGGTCGATGCGTCGCCTCACCCCGTCGAAGGGCAGCACGAGCTTGACGAGCGCCAACGCGAACAGCCAGCCGCACCAGAACAGCGTGTTGAACACCAGCAGAGTGAAGGCGACCGCGCCGCGCGCGATGGGAGGCAGAAAGGCCAGCATGATCGGGCCACAGGATGTCAGACCTCATGGCCGTGCCGGTTGCCGTCGATCAAGCACGACGCGCGCCGGACCGGGCCACGGGATGAGGGAGCCGGGCATGGCCGCAGCACCCTGCCCCGTCGACCGAGGCAACCGATCCCAACCCGCCTTCAAAGCCCGCGCGCCAGGCGGCGCTTGACCGCGCTCTCGGTCTCCAGCCACTGCCCGCCCTGCCACACGCCGCGCACGCGGCCGGCGCCGTCGCGCTCGAGCCGCACCGGCTCGCCGTGGAACGCGAAGCCGCCGCCGCGCACCACCTCGCCGCGGTCGCGGCCGGTGATCTGCACTTCGCTCGCATCGAGCATCGGGTTGGCCAGCCCCGGGTTGGCGACCAGCACGCGCGCCCCGGCCATCGGCAACAGGTCCACCGCGCCCCACAGGCTCCAATAGCGGCCGCGCCAGGGCGCGCTGCGCCGCGAGGGCGCGCCGTGCTTCTCGAACGCCTGCAGCACATGCAGCGCGCCGTCGAGCCACGGGTGCGCGAGGCCGTCGGCGGCATGGGTCAGCACCGACACCGCAAGCGCCTGGGAGGGCACGCAGGCGGTGCGGGTGATGACGCCGGGAAAGCCCCCGCTGTGGCCGAAGTGCACCCATGCGCCGGCATCGCCGCCGATGGTGCCCAGGCCGTACCAGCGGCCGCTGCTGTCGTGCTCGCTCTTCCACAGCCGGCGCGTCATCTCGCGCCGGCTCTCGGCACCGAGCACGCTGCGCCGGGCCTCGGGCGCCAGGCTCCCGAAGAAGCGGGCCAGGTCGGCCGCGGTGGCCACGAAGCCGGTCGCCGACGCCAATGCATGCGTCGACATGCCGACGTCGAAGGCGGCGCGCCGGCCCAAGGGCTGCTTGGCGCTGTGCCCGGCGGCCAGCTTCGCACCGCGCGGCAGCGCGTGCACGTCGGGCACGGTCTCGTCGAGCCCCGAGGCGGCCACGATCTCGCGCGCCACCCAGTCGGCATAGGGCTCCTGCACCACGGCGGCGATGGCCAGCCCGAGCAGGCCGTAGCCGTGGTTGGAGTACTTGAAGCGCGTCGCCGCGGGCAGCGTGCAGCCCTGCTCGAGGTCGGCCCGCAAGGCCGCCTCGTCGAGGAAGGCGCGCGCGAGCGACCATTGCCGCGCGTCGCCGCCGTCGCGCACCAGGCCGGCGCTGTGGCTCAACAGCTGCGCCAGCGTCAGCGCGCCCACCTCGCGCGGCAGTCGATCGACGTAGCGGCCCACCGGATCGTCCAGGCGCAGCCGCCCGCGCTCGCGCAGCTTCATCACCGCCGCCGCGGTGAAGGTCTTGGAGTGCGAGGCGACGCGGAAGCGATGGCGCGGCGTGAGCGGCGTGCCGCGCACGGCATCGGCCTGGCCGAACGTCGCCTCGAAGACCACGCGCCCACGGTGCGCCACGGCGATCGCGCAGCCCGGCTGCTCGGCGACGCGCATCTGGTGCGCGAGCCACTGCGGCAGGTAGTCGAGCGCGGCATCCAACCATTTCATACGACGGCCCCGTCGACGATGCACCCGGCCTCGATGCGGATCTGGCGCTCGCAGCGTGCCGCGATGCCGCGGTCGTGCGTCACCAGCACCAGCGTGGTGCCGGCTTCGCGGTTCATGTCGAACATCAGCTGCATCACGCGCTCCCCGGTGGCATGGTCCAGGCTGCCGGTGGGCTCGTCGGCCAGCAGCACCGAGGGCTCGACGACGAAGGCGCGCGCCAGCGCGACGCGCTGCTGCTCGCCGCCCGACAGGACCTTGGGATAGTGCCCGAGCCGCTCCTGCAAACCCACGCGCTGGAGCATCTCGCGCGCCCGTGCGCGGGCGTCGGAGCGCCCGAGCAGCTCGAGCGGCAGCATCACGTTCTCCAGCGCGTTCAGGTGCGACAGCAGCTGGAAGTTCTGGAACACGAAGCCCAGGCGCTCGGCGCGCACGGCCGCGCGCGCGTCCTCGTCGAGCGCGAACAGGTCGATGCCGGCCAGCCGCACCGTGCCGCGGGTGGGCACGTCCAGGCCGGCGACGATCGACAGCAGCGTGCTCTTGCCCGAGCCCGAGGCGCCGACGATGGCCGCCGATTCCCGCGCCGCGAGCGCGAAATCGATGTCGTGGAGAATGGTCAGCACGCCGCTGGAATCGTTCACCTGCTTGGTGACGTGCTCGACGGCGATCAGGGGTGACGTGGCGGACATGAGGGCAGTGTCGATGCGGGAAGTCGGGCGCCGGCGCACGCGCCGCGGCTGGCTGGCGCACTGTAGCGGCATCGCGGCCGCCGCGATGGCGCTCGCGTCGATGCCCGTACCCGCCGCCACGGCGCCGCGCGTCGCCGTGATCCTCGTCGTCGGCGACAGCCTGTCGGCCGAATACGGCATCGCGCGCGGCAGCGGCTGGGTGGCGCTGCTGGGCGAGCGCCTGGCGCGCGAGAAGGTCGCCGCGCGCGTGGTCAACGCCAGCGTCAGCGGCGACACGACCTCGGGCGGCCGCTCGCGCCTGCCGGCACTGCTGGCCGAGCACCGGCCCACGCACGTGATCATCGAGCTGGGGGGCAACGATGCCCTGCGCGGCCTGCCACTCGCGATGACGCAGGACAACCTGACCGCGATGGCACGCGCGGCCAGGGCGGCGGGTGCCCGCGTCGTGCTGGTGGGCATGCAGGTGCCGCCCAACTACGGCCGCAGCTACGGCGAGGCGTTCGCCGCCGTGTTCGCCAAGGTCGCGCAGGCCGAGAAGGCGGCGCTGGTGCCCTTCCTGCTCAGGGGCGTGGCCGACGCGGCCGACAGCGAGGCGCTGTTCCAGCCCGACCGCATCCACCCGCGCGAGGCCGCGCACCCGATCATGCTGGCCAACGTCTGGCCGGTGCTGCGGCCGCTGCTGCGGTAACGGCAGCCGCTGCGGACGTCAGCGGTTCTGCTGTTCGCGCTCGTCCTGTGCGCCGCGGCGCTTGTCCTTCGGCGCGCGCTCGTCGTCGCGTTCGCGCGCGCCGCGCGGCGGTGACGCGTCGCGCGGCCCTTCCGGCGCGCCGGGCCGTGCCGCGGGCGAGGCCGGCGGCCCGGCCGGGCGCTGCGGCTGCACGGTCGGCGGCACCGGGATCGCCTGCACGGGCGCCGGTGGCTGCACGCGCGGCACCTCCGACGGTGCCTCGCGCGGCCCGGGCCGCTGCACGCGCGGAGCCGGCGGCACGGGTGCCGGAGCTTCGCGTTGCACGTCGCGCGGGACTTCCCGCTGGACTTCGCGTGGGGCCTCGCGCGAGCCGCCGTCGCGCTGCACGTCGCGCGGCATCTCTCGCGGAGCGGCCTGCGGCGCACGCGGCGGCTCGCCGCGCTCGGGGCGCGTCTCCACGCGCCGCTCGGGCGCGGCTTCGACCCGCTGGCCCGGCGGGCGCACGCGCTGGGCTTCGCCGGCGTCGTCGCGCGAGCTGCGCGCCTGTCCCGGCGCGGTCCACGGCGTCGCACGGGTGGCCCCCGGCGGTGCCGGCACGGCGGCCCCCGGCGTGGCCTGCACGCGCGCCGGCGGCGCCGGCGGGACGACCTCCGCCGGACGCACCTGGCGCTGCTGCTGCTGTTGCTGCCAGGTCGCGATGGTGCGCGGATCCACCGGCTTGATCACCGCCGCCGAGATCGGCTGGCGCTCGCGCAGCACCTGGCTCGACACCACCGTCACGCCGCCGGGCACGCCCTGGTTGCTGTACATGATCGGCCCGGTGGGCACCGCGCGCTGCGGCGGCGGCTGCCAGCGCTCGTGGGTGACGTTGATGTTGCGGATGTAGACGTTGGTCACCGAATAGGGCGGCCGGTACACCTCGCGCGGCGCCAGCGGCACCCAGCCCACGGCCGGGCCGCCGAGGTTGATGCCGATGCTGAAGTTGTCGCCACCGATCCAGGCCACCAGCGCCGGCGCATAGACCGGGCGCGCGACGTACTGGCCGGGGCACCAGCCCCAGCGCCCGCCCCACGAGACCCACCGGCCGTAGTGGAACGGCGCAAAGCCCCACGGCGCGTCGTCGACCCAGGTCCAGCCCCAGGGCCGCACGTAGGCCCAGTGGCCGTAGCGGTAGGGCGCCCAGCCAGCCGCCACGACGGTCGGATACCAGATGACGCCGTACTCGGGATGGCGATCCCAGCGGCCGTGGCGGTCGAGGTCGTCGCTGCCGGTCATCTCGGGCGACACGTAGCGGCGTTCGCGCTCGCGCGCGAACTCGCGGTCGTCCTCGCGGTCCTCGCGCGCGGCCCAGTCGGCGAACCGGTCGTCGGGCAATGCGGACCAGGCATAGTGCGTGGCACCGCGTTCGCGCCAGAACTCGGCACGCTGGCCATCGGCGATCTCCAGCGCGCTGTCCGGCGCCTCGAAGCGCAGCCGGCCGCCGATCGCGGCGCCGAAGCTGCCGTCGTCGCGGCGGTCGATGCGGTAGCGCCCCGGGCGCTGCGGCTCGTAGCGGCCCTCGTCGGTCAGCACCGCGAATTCGCGTGCCGCCTCGGCGCTGCGCACGCGCAGCGTCAGGCTGCCGGCATGCAGGCGCAGGCGCACCCGCTCGTCGTCGAGGTCGGCGAACTCGACGTCGGTGCTGCCGTCCAGGCGCACCGTGCTCGAGCCGACCTGGATCGCCGCGCGCGCGCCGCGCTCCGTCGACACGCGGTCGCCCGCGGTGACCGGCCGGTTGCGCCGCGCCTCGATCCACTCGCCCTGCGCGTCGTCGTACAGCCAGACCGTGCCCTCGGCGGCGGCGACGCGCCCGACGCGGCCCGGCGGATCGGCCCAGGCGGCGCCGCTGGCCAGGGCCAGGCCCGCCAGCAAGGCCGCCGCGGCGACGCGCCAGCAGGCGACCGGATGTCGTGAAGGATTCGTGTGGCTGGTCATTTGCAGTCCTCGGCAATGCCCGCCCGCGGCCGGCACCCTGGGTCTGTAACGGCCGACGCCGGACGGCCGCTGACGCGGTAGCGCCTGTTTACACGGCCTTGCGCGAGAGCAAGCCGCGCCGGCTCAAGCACTGCTGCAATCCCCGCCAGGGAGGCTCCAGGAGCCTCCTGCGAAGGAGTCGGCATGAGGAAGACCACATTCGCACGGGCCGTCGGGCTGATGGGCGCGGCCGGGCTGGCCGCGACGAGCGCCGCAGCGCAGACCACCACCCCCGCGGAATTGCTCGCCGCGTATTCGGCGCAGGCCCGCGTCGAGGCATCGGCCGAACGCGGCCAGGCCCTGTTCAACAAGAAGTTCGGGCGCGACTTCGACAACTGCGCCGCCTGCCACGGCGCGGTGCCCACCGGCCGCGGCAAGGACCTGGTGTCCGAGAAGGCCATCGCGCCGCTGGCCCCCGCCGCGACGCCGGGCCGCTTCACCGACCGCGGCAAGGTGGAATACCGCTTCAAGGTCAATTGCAAGGACGTGATCGGGCGCGAATGCACGGCCGGCGAAAAGGCCGACATGCTGGCCTGGTTGATCAGCCTGAAGCCCTGACGGCCGCCGAAGACGGCGCTCAGTCGTCGCCCGCGCCCGCGTCGAGCTCGGGGAACAGCACGCTCGTGAAGCCGAGCCGGGTGAGGTCGGTCATGCGCGTGGGGTACAGGCGGCCGATCAGGTGGTCGCACTCGTGCTGCACCACGCGCGCGTGGAAGCCCTCGGCCTCGCGCTCGATCGGCCGGCCGTGCGGATCGAATCCGCGGTAGCGGATGCGGGCGTGGCGCGGCACCACGCCGCGCAGTCCCGGCACCGACAGGCAGCCCTCCCAGCCCTCCTCCAGCGCGTCGCCGAGCGGCTCGATCACCGGGTTGCACAGCACGGTGCGCGGTACCGGCGGCGCCTGCGGGTAGCGCTCGTTGCGCTCGAAGCCGAAGATCACGAGCTGCAGGTCGACGCCGATCTGCGGCGCCGCGAGGCCGGCACCGTCGGCCGCGGCCATGGTGTCGAACATGTCGGCCACCAGCGCGTGCAACTCGGGCGTGTCGAAGGCGGTGACGGGCGGGGCGACGCGCAGCAGGCGCGCGTCGCCCATCTTGAGAATTTCGCGGACGGCCATGCGGCAATGGTAGGCGGGCTCACCGCCACAGCCAGGCCGCGCCGCGCACGCCCGACGAGTCGCCGTGCACCGCGCGCCG
Source organism: Burkholderiaceae bacterium (assembly GCA_035716845.1). Taxonomy (GTDB): domain Bacteria; phylum Pseudomonadota; class Gammaproteobacteria; order Burkholderiales; family Burkholderiaceae_C; genus CADEEN01. Next base: position 26,904 of record DASTJE010000192.1, read on the forward strand.
GAGTGGCGTCGTCACGACATCGGAGAACACATGCGCGGCCCAGCGCTGCGGCACCTCGGCAACCAGCGCGTCGACGTTGCTCAGGCCGCCGCCGAGCACGATGACGTCCGGGTCGAGCAGGTTGATCACCTGTGCCAGTGCGCGCGCCAGGCGCTCGGCATAGCGCGACAGGCTGGCGCGCGCGGCCGGCTCGCCGGCCGCCGCCGCCGCGGCGAGCGAGCGCGCGTCGAGCGCCGCACCGCCATGGCGCGCATGCTCGGCCGCCCAGCCCGGGCCCGAGAGCAGCGTCTCGTTGCACACGCCGCGCCCGCACCAGCACGACGGCGGCGCGACGCGATCGTCGCCCGGCAGGGGCGGCGCCGGGTTGTGGCCCCACTCGCCCGCGATGCCCTGCGCGCCGGCCCAGGCTTGGCCGTCGATCGCGATGCCGGCGCCCACGCCGGTGCCGAGGATGGCCGCGAACACGACGCGCGCGCCCGCGCCCGCGCCATCGACCGCCTCGCTGACGGCCAGGCAGTTGGCATCGTTGTGCACCCGCACCGGGCGGCCCAGCCGCGACGCGAGGTCGCGGTCGAGCGGGTGGCCGTTGAGCACGGTCGAGTTGGCGCCCTTGACGAGGCCGCTGGCCGGCGAGAGGCAGCCTGGAATCCCCACCCCCACCGGCAGCGCAGGCACGCCCAGTCGACGCTCGGCCTCGTCGACGAGGCCCGCGATGGCGTCGAGCACCCCACGGTAGCTGCCGCGCGGCGTGTCCATGCGTTCGCGCAGCAGGAACCGGCCGTCCTCGCGCGCCAGCACGGCCACCTCGATCTTGCTGCCGCCGAGGTCGACCCCCAGCAAGACCCCGCTCACGTGCGGCCCTCCAGCAGCGCGTGCAGCGCGGCCTCGTCGATCACCGGCACGCCCAGTTCGCGCGCGCGGTCGAGCTTGCTGCCGGCGGCCTCGCCCGCCACCACGTAGTGCGTCTTCTTCGACACCGAGCCGGCGACCTTGCCGCCGGCGGCCTCGATCAGCGCCTTGGCCGCCTCGCGCTCGAGCGTGGGTAGCGTGCCGGTGAGCACCAGGGTCTTGCCCGCCAAGGGCTTGGGGGCCGAGTCGGCCTCGCCGTCGTGTTCGGGCCAGGTCACGCCCACCGCCCGCAACAGCTCCACCACCTCACGGTTGTGCGGCTGGTCGAAGAAGGTGCGGATGCTCTGAGCCACGGTCGGGCCGACGTCGGGCACCTCGAGCAACTGCTCGGGCGTGGCGTCCATCAGGCGCTCGAGCGCGCCGAAATGGCGCGCCAGGTCCTTGGCCGTGGTCTCGCCCACATGGCGGATGCCCAGGCCGAACAGGAAGCGCGCCAGCGTGGTGTGCTTGCTCCTGTCGAGCGCGGCCACCAGGTTGGCTGCGCTCTTGTCGGCCATGCGCTCGAGCGCCGCCAGGTTCGCCACGCCGAGGCGGTACAGGTCGGGCAGCGCACGCACGATGCCCGCGTCGACGAGCTGGTCGACCAGCTTGTCGCCCAGGCCCTCGATGTCGAGCGCGCGCCGCTGCGCGAAGTGCAGCAAGGCCTGCTTGCGCTGCGCCGGGCAGGAGATGCCGCCCGAGCAGCGCCAGTCGACCTCGCCCTCTTCGCGCACGATGGCGCTGCCGCACACCGGGCACGCGCCGCCGAGGCGCCGGTACAGATCGAAGGGCTCGCCGGCATCGGCCGGGCGGCGCTCGAGCACCACGCCCACCACCTCGGGAAT
>DASTJE010000193.1:0-7079 GCA_035716845.1 Burkholderiaceae bacterium
AGGGCCTCGATCAGCGTGCTGAGGCTGGCCTCGGCCATGGGCGAACTGCGGTGCGGCTCAGAAGGGGAACTTCATGCCGGGCGGCAGCGGCATGCCGGCCGTCAGCTTGCCCATCTTCTCCTGGCTCACCGCCTCGGCGCGGCGCACGCCGTCGTTGAACGCGGCGGCCACCAGGTCCTCGAGCATGTCCTTGTCGTCGGCCAGCAGGCTGGGGTCGATGGCCACGCGCTTGACGTCGTGCTTGCAGGTCATCACGACTTTGACGAGGCCCGCGCCGCTCACACCCTCGACCTCGGTCAGCGCCAGTTCATCCTGTGCGCGCTTGAGGTTCTCCTGCATCTGCTGGGCCTGCTTCATGAGCCCGGCCAGTTGCTGCTTCATCATGGCAATGCACTCCTAATGGGGTTTGATCGAACCGGGCACGATGCGCGCAGTAGCGAACTGCGCCAGCATCTCCTGCACCAGCGGGTCGTCGCGGATCACGGCCTCGGCCTCGCGCTGGCGGCGCTCGCGCTCCGCGGCCTCGCGCCTCGCCGGCGTGTCCCGCGTGGCGCCACGCTCGACCTGCAGGCGCAGCGTCGCGATGCCCAGCGCGTCGGCCAGCGCGACACGCAGCTTGTCCACCAGCGCCGTGCCGGTCAGCGACTCGCGCTCCACGCGCAGTTGCCACAGCGGTTGCGCGCCGTCGGTCTGCTCGACCAGCTCGGCCTGGCACGCCAGCTCGCGCACCAGGGCCGTGACGAGATTGCGCTGCAGCAGCATCGCCACCACACCGGCCCAGCGGTCGCCCAGCACGGTGGGCGCCAGCGGCTCGGCGGTCGGCGCCGAGGGTGCGCTGACGCCGGCCGCGAGGGCCGGCAGCGGCGCTGGGTCGGCCGCCTCGTCGGGCGGCATCTCGTCGAGCCACGGCGGCGGTTCGGCAGCGCGCGGCGGGCGCGACGCCTCGCGGGGCTCGCGCGCAGCGGGGCTGGCGTTGCCTGCGGATGCCACCGCCTGTGCGCCGCGCCCCGGGGGGGCCGCGGCGCTCGCGGCGGACGGCGACGCTCGACCGCCGGCCGCACGAACGGACGCGACGCCTTCGGGCGCCGAGGGCGCGCGGGCGCCCGGCCCGCTTGCGCCTTCCGACGGCGCAAACGCCAGCAGCCGCAACAGCACCATCGCCAGGCCCGCATAGGCATCGGGTGCGAGCACCAGCTCGCCACGGCCGTGCAGCACGAAGTGGTACAGCAGCTGCGTCTCGTCGGGCGGCAGCAGCGATGCGAGCTCGCGCGTCGCCAGCGTGTCCGGATCGGCCTCCGGCAGCGCGTCGGGCACCGCCTGCACGATGGCCATCTGCTGCAGCAGGCCCGCAAGATCCTCGAGCAGGCCCGACGGCGACAGGCCGTGCTCGCGCAACGCATCCACCTCGGCCAGCACGGCCCGCCCATCGCGCACGGCCAGCGCGCGCACGATGCGCTGGCCGTGGGCTCGATCCACGCTGCCCAGCATCGCACGCACGGCCTGCTCGTCGAGGCGGCCGCCGGAGAACGCGATGGCCTGGTCGGTGAGCGAGAGCGCGTCGCGCATCGAGCCGCGTGCGGCACGCGCGAGCAGGCGGATCGACGGGGTGTCGAAGGGCACCTGCTCGGCCCCCAGCACCTTCTCGAGGTACTCGGCCACCACCTCGGGCGCCATCGGCCGCAGGTTGAACTGCAGGCAGCGCGACAGCACCGTGGGCAGCATCTTTTCCGGGTCGGTGGTCGCCAGCACGAACTTGAGGTACTCGGGCGGCTCCTCGAGCGTCTTGAGCAGCGCGTTGAACGACTCCTTCGTGAGCTGGTGCGCCTCGTCGATCATGAAGACCTTGAAGCGGCCCACGCTCGGCTTGTAGGCGGCGCGCTCGAGCAGGTCGCGGATCTCGTCGATGCCGCGGTTGCTCGCCGCGTCGAGCTCGATGTAGTCGATGTAGCGGTCGGCGTCGATCTCGGTGCAGGCGGTGCACACGCCGCAAGGCGTGGCGGTGATGCCGCCCTGCCCGTCGGGCCCGGTGCAGTTCAGGCTCTTGGCCAGGATACGCGACACGGTGGTCTTGCCGATGCCGCGCGTGCCGGTGAAGAGGTAGGCGTGGTGCAGGCGCTGTTGCTCGAGGGCGTGCGTCAGGGCCTTGACCACCGCCTCCTGGCCGACCATCTCGGCGAAGCGGCGCGGCCGGTACTTGCGCGCGAGCACGACGTAACTCATGCGGGGCATTCTAGGAGGCCAGGTCGGCCCCCCTGCGTGCCCCCTGCCGGATAATCCGCGCCATGACTGCGCTCACCTACGACCAGGCCGGCGTCAACTACGACCAGATCGATCCCCTGAAGGTGGCGGCGCAGCGGGCCGCGGCCGCGACCGCATCGCAACTTGCGCGACACGGCTTTGCGGAGGTGAGCGCCTCGCGCGGCGAATCGGCCTACGTGGTCGACGTGGGGCCGTTCTACCTGGCCAGCATCGTCGAGTGCCTGGGCAGCAAGGCCCTGGTGGCCGACGAGATGGCGCGCCTGACGGGCCGCAGCTTCTACGATGCGATCGCTCAGGACACCATCGCGATGGCCGTCAACGACCTGATCACCGTGGGCGCCACGCCCTTGGTGGTGCAGGCGTACTGGGCCGCCGGGGGTAGCGAATGGTTCGGTGACGCCGTGCGCGCGCAAGCGCTCGTGGCCGGCTGGAAGAAGGCCTGCGAGGCCTGCGGCGTGGCCTGGGGCGGCGGCGAGACGCCCGCGCTGGCTGGCATCGTCGAAGGCGGGCGCATCGACCTGGCAGCCTCGTGCACCGGCATCATCAATCCCAAGCCGCGGCTGTCGGTGGGCGAGCGGCTCGGCCCCGGCGACGCCATCGTGCTGCTGGCCGCCAGCGGCATCCACGCCAACGGCCTGAGCCTGGCGCGCAAGCTCGTGGAGCGCCTGCCGCAGGGCTGGCTCACGCCCATCGGCGACGGGCGTCCGTACGGCGAGGCCTTGCTCGACCCCACGCCGCTGTACTCGCCCGTGACCGAGGCACTCTGGGCTGCCGGCATCGCGCCGCACTACTGCGCCAATGTCACCGGTCACGGCTGGCGCAAGTTGCTGCGGCACCCCGCTGCATTGACCTACCGCATGCACAAGGTGCCGCCGGTGCCGCCGGTGCTCGAGTTCATTGCCCTTCATGCCGGCCACGATGCGCGCGAGGCCTACTCCACCTTCAACATGGGCGCAGGCTTCGCGCTCTTCGTCGCGGCATCGGACGCGCGACGCACCGTCGACGTGGCGCGCAGCGTGGGCGTCGAGGCATGGGTCGCGGGCACGGTCGAGGCCGGCCCGAAGCAGCTGGTCATCGAGCCGCTGAGCCTGAGCTTCGGCGCCGACGAGCTCGCGCTGCGCTGAACCGTCCGCGCGGGGAGCCGACCTGGCCTCGCCTACAATCCACGGTGACGGGCCTTCCCGCATGGAAGCGCGCCCAACCGGGTCAGGTGGGGAACCAAGCAGCCCTCAGCGTCGTGACCAGTGCCGGGGTAAGGCTCGTCACCCGAATCGGCCAGCCCCCCGAACGGACGAGGCGTCGCCGGCGAGACCCATGCGCGCAACCGGACCAGGGGCTGCTCGCCAGCAACAAAAAGCAATCAAGGCCCCGCGGGGCCTTGATTCTTCAGTGCTATGCGGTGGGGTGGCTGATGGGACTCGAACCCACGACGACCAGAATCACAATCTGGGACTCTACCAACTGAGCTACAGCCACCGCAGAAGCGGGCGATTATAGCGGTCGCCGCCTACTGCACAGGCGCAGAGGCCGCTGCCGCGTTCAGCAGCGCCTCGGGCTGGACGGCAGCCTTGAATCGACGCTCGAGCGCCTTGTAGTACGCCTGCGCCTCGGCGTCGGCCCAGGCCTGCGTGTAGCGCGGTGCCAGCTCGGCCAGTTGAGGCGAATTGTCGGCTGGCGGCTTCACCGACGCGATGCGCGCCAGCGCGTACCCGGCGGCGCCCAGATCCACGCCCACCCACTGCGGCAGCTTGCCCGCATCCGCACGCAGCACGGCCTCGACGAGCGCCCGCGGCTGGCCCTGCGGGCTGGTGCGCGACAGCAGGACCGGCGCCGACAGGCCTGCCGTGCTGTCCGCCTTGACCAGCTCGGCCAGGCGCGCCTCGCCGGCCTTGCGCGCCTTCGCCGCCGCCTGCTCCGCGACCACGCGGGCACGCACCAGGGCCTGGACCTCGGACAGCGGCTGCACGCGCGAGGGCTGGTGCTCGACGACGCGCGCTGCCGCGAGCTGGTTGGCGCCGACCTCGATCGCCTCGGTGTTGAGCTTGTTCTTCAGGGTGTCGTTGCTGAAGATGGCTTCCAGCAGCTTGGGCGCGGCCAGCACGCCCGTGGCGCCGGGCACCGGCGTGCGCTGCACCGTCGTCAGCTGCTTCTTGAGCTTGAGCTTGTCGGCCACGGGCTGCAGGCTGTCGGCCTGCGCAGCCACCAGGTTCGTGAACTGCTCGGCCACCTCGGCAAAGCGCTTGGCCGCCAGCTGCTTCTTGACCTCGGCCTCGATCTCGGCACGCACCTGCTCGAAGGGCTTGCGGTCGCCTCCGCGCACCGCATCGAGCCGGATGACGTGGTATCCGAACTCGGTCTCGACGACGTTGCTGATCTCGCCCGGCTTCATGGCGAAGATCGCGTCCTCCTGGGCCTTGGCCGCGAAGCCGCCTCGGCCGTTGAACTCGAGGTCGCCACCGCGCGCGGCCGTCAACGTGTCGTCGGAGTTCTTCTTCGCCGCCTCGGCAAAGCCTGCCGGATTCTTGCGCAGGTCGGCCAGCAGGGCTTCCGCCCTGGCCTTGGACTTGTTGCGCTGATCAGCCGGCGCGTCCTTGGACGCGGCGATGAGGATGTGGCTGGCGCGACGCTCTTCGGCGACCGTGTAGCGCGACGCGTTCTCGTCGTAGTACTTGCGCAGGTCCGCGTCGCTGACGCTCACGCCCTGCTCGAGGCTGGCAGGATCGAGCACGACGTACTCGATCTGCGCCTGCTCCGTGGTGCGGAAGTCGTTCTCGTGCGCCTTGTGGAAGGCAGTGAGGTCGTCGTCGCTCGGGTTGATGCCGGCGGCCATCTCCCGTGCGTCGAAGCGCAGCACCTGGACCTCGCGTTGCTGCAGCAGCGGTTCGAGCGCGCGTCGTGCCGCGGCCGCGGACGGGGGCACCGTCGCGCCGATGCCACCAACAACCTGGCGCATCGACAGCTCCTGGCGCACGCCCGCCTCGAAGGCGTCGGTCGTGCGCCCCTGCGACTCGACCATCACCTTGTACGCGGCGACATCGAAAGTGCCATCGGGGCGCCGCAATGCGGCGAGTTGCGGGATCGATTGCAGCTCGCGCAGCAGCCGTTCATCGCCCACCTGGAGATTCGCCCTCGCCACGGCAGCGAAGAGCACCCGCTCGCGCATCAGCGCCTCCAGGGTCTGTCGGCGCGCTTCGGGCGTGTCGAACAGCTTGACGTCCACGCCGGGCGCGCGCTGGCGCATCTCCTCGACCTGGCGCTTGTGCTGCGCGTCCCACTCCGCACGCGTGATCTTCTGGCCATCGACCTTGGCCACGGCCGCGCTGGCGGGATCGTTGAAGCGCGTGTAGCCCTGAACGCCGAAGAAGGCGAACGACGGGAAGATCAGCAGCACCAACACGAAGAAGAGGAGCCGGTTGTGGGTGCGGACGAATTCGAACATCGACTGGGTCCTTGGCGCCAAGCGCCGAATCGCTGGAAGGCCGTCCATGGGCACGCGGATCCCCATGGCAAGAAGGCGAACCGAGGTTCGCCTTCGCTGCGCCGCCCGTGCCGGCCGGACACGACGACGGAAAATTCTAGCCGAGCACGCGCGGGTCGCGCGTGGTGGGTGCTGACGGTCTCGAACCGCCGACCTACGCCTTGTAAGGGCGCCGCTCTACCAACTGAGCTAAGCACCCGGCCGTGCGCGCGGGGCCCTGTCGTGAGCCCCCGCGCCAGATAGCTTAGAGGGCGTCCTTGAGCGCCTTGCCGGGGCGGAACTTCGGCACCTTGGCGGCCTTGATCTTGATCGCCGCGCCGGTGCGAGGATTGCGGCCGCTGCGCGCAGCGCGCTTGGTCACGGTGAAGGTGCCGAAACCCACGAGGGATACGCTGTTGCCCTTCTTCAGCGAGCTCTTGACGCCACCGATGAACGCCTCGAGCGCGCGCGTGGCCGCGGCCTTGGAGATGTCGGCCTGGCTGGCGATGTGGTCGATCAATTCAGACTTGTTCACGTGGGGTTCCCCTCGGGCAATCGGTTGGTTCGTTTGTGTCACGCCGATCCCGCGAACGGGGCGGGATCACGTCGGCAAGTGCGGCATCCAGATGGTCGGAAGATTACAGCCTTGCGTCATGTGGGTGTCAAGGCGGCGCACCCCGACCGGGGAGCGTGATTCTATGCAGTTTCACACCCCGCCCACTGCGCGAGCGCAAGGACTCACGCCTGCACGGCGTGCGCAATCGCGCGCCCGAGGTCGGCGGTGCCCGCCGTTCCCCCGATATCGGGTGTGCGCGGCGCCCCCGACCGGGGTTCGAGCACGGTCTCGATGGCGCGCAGGATGGCGTCGTGGGCGTCGCGATGCCCGAGGAAGTCGAGCATCATCGCCCCCGCCCAGATCTGGCCGATCGGGTTGGCGATGCCCTTGCCGGCGATGTCGGGCGCCGATCCATGGACGGGCTCGAACAGACTCGGCCACTCCCGTGTCGGATTCAGGTTCGCCGACGGTGCAATCGCGATCGTCCCGGTGCAGGCGGGTCCGAGGTCGGACAGGATGTCGCCGAACAGGTTGCTGGCCACCACCACGTCGAACTGCTGTGGTCGCTGCACGAAATGCGCCGACAGGATGTCGATGTGGAACCGGTCCACCGCGACCTCCGGGAACGCCTTGGACATCTCGGCCACCCGTTCGTCCCAGTACGGCATGGTGATCGCGATGCCGTTGCTCTTGGTGGCCGAGGTGAGCTTGCGCCGTGGCCTCGCCATCGCCTGCTCGAAGGCGAACTTGAGCACGCGATCCACCCCGGAGCGCGTGAACACCGATTCCTGGATCACGAATTCGCGT
>DASTJE010000194.1:0-18691 GCA_035716845.1 Burkholderiaceae bacterium
CGCGCAGTTCGGCGCCCCGGTGGGCTTCATCGGCCAGGGCGGCACGATCCCGCTGATGAGCATGCTGGCCAAGGGCTTCCCGAAGGCGCAGATGATGGTGTGCGGCGTGCTCGGCCCCAAGAGCAACGCCCACGGCCCCAACGAGTTCCTGCACGTGCCCTACGGCAAGAAGCTCACCGCGAGCGTGGCGCAGGTGATGGCGGCGTGTCCGTAACACTGAAACCTCTCGTGCCCGGCAACTGCCACATGCCGGCGTCGCCTGCGGAGAACCGGGTCAGTTTCGACCCTGTTGCGCCCCGATGGCTGACAACCCTGAAGCTAGTTGCTTACGCCGCTACCGGTTTGACTCTATTGGCCATCGCTGCCACCGAACTGGCTAACGGCCAAGCCTATCTTGGCCGCCTCTCACGTGCGATCGAGTGGCAAAGATCGCCGTGGCTGTTCGTTGCAGCGGTCGGAGGCAAAACACTGATCGGTGGCGTGTTGCTTTGGGGTGCAGCCTGCCACTTGCGCAAGCTAACTCGCAATTGAGCGCGAGGCATGTTGCGTCGCCGCACATGCTGGGCAGGCCGCCGTATCGAAGCTCCGCCGGCAGTCGGCTCAGGACGCGCGCAGGCCCATCTGGTGGGATGCCGTACGAGGGCTGCGCCGCGTTGAAATAGCATCCGCATCGTGTCTGCATGCACGTACTCCCTCCGCCCTGCCACGGCCGCTGACGCTGCGTTTGCCTACCGCGTCGAGGAAGACGCCATGCGTGCCTACGCAGAGCAGACGTGGGGGTCCTGGGCGCCGGCAGGCAACCCTGCGCAGCATGTCGCGGCCTTCGACCCATCGGGGCAGTCGCTCATCGTGATCGACGACGAGCCCATTGGGATCACCGCGGTTCGCGAGCACGGTTCGGAGGTGGTCATCGAAAAGCTGTACCTCCTGACCCCGCACCGATCTGCCGGCATCGGGTCTCGGATCCTTCGCTCGGTGCTGGCCATGGCGCGCGCCCGTTCAAAGCCCGTCAGGCTGCACACCCTGGCGGTCAACGTCCGAGCGCGCGCCTTCTACCTTCGCCATGGCTTCGTGGTGGAGCGCGAAGATCACGAGCGCGTGTACTTCGTCAAGCGAAACACGTAGCGCCATCGCACCTGGCCTGCCGCGCTGGCGACGCTGAACGGCGAGGTTCCTCGCCCCGAGCCGTGTGGTGCACCAGCACTTGCCGCGCTCCGACACTCAGGCCATCCCCGCCACCACCCCCGCCAACTCCAGCGGCCCCACCACGCTCACCGGCGCGGCCCCGGGCTCGACCTTCATCGCCCAACCCTGCGCCACCGGCGCCACCACGTAGGCACGCTCCACGCCCACGTCGCGGCAGGCCTGCCAGAATCCCTTGCCGACCTTGGGCGCCGACGAGAACTTGATCTCGAAGCCGATCTTGCGCCGGCCGAACTCGACCACGAGGTCGAGTTCGGCGCCCGCGGTGGTGCGGTAGAAGCTCATCTGCGCGCCGGGCGGCAGCAGGCCGGCGATCTGCTCGATGCAGAAGCCTTCCCACGAGGCGCCGGTACCGGGGTGGCCGAGCAGGTCGTTCACGTCGCGGAGGCCCAGCAGGCTGTGCAGCAGCCCGCTGTCGCGCACGTAGACCTTGGCCGACTTGACGAGCCGCTTGCCGAGGTTGGCGTGGTAGGGCTCCAGGCGGCGCAGCAGCAGGGCCTGCGTCAGGTGGTCGAGCCAGCGCGTGACGGTGGGCTGCGACACGCCCAGCGACGTGGCCACCGCCGAGGCGTTGAAGAGCTGGCCGTGCAGGTGCGCGGCCATGCGCCAGAAGCGGCGCAGCGATTCCGCGTCCACCGCGATGCCCAGCGCCGGCAGGTCGGTGGCCAGCAGGTGGCGGATGAACGATTCGCGCCAGCCGAGCGAGGCGGCCTCGTCGCGCGCGGCGTAGCTGTCGGGGAAGCCGCCGCGCAGCCACAGCGTCTGCACCTCGGCGAAGGCGTCGGTCACCTCGGGCAGCAGCAGCGGCGCCATGTCCACCACCGCCAGGCGCCCGGCCAGCGACTCGGACTGCCGCAGCAGCGCGAACGAGGCCGAGCCCAGCAGCAGGAAGCGCCCGGGGCGGCGCTCGGCGTCGATCTCGACGCGCAGGTCCTGGAACAGGCCGGGCAGGTACTGCACTTCGTCGAGCACCACCAGGCGGCCGCGGTTGGCGGCCAGGAAGGCTTCGGCGTTGGCGAGCCGCTCGCGCGCCTGTGCGCGCTCGAGATCGAGCATCAGCGCGCCAGGGTAGCGTTCGGCGATGGCGCGAGCGAGCGTGGACTTGCCCACCTGGCGCGGCCCGAGCAGGGCCACGGCCGGGCTCCAGCCCAGGGTCTGCTCGATGCGGGCGGCGGCGAGGCGCTTGAACATCCTTGTATTTTCAATATGGAATGTTGAAAATGCAAGGATAAATTCCCCGGCCGCGCGAGGCGGCGAGGTGGGCGGCGGATCAATCCACCTTCGCCCCCGACGCCTTCACCACCTTGGCCCACTTGGCCGTCTCGTCGGCGATGAAGCGCGCGAACTCGGCGCTGGTGTTGCCGCTGGGGATGGCGCCTTGCGACTGCAGGCGCTCCTTCATCGCCGGTGTGGCCAGGGCCTTGGCGCTCTCGGCCTGCACGCGGTCGACGATGTCCTTGGGCGTGCCGGCCGGGGCCAGCAGGCCGAACCACGAGCTCGCCTCGTAGCCCTTGAGCGCCGGGCCGCCGGCCTCCTCCACCGTCGGCACGTCGGGCAGCGCCGACGAGCGCGCCGCGCTGGTGACGGCAATCGCCTTGAGCTTGCCGCTTCGGATGTGCGGCAGCGAGGAGGGCAGGTTGTCGAACATCAGGTCCACGCTGCCGGCCATCAGGTCGATCAGCGCCGGGCCCGAGCCGCGGTAGGGGATGTGGACCATGAAGGTGCCGGTCATGCTCTTGAACAGCTCGCCCGACAGGTGGATCGAGGTGCCGTTGCCGGAGCTCGCGAAGTTGAGCTTGCCCGGGTTCTCCTTGGCCACGCGCACCAGGTCGGCCACGGTGTTGATGCCGTACTTCTGGGCCAGCGCCGGGTTGACCACCAGCACGTTGGGCACGCCGGCCACCAGCGTGACGGGCACGAAGTCCTTCACGTGGTCGTAGGGCATCCTGGGGTAGAGCGCCGGGTTGATGGCGTGGGTGCCCACGGTGCCCATCAGAAAGGTGGCGCCGTCGGGCGCGGCCTTGGCCACTTCGGCGCTGCCGTTGTTGCCGCCGGCGCCGGGCTTGTTCTCGATCACGAAGGGCTGACCGAACACGCGCTGCAGCTCGGGGGCCAGCGCGCGCGCCAGGATGTCGGTGGTGCCCGCGGGCGGAAAGGGCACGACGATGCGCACCGGCTTGGCGGGCCAGGCGCCCTGCGCCGCGGCCGCCAACGGCAGCGCAAGCGACAAGGTGGCCAGGAGCAGCGAACGGCGCTCGATCATGGGCAGGTCTCCTTCGTGATGGTCGTGACGATGGCGTTCAGCTCTTGCGGCGGCCCAGCAGGGCGTACAGCAGGATCGCGCCGAAGGTGGCGGTGCCGATGCCACCGAGCGCGAAGCCGCCGAACTTGAGCGTGAAGTCGCCGGTGCCCAGCACCAGCGTGACGGCGGCGACGATCAGGTTGGCGTTGTCGGAGAAGTCGACCTTGTTGTCGACCCAGATCTTGGCACCGGCCGCCGCGATCAGGCCGAACACCACGATCGACACGCCGCCCATCACCGCCAGCGGGATGGCCTGGATCAGCGCGCCGAACTTGGGCGAGAAGCCCAGCACGATGGCCACGCCCGCGGCGACGACGAACATCGCCGTCGAGTAGATCTTGGTGGCCGCCATCACGCCGATGTTCTCGGCGTAGGTGGTCACGCCGGTGCCGCCGGCCGCACCGGACACCATGGTGGCCACGCCGTCGCCGAGGAAGGCGCGGCCGACGTAGGGGTCGAGGTTGCGGCCGGTCATCGCGCTCACGGCCTTCACGTGACCCAGGTTCTCGGCCACCAGGATGATGGCCACCGGCGCGATCAGCAGCATCGCGTTGGCGTCGAAGTGCGGCGCCGCGAAGGCCGGGGCGCCGAACCAGGGCGCGGACATCACCCTGGACAGGTCGATCGGCGTGCCCAGGCCGAGGCCGTTGGTGAGCACGCCGTAGATCACGCTGGCCACGATCAGGCCCACCAGGATCAGCAGGCGCTGCACCATGCCGCCGGTGAACACCGCCACCACGCCGACGCACACGAAGGTGAGCGCCTGCATCCAGGCGTCGAAACCGGTCGGCGCCATGTTCTTGACCGGGATGCCGGCGAGGTTCAGGCCGATCACCGCCACCACCGCGCCGGTGACCACCGGCGGCATCAGGCGCTCGATCCAGCCGGTCCCGGTGCCCATCACGACCAGGCCGATCAGCGCATAGAAGGCGCCGCAGGCGATGATGCCGCCCAGCGCGACGCCGATGTTGGCATTACCGCCCTTGCCGGCGTAGGCGGTGGCGGCGATCACCACGCCGATGAACGCGAACGACGAGCCCAGGTAGCTCGGCACCTGGCCGCCGGTGACGACGAAGAAGATCAGCGTGCCGATGCCGCTCATCAGGATGGCGACGTTGGGGTCGAACCCCATCAGCAGCGGCGCCAGCACCGTGGCGCCGAACATCGCGATCACGTGCTGCAGGCCCAGCGCCGCCGTCTGCGGCCAGGGCAGCCGCTCGTCGGGGGCGACCACCGCGCCCGGGGCGGCGCTCACCTCGCGCCAGGAAAACATCGATGCCATCGTGCCGCTCCTCTTGTTGTTGTCGGAGCAGCCAGTCTAGGCCGGGCGCGTGGCCGCGCCGAGCGGGGAAGCCCGGTGGCGGCGGACCCGGGCGCGTCCAGCAAAGAAACCGGGGGACGGGACGCCGTGTGGCGCTGCCGCGCTCTCTTCGGCGGCGCCGCGCCCGTCCCCCTTGGACGTCAACCTTGGTCCGAAACCTTGGTGCCCGGGCGTGCCCGGGCGCGCGCGCTCAACCGCGCTTGAAGAAGAACAAGTTCAGCTGCGCCGGTGCGCGGCTGTTCTGCAGCACGCGCGGTGGCCCCAGCGGTGCGGGCTGGGTCGGCGTGGGGTCGGCGCGCCGCGGGTCGCGGGCCGCGGCGGCCGCGGCCTGGGAAGCGGTTCGGATGCTCATGGGCGTTGCTCCTCGTGCCCGCGCTCAGCCGCGCGCCGTCACGTCGACGCTCGGCCACAGGCGGGTCACCAGGGACGCGCTGCCCGCCGCCGTCGAGGGTGCTTCGTCGAGCGCCGCCGGGCGCGAGACGCGGCCGATCCAGTCGTCGATGGCTGCCGCCGGCGGCATGCGCGAGGCGGTCGACAGGCGCAGCAGGGACGACACGGCGCCGCCATGGGAGGCGCTCGGGCGCAGACGGGAGGATCGGACGGCGGGACGCATGGCAGGCACTCCGGCGGCCGCGGCGGGCCGCATCGACGAATCAATGGGACGCGCGAGTCGACGCAGCTTTCATGCCGGGCCCCGGCGCGTCCAGCGCCGTGACGCCCTTCACGCACGGTGCGACGTGGGCGCCGCAACGCGGCGGCCCGGGCCACAGCGCGTTACAAGGGCGCCGCCGGGCGTCGGCCGTCTGTATCCGGCGTTGACCGTCGTTGCAGCGTCAGGCCGCGCCCTGCCAGCCGCGCGGCACGGCGGCCAGCAGACGGCGCGTGTACTCCTGGCGCGGGGCGGCCAGGATCTGCTCGGCGCTGGCCTGCTCGACCACCTCGCCGTCCTTCATCACCAGCACCTCGTCGCTGATGAAGCGCACCACCGCCAGGTCGTGGCTGATGAAGATGTAGGCCAGCCCGAGCTCGTCCTGCAAGTCCTTGAGCAGGTTGAGCACCTGCGCCTGCACCGAGACGTCCAGCGCGCTCACCGCCTCGTCGAGCACCAGCACCTCGGGATTGAGCGTGAGCGCGCGCGCGATGGCGATGCGCTGGCGCTGGCCGCCCGAGAACTCGTGCGGATACTTGCCGAAGGCCTTGTCGTCCATGCCGACCTTGCCCAGCAGCGCGCGCGCGCGCATCTCGCGCTCGGCGGTGTCGGCGCCGATGCGGTGGATGGCCATCGGCTCGATCAATGTCTGGCCGATGGTGAAGCGCGGGTTCAGGCTGGCGTAGGGGTTCTGGAACACGACCTGGATGCGCCGCCGCACCGGCTGGCGCTCGGCGTCGGGCAGCGTGAGCAGGTTCCTGCCGTCGAAGATCGCCTCACCCGACATCGGGCCGGTGTTGGGCTCGTGCAGGCGCAGCAGCGCCAGGCCCATCGTCGTCTTGCCCGATCCCGACTCGCCGACCACGCCCAGCGTATGGCCGCGCCGCAGCTGGAAGTTGACGTCGCGCACGGCCCTGAACTCGCGGCGGCCGAACAAGCCGGTCCTGATCCAGAAGCTCTTGTTGAGCGCACGGACCTCGAGCACCACCGGCGCGTTCGGGTCCTTGGGCGTGGGCGCGGCCTGCGCCGGACGGCCCGCGATGTGGTCGTCGATCACCGCCAGGCGCGCCGGGTTGGCGTCCAGGCTCGGCCGGCACGCCAGCAGTGCGCGCGTGTAGGCATCCTGCGGCGCCGAGAAGATGTCGGCCACCGCACCCTGCTCGCGGATGATGCCGTGGCGCATCACGAGCACGCGGTCGGCGATCTCGCCGACGACGCCCAGGTCATGGCTGATGAACAGCACGCTCATGCGGTGCTTGCGCTGCAGCTCGGCGATGAGCTCGAGGATCTGGCGCTGGATCGTGACGTCCAGCGCCGTGGTCGGCTCGTCGGCGATCAGCAGCTTGGGCTCGCAGGCCAGCGCCATGGCGATCATCACGCGCTGCTGCTGGCCACCGGACATCTCGTGCGGGTAGGCCGCCAGGCGCCGCTTCGGTTCGGGCATGCCGACCTCGACCAGGCACTGCTCGGCGCGCTCCAGGGCCGCGCGGCGCGACAGCTTCATGTGCCGCACGAGCGGCTCGCAGAGCTGGTCGCCGACGGTGAACACCGGGTTGAGCGACTGCATCGGATCCTGGAACACGCAGGCGATCTCGCGCCCGCGCAGGTGCTGCAGTTCGGCCAGCGGCAGGTGCAGCAGGTCGCGGCCGCGCCAGAGGATCTTGCCGCTGCGCTCGCTGTTGTCGGGCAGCAGGTTGAGCACCGACATCGCGGTCACGCTCTTGCCCGAGCCGGATTCGCCCACCAGCGCCACGGTCTGGTTCTCGGCGATGTCGAAGCTCACGCCCTTGACGGCCTCGGCGCGCTGCATCACGCCGCCGACCTTGCCCATGCGGAAGGCGACGCGCAGGTCTTGAATGGAGAGCAGGGTCATGGCCTCACTCCAGTCCGCGCAGCTTGGGATCGAGCGCGTCGCGCAGCGCATCGGTCATCAGGGAGAAGGCCGTGACGAACACCGCCATGAAGGCCGTCGCAGCGGCCAGCTGCCACCAGTGGCCGAGCACCAGCTCGCTCTGCGCGTCGGCCAGCATCGTGCCCCAGGAGACGTCCTCGACGCCCACCCCCAGGCCGAGGTACGACAGGATCACCTCGGCCTTGATGAAGCCCACCACCAGCAGGCTCATGCGCACCAGCACGACGTGGCTGACGTTGGGCAGGATGTGCTGGAACATGCGCGAGAAGTCGGACGCGCCGATCGCTTCGGCCGAGCGCACGTACTCGCGGCTGCGGTGCTTGATGAACTCGGCGCGCACCTGGCGGTACAGGCCCGACCAGCCGGTCAGGCCCAGGATCAGCACCACGGTCGTGATGCCGCGCCCGAACACCGCGGCGAACGCGAAGATCAGCAGGATGCCCGGGATCGCCTCGAACACGTTATAGAGCCACTCCAGGAAGTCGCCGACCCGGCCGCCGAAATAGCCCGACAGCGCGCCCAGCAGCGTGCCGATGCCGGTGGCCAGCAAGGCCGCGGCCAGGCCGACGAAGACGGAGATCTGGGTGCCCTGCAGCACCTTGGCGAGCACGTCGCGGCCGAAACGGTCGCCGCCCAGCGGCAGGGTCTGGCGCTTCACCACCTCTTCGGTCTTGAACTTCGCCGCGCGTTCGTCCCACTCCTTGTAGCGCGGCGCCAGCGGGTCGATCGCCGACAGATCGACGTTCGGGCCCTTGGGGGTCTCGATCGCGCCGACGGCTTCGGGCGGCTGCGGCCCGACGAAGGTCGGCGGCGCGTGCGCGACACCGACCTCCTTCTGCCAGTCCCTGGCCACCAGGCGCGTGGCCGTGAGCACGATCAGCAGCACGAAGACGATCACGATGGCCGCCGAGACGAGGCCGACGCGGTCGGTCTTGAAGCGCCGCCACGCGGCATGCCAGACGCCCTCGCTGTGCTCGACCGCCGCGGCGCCACCCTGGGCATTGGCGAGCGCGCTCATTTCAGCACCACCCTGGGATCGACCAGCTTGAAGCACAGGTCGACGATCAGGTTGATCACCATCGTGATCACCGCCAGGTAGACCGTCACCGCCTGGATCACCGGGTAGTCGCTGCGATTGACCGCCAGCAGCACCTCGCGGCCGAGGCCCGGGATCGAGAAGAAGACCTCGATCAGGAACGAGCCGACGAAGATGCCGGGCAGCGCCAGCCCGACGTTGGTCAGGATCGGGATCATCGCGTTGCGCAGCACGTGCTTGAACAGCACCTGGCGCTCGGTCAGCCCCTTGGCGCGCGCGGTGCGCACGTAGTCGTGGCCCAGCTCGTCGAGGAAGAAGGTCCGGTACAGGCGCGTCTGCGGCGCCAGGCCCACCATCACCGCCAGCAGCACCGGCAGCGGCACGTAGGTCCCGATGTTGGTCCACACGCTGTCGCTCCAGCCCTGCACGGGGAACCAGCCCAGCTGGAAGCCGAACAGGTACTGGCCGACGATGATGTAGACGAGGAAGCTGATCGACAGCGCCACCGTCGTGATCACCATGATCGTGCGGTCGGCGAGCGAGCCGCGCCGGTAGGCGACCCACATCGCGATCGGCAGCGCCAGCAGCACGTCGAGCACCAGGATCGGGATCATCACCGTCAGCGTCGCCGGCAGCCGCGAGGCGAACAGGTTGCTCACCGCTTCGTTGGTGGCCCAGCTCTTGCCCCAGTCGAAGCTGACGATGCTCTTCAGGTAGATGCCCAGCTGCACCCACACCGACTGGTCCAGCCCCAGGGTCTGGCGGATGGCCGCGATCTGCTCGGCGGTCGCATTCAGGCCGCCCAGGATCTCGGCGGGATCGCCGCCGAAGTACTTGAAGAGAAAGAACACCAGCAGCACGACGCCGACCAGGGTCGGCACCATTTGCCACAGGCGCCTGATGAGGTAGGCCGCCATGTCGGATGCGTTCGTCTTTTTGGGACGCGCGAGTGTAGGGCCGTTGCGTCCGCGGGTTCCCCCGCATTAGCCCGTGGCGCGCTGCCGGCGTGCGTCTGGCTAGACTGCCGGCCTTCGAGCCGCTCACACCCGAGCCATGACACCCACCCCGCTGCTGGCGCTGGCCACGAGCCTGGCGCTGCTCTGCGGCAGCCCCTCGGCACAGAGCCCGGGCCAGGCCGATCCGGCGCCACCCGCCAAGGTGCTGCGCTACGCGTTCCGCATTGCCGAGACGGGCTTCGATCCGCCGCAGGTCACCGACCTGTACTCGAACACGATCATCGCCAACATCTTCGAGGCGCCGCTGGAGTTCGAGTTCCTGGCGCAGCCGGCGCGCATGCGGCCCAACACCGCCGCGGCGATGCCCGAGATCAGCCCCGACTTCAAGACCTTCACGGTGCGCCTGAAGCCGGGCATCTACTTCGCGGACGACCCGGCGTTCAAGGGCCGGCGGCGCGAGCTGGTGGCCGAGGACTACGTCTATTCGCTCAAGCGCCACTTCGACCCGCGCTGGAAGAGCGGCAACCTGTACGCGCTGGAGAACCTCAGGATCCTCGGCCTGTCGGAGCTGCGCCGCGAAGGCCTGGAGGCGAAGAAGCCCTTCGACTACGACCGCCCGGTCGAGGGCCTGCGCGCGCTCGACCGCTACACCTTCCAGATCCGCACCGCCATCGCCAATCCGCGCCTGCTCCACCTGCTGACCGACCCCTCGAGCAGCGGCGCCGTGGCGCGCGAAGTCGTCGAGCACTACGGCGACAGGATCATGGAGCACCCGGTGGGCACCGGGCCGTTCCGACTCGCGCACTGGAAGCGCAGCTCGCGCATCGTCCTCGAGCGCAACCCCGTCTACCGCGAGGTGCGCTACGACGAGCATCCGGCCGCGGACGCGGCGCGGCTGCAGGCGGTCGCCGCGCAGTTCAAGGGCCGGCGCCTGCCGCTCGTCGACCGCGTCGAGGTCTCGATCGTCGAGGAGAACCAGCCGCGCTGGCTGGCCTTCCTCAACGGCGAGCACGATGTCATCGAGGAGGTGCCGCCCGAGTTCGTCCAGCTTGCGCTGCCCAACGGCAAGCTGGCGCCCAATCTGGCCAAGCGGGGCGTGCAGCCGGTGCGCTATGTGCGCTCTGACGTCGCGTTGTCCTACTTCGCGATGGAGAATCCGGTCGTCGGTGGCTACGAACCGCACAAGGTGGCGCTGCGGCGCGCGATCTCGCTGGCTGTCGATGTCGACAAGGAGATCCGCCTCGTGCGCGGCGGACAGGCGATCCCGGCACAGTCACTGATCGGGCCGCACGGCTTCGGCTACGAACCCGGCTTCAAGAGCGAGATGAGCGACTTCGACCTGGCGCGCGCCAAGGCCCTGCTCGACCTGCACGGCTACGTCGACCGCGATGGCGACGGCTGGCGCGACCAGCCCGACGGTCAGCCGCTGGTGCTCGACTACGCGAGCCAGCCCGACCAGCAAAGCCGGGCCTTGATCGAACGCTGGAAGAAGAACATGGACGCCCTGGGCGTGCGCATCGAATTCCGGATCGCCAAGTGGCCCGAGAACCTGAAGAGCTCGCGCGCCGGCAAACTGATGATGTGGGGCCATGGTTGGAGCACGGCGGGGCTCGACGGTCAAGGGTTCCTCGAGCTGGGCTACGGCCCCAACAAGGGCGGAGCCAACCACGCCCGCTTCGACCTGCCGGCCTTCAACGCCCTTTTCGAGCGCCAGCGCGAGCTGCCCGACGGCCCCGAGCGCCTGGCGCTCATGACCGAGGCGAAGAAGCTGCTGATCGCCTACATGCCGTACAAGGTGCACGTGCACCGCATCTGGACCGACATCGCCCAGCCCTGGGTTCGCGGCTACCACCGCAACATCGCGGTGCGCGAGTTCTGGAAGTACGTCGACGTCGACGCCGCGCAGGCGCCGGCGCGCCCGCATTGACCCGCCCCATCCTCGGACCGCACACGGCCATGACACCCTTGATCCGCTCCCTTGCCGTCGGCCTGGCGCTCGGCCTCTCGTGCGCCGGCGCGGCGCTGGCGCAAGCCGATGCCGCGCCGTCCGCCTCGACCGCGGCGAAGAAGATCCTGCGCATCGGCTTCCGCTCGGCCGAGACCAGCTTCGACCCGGCCAAGATCAACGACCTGTACTCGCGCACCGTCACGCCGCACATCTTCGAGGCGCTCTACCAGTACGACCACCTGGCGCGGCCGATCAAGGTCAAGCCGCTCATTGCCGAGGGCATGCCGACGCACTCGGACGACTACCGCGAGTGGACGGTCAAGGTCAGGCCGGGCATCTACTTCGCCTCCGACCCGGCGTTCAAGGGCGTCCGGCGCGAGGTGACGGCGCAGGACTTCGTCTACCCGTACCAGCGCATCGCCGACCCCGCCAACAAGAGCCCGCTCTGGGGCGGCCTGGAGTCCACCGGCTACGTGGGTCTGGCCGAGGCGCGAAAGGCCGCGCTCGACGGCAAGAAGCCGTTCGACTACGACGCCAGGATCGAGGGCATCCAGGCGCTCGACCGCTACACGATCCGCTTCAGGCTCAAGGAGCCGCGGCCCCGCTTCGCCGAAGGCCTGGCCGGCTCCGACCTGCTGGGCGCGCAGGCGCGCGAGGTGGTCGAGTTCTACGGCGACAAGATCGACGCCCACCCGGTGGGCACCGGGCCGTTCCGCCTCAAGCAATGGCGGCGCAGCTCGCTCGTCGTGCTCGAGAGGAACCCCGAGTACCGCGAGGTGCTGTACGACGCCGAGCCCGCCGCCGACGACGCCGAGGGCCAGGCCATCCTGGCGAAGTTCAAGGGCCGCCGCCTGCCGATGGTCGACGAGGTGCACGTCACGATCATCCAGGAGTCGCAGCCGCGCTGGCTGACCTTCCTGAACGGCGACATCGACATCCTGGGCACCACCGCGTCGCCGCTGCCCTCCGAGTTCGTGCCGCAGGCCCTGCCCAACGGCAAGCTGGCCCCCAACCTGGCCAAGCGCGGCATCCGCTTCAGCCGCCGCGTCAACTCCGACGTCACGCTGCTGTACTTCAACATGGACGATCCGGTGGTGGGCGGCTACACGCCGGAAAAGATCGCGCTGCGGCGCGCGATCTCGCTGGCGCAGGACATCGAGGCCCAGATCGGGATCTACCGCAACCAGGCGATCCCGGCGCAATCGCCCGTCGTGCCGCACACCAGCGGCTACGACCCGGCGTTCAAGAGCGAGATGAGCGAGTACAGCCCGGCGCGCGCCAAGGCCCTGCTGGACATGTACGGCTACGTCGACCGCGACGGCGACGGCTGGCGCGACCTGCCCGACGGCAAGCCCCTGGTGCTCGAGTACGCCACCTCGCCCGACCAGATCTATCGCGAGTTCGACACCGTGTGGAAGAAGAACCTCGATGCGATCCGCGTGCGCACCGAGATCAAGACCAGCCAGTGGGCCGAGAACCTGAAGAAGGCGCGCGCGGGCAAGCTGCAGGTCTGGACGCTCGGCAGCTCGGCCGCGGGCAGCGACGGGCAGGGGTCGTTCGCGCGCCTGCACGGGCCGCAGTCCGGCGGGCAGAACCTGGCGCGCTTCAGGCTGCCGGCGTTCGACGCGATCTACGAGCGCATGCAGGTGCTGCCCGACGGCCCGGAACGCCTGGAGCTGTTCCGTCAGGGCAAGCTGCTGGCCACCGCCTACATGCCCTACCGCAACCTGGTGCACCGCATCCAGGCCGACCTCTGGCACCCCTGGCTGGTGGGCTACCGGCGCCCGGTGTTCTGGAACGAGTGGTGGCACCTGGTGGACATCGACACCACCGTCCGGCCGGCCAGCAGGCGCTGAGCCGAGCCCCGCCGGATGAGCGCCTTCCGCCGCCGCGACTGGCTTCGCCTGGGCAGCGCGGCGGCACTGGCGGGCGTCGCCGAGGCCGGCATCGCGGCGCCCACCGGCCGCAAGGTCCTGCGGCTGCCGATCGTCTCGCCCGAAACCGTTCTCGACCCGCCGCAGACCAACAGCGACCTGAACACCGGCGACATCCTCGGCCACATCTTCGAGGCGCCCCTCACGTACGACTACCTGGCCCGCCCGGCACGCTTGGTCCCGGCCACCGCCGAGGCACTGCCCGAGGTGTCCGCGGACGGCAGGCAGTTCACGCTGCGCATCCGGCCGGGGATCCACTTCAGCGACGACCCGGCCTTCAAGGGGCGCCGCCGCGAGCTGACCGCGGCCGACTACGTCTACGGCCTCAAGCGCTTCTACGACCCCAAGTACAACTCGAGCGACCTCTACGTCTTCGAGACGCTCAAGCTTCCGGGCCTCGCCGAACAGCGGCGCCGCGCGCTCGAGTCGCGCCGACCGTTCGACTACGACGCCGAGGTCGAGGGCGTGCGCGCGCTCGACCGCTGGACGCTGCGCATCACGCTGGGCGTGCCCAACCCGCGCTTCGCCTACACCCTGACGGGCCTGTACCCCATCGCACGCGAGGTCGTCGAGTTCTACGGCGACGAGATCGGTGCGCATCCCGTGGGCACCGGAGCGTTCCGCCTCAAGAGCTGGCGCCGCGCCTCGCGCATCGTGCTCGAGCGTTCGCCGACCTGGCGCGGCGAACGCTACGACGGCACGCCGGCCGACGAGCCGATCGCGCGCGAGATCGCGGCCTCGCTCGCGGGCCGGACGCTGCCGCTGGTCGACGAGGTGGTGATCGACGTCGTCGAGGAGGAGCAGCCGCGCTGGCTGTCCTTCCTCAACGGCGACTATGCGTTCCTGCGCGTGCCCGGCCCCTTCGTCGGCATGGCGGCACCGGGCGGGCGCCTGGCGCCCTTCCTGGCCAAGCGCGGCGTGCGCCTGCAGACCGCGCTGCAGGCCGACATGGTGATGACCTTCTTCTACATGGAGCACCCCCTGGTGGGTGGCTACACGCCGGAGAAGGTGGCCCTGCGCCGCGCGGTCGGCCTCGCACTCGACGGCCACGCCTACATCCAGCGCGTGTACGGCGGTGCCGCGCTGATCGCGCAGTCGACGATCGCGCCGTTCACCACCGGCTACGACGCCGCCTATCGCAGCGAGATGAGCAGCTACGACCCGGCCCGGGCCAAGGCGCTGCTGGACCTGTACGGCTACGTGGATCGTGACGGCGACGGCTGGCGCGAACAACCCGACGGCCAGCCGCTCGTGCTGCGCCTGGCCTCGCTGGCCGACCAGCGCTCGCGCATCCAGAACGATCTCTGGAAGCGCTGCATGGACGCGGTCGGCCTGAAGATCGAGTTCGAGATCGCCACCTGGCCCGAATTGCTCAAGCGCAGCCGCGCCGGCACGCTGATGATGTGGGGCTACTCCTGGGCGGGAGGCTCGCCCGACGGCGGCTTCTTCCTCGGCATCGCCTACGGCCCGAACGCCAGCGAGGCCAACGACCCGCGCTTCGCGTTGCCGGCGTTCGACCGCCTGTACGAACGGCAACTGACCCTGCCCGACGGACCCGAACGCGAGGCCGTGATGCGCCGCGCCAAGGACATGCTCGTGGCCTACATGCCGTACAAGGTGCACGCCCACCGGGTCTATCTCGACGTGGTGCAGCCGGGCACCCGACACTACTGGCGACACCCCTTCATGCGCGACATCTGGCGCTACATCGACGTGCCGGCGGAATGAGGGCGCCACCTCGCGCGTAATCTCCAGGTGAACGCCCCGCCCGCCTTCCGCCAGCAGCTCGTCGGCGCCATCCCGCGCCTGCGCCGCTACGCGCGTTCGCTGGTGTTCGACGCCGGCGCGGCCGACGACCTGGTGCAGACGGCGCTCGAGCGCGCGCTGGTGCACTGGGGCCAGTACGACCCGCGGCGCGAGCTCGTGCTGTGGCTGCTGGCGATCGCGCACAACGCCTTCCTCGACGCCGTGCGGCGCGAGCGCCGCCTCGACGTGCTGGCGCCCGATCAGCTGTCCGAGGCGTTGGACCGCACCCACCGCAGCGAGCCCGACCTGGGGCTGCAGCTCGACCTCAGCGCGGCGCTGGCGCGGCTGTCGGGCGACCAGCGCAGTGCGCTGATGCTGGTGGCGGTCGAGCAGCTCAGCTATGCGGAGGCGGCCGAGGTGCTGCAGGTGCCCGCCGGCACCGTGATGTCGCGCGTCAGCCGCGCCCGCGCGGCCCTGCGCGAGTGGCTCGACGCCGGGGCCCCGCGGCCGGCCGACGGCGCGCGCCCCGGCCTGCGCCGCGTGGTGTGAAGGGAAGCCGCCATGACACCCGAACGCCCCGACTTCACCGACACCGACCTCAGCGCCTGGCTCGACGGCGCCTTCGACGCCTCCACGCGCGAGCGCATCGCTGCCTGGCTGCAGGCGCAGCCCGAGGCGGCGGCGCGGGTGCGCCTGCTCGCCGCCGACCGCGATGCGCTGCGCGCGCGCTTCGACCCCGTGCTCGCCGAGCCGGTGCCGCCGCGCCTGGCGCGCGCGGCCCTGGGGCTCGCGCCGCCACGCACGGCGACCGCGTGGGCGCGTGCGGCGATGGCCGCCGCGTTGCTGGCCACCGGCGGCGTGATCGGCGCGGCGCTCGCCTGGCAGTGGCAGGCCCCCCGCGTGGCCATCGCGCAGGCCGGCACGCCAGCGGGCTGGGTGCAGCGTGCCGCCTACGCGCACAGCGTCTACGTGCCCGAGCCGCGCCATCCGGTGGAGGTGCGCGCGCAGGAGGAGCACCTCTCGCGCTGGCTGACGCGGCGCATCGACGTGCCGGTCAAGCTGTTCGACCTGCGCGACGCCGGCTTCGAGCTGATGGGTGGGCGCCTGCTGCCCGACGCCGGCGGCAAGAGCGCGCAGCTGATGTACGAGAACCGCGACACCAAGGAGCGCGTGACCGTCTACCTGCGCAAGCCCGAGGCCGACGCGCCCACCGCGTTCCGCTTCGAGCGCCAGGGCGAGCTCGGCCTGTTCTATTGGGTCGAGGCCGGCGCCGGCTATGCGCTGGTGGGGGCGCTGCCCAAGGAGCGGCTGCTCGCGCTGGCGCAGTCGATCTACCGGCAGGGCATCGGCCCGGCGGCGGCGAGCGCGCCGCGCTGATGCCCTCCTTCCGGCGGCGTTGCCGGGGCGCTCCCTAGAATCCCGCGATGCTTCCCACGCCCCCGAGCCCGGCGGCCGCCGGCACGCCGGGCGGCCGGCTGGCGGCCTGGCACCGCGCCGCCGTGGTCGTGCTGCTGGGTTTTGCCAGCGGCCTGCCGCTGGCGCTGACCGGCCAGGCCATGCAGGCCTGGCTGTCGATGGAGGGCCTGGACGTGGCCACCATCGGTTTCCTGTCGCTGGTGGGCCTGCCCTACACCTTCAAGTTCCTGTGGGCGCCGCTGATGGACCGCTTCGACCTGCCCTGGCTGGGCCGGCGGCGCGGCTGGCTGGTGGCGACGCAGCTGGCGCTGGGCGGGCTGCTGCTGCTGATGGCCGCCACGCCGCCGGCCGGCGCGACGCAGGCCTTCGCGCTGCTGGCCGTCGCGGTGGCCTTCGTCTCGGCCTCGCAGGACGTGGTGATCGACGCCTACCGCACCGACCTGCTGCCCGCGCACGAACGCGGCCTGGGCGCCTCGCTCAACATCGCCGGCTACCGCGCCGCGATGATCCTGTCGGGCGGCATCGCGCTGATCTGGACCGACGCGCAGCAAGGCGGCGGCTGGAGCTGGCCCGAGGTCTACCGCGTCATGGCCGCGCTGATGGCCGGCGCGGCCGTGCTGTCGGCCAGCGTGCTGCCGGCGCTGCCGGCCTCGGCCACGCCGCGCAGCGTGCCGCGCCACGACGTGCTGGGCTTCCTGGCGGTGATCGCCGCCGTCGCGCTGGGCTACTTCATCACCGATCGCGCGCTGGCGCCGCTGGCCCACCGCGCACTCGCCCCCTTGTGGACCGGCAGCACGCTGCCGGTGGCGCTGCAGGGACGCTGGGCCGACCTGGCGGCGCTGCTGGCCGGCCTGGCGCTGACGCTGCCGCTGGCGGCCTGGGCGGCGCGGCGCGCGCGCTTCGAGACCCTGCTGTCGGGGCTGGCCAGCTATTTCGCGCAGCCGGGCGCGACGGCTTTCCTCGTGTTCATCGTGCTCTACAAGCTGGGCGACGCCTTCGCCGGCTCGCTGATGACGCCCTTCCTGCTCAAGGCCATGGCCTACACCCCGGCCGAGGTGGGCGTGGTCAACAAGGTGCTCGGGCTGTGGCTGACGATCGCCGGCGCGCTGGCCGGCGGCGCGCTGATGCTCAAGCTCGGCCTGTGGCGCGCGCTGCTGCTGTTCGGCGTGCTGCAGCTGGCCAGCAACCTCGGCTTCTGGTGGCTGGCGGTCGGCGGCAAGGGCTCGCTGGGGGCGCTCACGCTGCCGGCCTTCGACTGGGGCTTCGTCAAGCTCGCCGCCGCCACCCCGGTGGACGGTGCGCTGCTGCTGGCGGTGGCCGGCGAGAACCTCTCGGGCGGCATGGGCACCGCGGCCTTCGTCGCCTTCCTGATGAGCCTGACCCAGAATCGCTTCTCCGCCACGCAGTTCGCGCTGCTGTCGGCCTTCGCCTCGGTGGGGCGGGTGTGGGTGGGACCGCTGGCCGGCGTGCTGGCCGAGAGCATCGGCTGGCCCACGTTCTTCGTCGTGTCCACCGTGCTGGCGCTGCCGGCGTTGGCGATGCTCTGGTGGCTGCGCGCGCCGGTGCGCGCGCTCGAAGCTTGAAGCCTGGATGCTCGTGAGGGTCGACTGCCATGCGTGATGACGCCGAGTTCGTGACCGACGCCCGCCTCGCGGTGCACACGGCCGGCTGCCGCTGCGCGCTGCACCGGCGACGCCTGTTCACCGCGGCACTGGCCGGCGGTGCGGCGACGGCCGCGCTGCCGGCCTGGGCCCAGCCGGCCGACGTCGACGAGGGGCTGCGGCGCGAGGTCGGCAAGGAAAGCAAGTTCACCAAGCTGGTGCCGGCCGAGCAGGTGGAGCAGGCCGCCGCGCAGCAGTACGCGCAGATGACGCGCGAGGCCTCGGGCAAGCGCGCCCTGGCGCCCGACAGCCACCCGCAGGTGCAGCGCCTGCGCTTCATCGCGCAGCGCATCATCCCGCACACCTACGCCTGGAACGAGCGCGCACGCCAGTGGCGCTGGGAGGTCAACCTGCTGGGCAGCCGCGACCTGAACGCCTTCTGCATGCCCGGCGGCAAGATCGCCTTCTACTACGGCATCCTGGCGCAGCTTCAGCTCACCGACGACGAGGTGGCCATGATCATGGGCCACGAGATGGCGCACGCGCTGCGCGAGCACGCGCGCGAGCGCATGGGCAAGACGGCGGCCACCCGCGTGGGCGCCTCGCTGATCTCGGGCCTGCTGGGGCTGGGCAACCTGGGCGACGCCGCGCTCGGCATGGGCGCGCA